>CAZUGP010000074.1:0-30586 GCA_964619965.1 uncultured Acidobacteriota bacterium
CCGCCTGAAGATCATGGCGAAGCTCGACATCTCGGAAAGGCGCCTTCCGCAGGACGGCCGCATCAAGATCAAGATGAAGCTGCAGGGAAAGACGAAGGAGATGGACTACCGCGTCTCCGTCCTTCCGACGCTGTTCGGCGAAAAGATCGTCATGCGGCTGCTCGACAAGGACAATCTGGTCCTGGACATGACTCGCTTGGGATTCGAGCCCGAGTCGCTCGCCAAGTTCGAGCGGCAGATCTTGAGGCCCTACGGCATGGTCCTCGTCACCGGTCCGACGGGATCGGGAAAGACGAACACCCTGTATTCCTCGATCGCTCGTGTGAACACCCCCGAGACGAACATCATGACCGCCGAGGATCCCGTGGAATTCAACCTCCACGGCATCAACCAGGTTCAGATGAAGGAGCAGATCGGGCTGAATTTCGCGACCGCATTGCGGGCCTTCCTGCGGCAGGACCTGAACATCATCTTGGTGGGTGAGATCCGCGACTTCGAAACGGCGGAGATCGCCGTGAAGGCCGCGCTCACGGGCCACTTGGTGTTGTCGACTCTCCACACCAACGATGCGCCGTCGACGATCAACCGCCTGATGAACATGGGAATCGAGCCGTTTCTCGTCGCGACCTCGGTCAACCTGATCTGCGCGCAGCGACTCGTCCGGAGGATCTGCAAGGATTGCAAGGAAGAGATCCAACTGCCGGCGCAGGCGCTCGTCGAGATCGGTTTCCCGATCGAGGAGGCCGGAAAGGTCCGCCTGTACAAGGGCCGCGGCTGTCCCAACTGCAACAACACCGGCTACCGCGGGCGCGTCGGGCTGTTCGAAGTGATGGAGATAACCGACGAATTGCGGGAGTTGATCCTCTCCGGCGCGTCGGCGATGGAGCTTCGTCGCAAGGCGATGGAGGATGGGATGATCACGCTCCGCTTGTCCGGCCTGCAGAAGCTGCGGGACGGGCAGACCAGCGTGGAGGAAGTCGTCCGCGAGACCGTACTGTAGGCCTCGTCCGCGAGGCGGAGGAAACGTCGATGGCCGTTACCATGCACCAGCTCCTGAAGACCCTCGTTGACCAGGGCGGCAGCGACCTGCACGTCACGACGAATTCGCCGCCGCAGATCCGCATCGACGGCAAGATCGTCCCCCTGCAGCTTCCGCCCATGACCGCCGCGGAGACGAAGCAGCTCATCTACGGCGTTCTCACAGAGACCCAAAAGCACCGCCTCGAGGAGGCCCTCGAAGTGGACTTCTCCTTCGGTGTGAAGGGACTGGCGCGTTTCCGCGCCAACGTGTTTTTCCAGCGGGGTGCCGTCGCAGGAGCGTTCCGGACCATCCCCTGGGAAATGCGCAATTTCAAGGACCTGGGACTTCCGGACATCGTCGCCTCCTTGTGCGAGAAGCCGAGGGGGCTGATCCTCGTGACCGGGCCCACGGGCTCGGGCAAGACGACGACCTTGGCCGCGATGCTCGACAAGATCAACAGCGAGCGGCACGAGCACATGGTCACGATCGAGGACCCGATCGAGTATCTCCATTCCCACAAGAAGTGCCTGGTCAATCAGCGCGAGCTGCACGCCGACACGCACTCCTTCACGAACGCGCTGCGTTCGGTGTTGCGCCAAGACCCCGATATCGTGCTCATCGGCGAAATGCGCGATTTAGAGACGATCGAATCGGCGCTGCGCATCGCGGAAACGGGACACCTCACCTTCGCGACGCTGCACACGAACTCCGCGGCGCAGACGATCAACCGCGTCATCGACGTGTTTCCCGCGCACCAGCAGTCGCAGATCCGGGCGCAGCTTTCGTTCGTGCTCGAGGGGATCCTCTGCCAGTCCCTGCTTCCCCGGGCGACCGGTCACGGCCGTGCGTTGGCGCTGGAGATCCTCGTTCCCAACTCCGCGATTCGGAACCTCATCCGCGAGGACAAGGTCCACCAGATCTACTCGGCGATGCAGACGGGCCAGACGCAGTTCGGGATGCAGACGTTCAACCAGTCGCTCGCCACGCTCTACTACAAGAAGCAGATCACGCTGCAGCTCGCGCTGTCGATGTCGTCGCACCCCGACGAGCTGCAGGACATGCTCAACCGCGGCGCGGGGACGATCAATACCCCCGTCGCCTCACCCGTCGCGGCCGCGGCCGGCTCGCGCCGGATGCCCGAGCGCCGGTAGCGCCCGGCCGGACCGAAGGAGAGCCAAAAGATGCCGAACTACACTTGGAAAGGCCGCACGCGCGCCGGGAAGACTCAAGAGGGTGTTCTCGTCGCTGAAAACAAGGACGCCGCGATCGCGATGCTGCGCAAGCAGCAGGTCACGGTCACCGCGGTGACGGAGAAGGGAAAAGAGTTCGCGTTGCCGAAGATGGGCGGTGGAATCTCCCAGAAAGAGATCGCCGTCTTCACGCGTCAGTTCTCGGTCATGATCGACGCCGGGCTGCCACTGGTTCAGTGCCTCGAGATCCTGGGTACGCAACAGGACAACCGAGTCTTCCAGAAGATCCTGTTCGAGGTGAGGCAGGAGATCGAGTCCGGCGCGACTCTGGCGGACTCGCTGCGCAAGCACCCGAGGGCCTTTGACGACCTCTATTGCAACATGGTCGCCGCCGGCGAGACGGGCGGTATCCTCGACACGATTCTCCAGCGGCTGTCGCAGTACATCGAGAAGATCGTCAAGCTGCGGTCGGCGGTCCGATCGGCGATGGTCTACCCGGTCGCGGTCATCCTCATCGCGATCGGCGTCGTCTGGATCATCCTCTGGAAGGTCATCCCGACGTTCGCGACCTTGTTCGCGGGTCTAGGAGCGCAGCTGCCCCTGCCCACGCGGGTCACGATCGCCCTCTCGAAATTCATCGGGGCATGGTGGTGGCTGGTCTTCGCGGTCATCGGCCTCACGATCTTCGCGATCTACCGCTTTCACAAGACCTACCGCGGACGGCGGATCATCGACGCGACTCTCCTCAAGATTCCCGTCTTGGGGAACGTGCTGAAGAAAATCGCGGTGGCTCGATTCTGCCGCACGCTGGGGACCCTCGTGTCGTCCGGCGTGCCGATCTTGGAGGCGCTCGAGATCACGGCGAAAACCGCCGGCAACTCGATCGTCGAAGATGCGATCATGGAGACTCGGAAGAGCATCGAGCAGGGCAGGACGATCGCCGAGCCGTTGAAGGCGACGAACGTATTCCCGTCGATGGTCGTTCAGATGGTCGCGGTCGGCGAACAGACGGGCGCCTTGGAGACCATGCTCAACAAGATCGCCGACTTCTACGAGGACGAGGTGGACGAGGCGACGGCCAACCTGTTGGCCATGCTCGAGCCGGTCATGATCTGCTTCCTCGGCATCGTCATCGGGGGCATTGTCATCTCGATGTACATGCCGATGTTCGACCTCATCAACAAGATCAATTGACACGTCTTACGGAGAGGGAGGAGGTCCCGACGGGGCCTCCTCCCGAGCCACGATGAACCGCGCCGAACTCGACAGGCAGCTCCGCTGGCTGATGATTCTCCGGGTGGTCACCGTGACCACCCTGCTGATCTCGGCCTTCGCCATCGAGCTGACGCTCAAACCCGGCCAGACCTTGCGACCGTTGTTCCTCTTGGCGGCGGTCATCTACGGGATGGTGTTGCTGTACGCGCTTCTCGATCGATGGCTCAAAGGCACTCCGGGGTTCATCTACCTGCAGCTCGTCGGCGACGCTCTGGTCGTGACCGCGTTCGTCAGCATCACCGGCGGACTCGACAGCCCGATGTCTTTTCTCTACCTGCTTCCCATCGCCGTGGCCTCACTGCTTCTCGTGCGCCGCGGCGGGTTGATCCTCGCGGGCATGTGCTTCGCGTTCTATGCGGTACTCGTCCTGCAGGGCGCCGGTTGGATCGGGCTTAACCGCTCGCTCGCGTCGTCCGAGCCGGCCGCGTCGTGGCGCGTGTCCTACTTCCTGATCGTCCATGCGGTCGCTTTCGTCTCGGTCGCGCTTTTGGCCTCGCATCTCTCGGAGCGCGTGCGGGTTCAGACGCGCGAGCTCGACGAGCGCCAGGGCGCCGTCTTGCGCCTTCAGGCGCTCAACGAGAACATCATCGAATCGATTCACAGCGGACTGATCACGACCGATCTTACGGGTTGCGTCAACTTCATGAATCGCGGCGGGGCCGAGATCACGGGACGTGCGCAAGACGACGTCGAGGGCACGACGATCGAGCAGTTGTTCGGCCTCGAGCCCGGGTTCCTTGCAGCGGCGCGCGCGCAGCTCGAGGCGCGGCGGCGCTTTCGATTGGAGCGGCACTACCTCGCGCCGAGCGGGGCGCGGATCTTCCTCGGTATTGCGGTCTCCATTCTCCAGGACCGCGCGGACCAGCCTCTGGGCTACATCTTCACGTTTCAGGATCTCACGGAGGTCTATGCCGTCGAGCAGCAGATGCGACTCAAGGAGCGCATGGAGGCGCTCGGACAGATGGCGGCGGGCATGGCGCACGAGTTGCGTAACCCGTTGGCGGCGATCAGCGGATCGGTTCAGTACTTGAAGGGGGATCTGAAGCCCCGAGGCGAGACGCTGGAGCTCATGGACATCATCTTGCGCGAGTCGCAGCGGCTCGACCAAACGATACGGGACTTCCTGACCTTCGCGCGTCCGGGGAAGTTCTCGACGCAACGCTGCGATCTCGTACGGCTGCTCGAGGATCACCTGAAACTGCTGAGAAAGAGCCGGGAGTTCACCGGCGCCCACCGTGTCGAGACGCACTTCGACGCGGACGAAGTCTGGTGCGACGTCGACGAGAACCGGATGAAGCAGGTGTGCTGGAACCTCTCCACGAACGCTCTGAAAGCCATGCCCCAAGGGGGAAGTCTGACGATCTCGGTTGCGGTCGACGACGAGCGGAACGAGGTGGACGTCATGTTCGCGGACGAGGGGGTCGGAATGGACGAGCGGGCGCGCGAGGGTTATTTCCAGCCGTTCCGCAGCGCGTTCGACGAGGGGACGGGGCTCGGTGCGGCGATCGTCTACCGGCTGGTCGAGGAGCACGGAGGGCGCGTGGCCATCGACAGCCGTCCCGGCCGGGGGACGACGATCCGTATCGCCGTTCCCAGGGTCCGGGCCGGGGAGCCGGGAACCACGAAGAGTGCGCTTGCATCGGCGGGAGGGGTCCCGGCATGAACAGAGTGCTCGTGGTCGAGGACGAAAAGAGCATGCGCGACCTCCTGTCTCTGATGCTGCGCAAGGAGGGGTACGCGGTCGAAGTGGCCGACGGAGGATCCCAGGCGGCCTCCCGGATCGCGAAAGACCCCGTCTACGATCTCGTCATCACCGATGTCTCGATGCCGGGGATGACGGGACTCGAGCTGCTGCGGCACGTGCGAAAGGTGTCGCCGGAGAGCTCGGTGATCCTGATGACCGCCTACGGGTCGAAGGAAACCGCGATCGAGGCCTTGAACGAGGGTGCGGCGTACTACGTCGAAAAACCCTTCGACCTGGACGAGATGAGGGTCGTCGCGCGGCGGACGATCGACCAGAAGCGCATCGCGAGCGAAAACGCCGATTTGAAGAGCGAGAATCGCGGCCTCAAGGCCGAGCTCAAGGGACGCTATTGCTTCGACGGGCTCGTCGGCCGCAGCGGGAAGATGAAAGCGATCTTCCAACTCATCGAGCGGGTGGCGGGGACCGGCAGCACCATCGTCGTCTCGGGAGAATCGGGCACCGGCAAGGAGCTGATCGCCCGGGCCATCCACTACAACAGCGGGCGGGGCGATCAGTCCTTCGTGTCGATCAATTGCGGCGCGCTCCCCGACGAGCTCTTGGAGAGCGAATTGTTCGGCCACATGAAGGGATCGTTCACCGGCGCGGTGGTGACGAAGAAGGGTCTCTTCGAAGTCGCCGACGGTGGGACGATCTTCCTCGACGAGATCGGCGAAACCACGCCGGCGATGCAGATCAAGCTCCTGCGCGTCCTCCAGGAGCGGGTGATCCGCCGCGTTGGCGGCACTGAGGAGATCCCCGTCGAGGTCCGCGTCATCACCGCGACCAACCAGGATCTCGAGAAGATGGTCCGGGAGAAGACGTTTCGGGAGGATCTGTTCTATCGGATCAACGTGATCCCGATCCGCATGCCGGCCCTCAGGGAGAAGCCGGAGGACATCCCGGCACTCGCGGAGCACTTCCTGGAGAAGTACAAGGCGAGCATGGGGAAATCGCTGCACGGGATCAGCGAGGAGGCGATGGAATGCCTCGAGGCCTACCACTGGCCCGGAAACGTGCGCGAGCTCGAAAACGTCATCGAGCGGGCGGTGGCGCTCGAACCGGGAAACGTCATCCAGGCGGAGAGCCTGCCACGTGAGCTCCGCGGAGGACACGGCGGGCGCGGTGAGCTCGACGTGGTGCTCCGGGATTCGGGGATCGATCTCGAGCGTCATCTCGAGGACCTCCGCCGCCGCTACATGGCCGAAGCGATGGAGCGCGCGCACGGCGTGCAGACGCGAGCCGCGGAGATCCTCGGCATGACCTTCCGCTCATTTCGCTATTTCGCGAAAAAATACGGGCTGACGCGTGGCGAGATGGTCACCCCGGGGGATGGGGCGGCTGCCGAGGCGGGTGAGCTCGATCTCCCCGAGGTCGACCCCGCTGAGGACGCCCACGATCCTCACGTTCGGCCCCGGGTGGGCTAACTGATAGAATTCCTTTTTAGCGTCGGAGCCGGGGAGGCCGACGGCAGTGACGCTGCGTGTCAACTCCCGGCGCAATTCCCGACAGTGGCGGGCCGGTCCTGGCCGCCGAGAGACCTTCATGGCATCATCGAGAAGCGCGCTCCAGCAAGAAACGGTGACACGGCGCCCTTTGTCGCGATGACCGCATCGGAATGCCGGCTTGGCATCACCATTGCTGAATGAGACGCTGGGACCTATAAAGGAGGCCACACCATGCTGAAGCGGGATTCCAAGGGATTCACTCTGATCGAGCTCCTGATCGTCGTCGCGATCATCGGCATCATCGCCGCCATCGCGATCCCGAACCTTCTGAACGCGATCGATCGCGGTAAGCAGAAGCGGACCATGGCCGACATGCGCAGCGTCGGCACCGGCATCGAGTCGTATGCCGTCGACAACAACGTCTACCCCGTCGCCGCCACGGCGGCAGCGCTCAAGACGGTCATCGAGGCCGGCGCGTACATGAAGATTATGCCGGTCAATGACGGCTGGGCCCACGACCTTCAGGTCGCCTCGGTCACCACCGAGTACACGCTCTACTCGCAGGGCAAGGACGGCTCGGGCAGCACCTGCACGACCGGAACGACCAACTCGTTCAACGACGAGATCTGCTTCATCAACGGTCAGTTCCTGCGCTACCCGCAGGGCAGCCAGCAGTAAGACGATTTCCATCGTCTCATTCGAACGGCGAGGGCCTCACGGCTCTCGCCGTTTTCTTTTCGGGAGCTGCGTCATGCGCGCATCGACGCGGCCCCGCCGGGTTAAGATGCGCCGAATTCGTTCGACAGGAGCACGATGACCCGGGGGCTGCTTCAGTTACTCACCTTCGTGCTGGCTGCGGGGCTTGCGCTCTGGTTGACCCCCCGTGTTCGCGAAGCGGCCATCCGGTTCGGGATCGTCGACCGTCCCGACGGGCGCCTCAAGAGCCAGAAGGAGCCGGTCGCGTATCTGGGCGGGCTCGCGATCTACCTTGCGTTCCTCTTGGCGTTAGCACTCACCGTCCCGTTCAGCCGGGAGACCTTGGGTCTGCTCCTGGCCGGCTCGATCGTCGTTCTCGTCGGCCTCGTGGACGACCTCGGCTCCCTGCGGCCGTGGACCAAGCTCGCGGGGCAGACCGTGGCGGTTCTCGTCCTCGTGAAATCGGGAATCTACATCAAGCTGACCTTCCTCCCCGTACCCCTGGCCATCGCCCTGTCCATCGTGTGGTTGCTCGCGTGCACGAACGCATTCAACCTGATCGACATCATGGATGGACTTTCCGCGGGGACGGCGTTGATCGCCTCGATGGGTTTCATCGTCGTCGCCACCCTGGGCGGCAACACCGCCGCCGTGTTCGTGCTGGCGGCTCTCGCGGGCTCGTGCCTGGGCTTTCTTCGGTACAATTTCGCGCCGGCCAAGATCTACATGGGGGACTGCGGCAGTTTGTTCCTCGGAATGATGCTCGGCGCCACCGCCATGAACAACGCATACACGACGACCAACCGGCTGGCTGCGGTCGCACCCGCGCTGATTCTGGGAGTACCGCTGTTCGACATGCTGTTCGTCATGTACGTCAGGAGACGGCGCGGTCTCCCCGTCATGCTGGGGAGCCCCGACCACGTGGCCTTGCGCCTGAGGAAGTGGAGGCTCACGACGCGGCAAACGGTGGTCGGGTCGTATGCGGCGACGGCGGTCCTCGGCGCGGCGGCTCTGGGGATGAGCGCCGCCTCCCCGACGGGCGCAGCTTGGATCCTGGGCGGGGTGACCGTCGTCGCGTTGGGCGCCGCGGCCTGGCTGAAGACGATCGACATGTCCCTATGATCGTCATCTTGGGAGGCGGGCTCGCCGGACTCGCAACAGCGCGTTTCTTGGGCGACATCCCGAACGTCGTCCTGGAGGCCGACGCCGTCGCCGGCGGACTCTGCCGATCGCGGACGATCGACGGGTTCGTCTTCGACTACACCGGGCATCTCCTCCACGTGCGCGACCCGCGAGCCGTCAAGCTGCTGGACGAGATGTGGCCGGACGCGTTCGCCGTCGTCTCGCGCAATGCGTCGATCCGGACACGGGGCGTCACCCTCCCGTTTCCGTTCCAGGCGAACCTCCACGGCTTGCCGAAGGATATCGTCGCCGACTGCATTCTCGGCGCAGTCGACGCGTTGGCACAGGCGGTCCCCGACGACCCCTCGCTCTCGTTTCGGGACTGGTCGCTCGCCGCGCTGGGACGGGGGATCAGCGAGGCGTTCATGTTTCCGTACAACGAGAAGCTGTTCCGGCGCGACCCTGCGGAGATGACCGCCGACTGGGTGTCGTGGGCGGTCCCACGGCCGAATCTCACCGAGGTCGTTCGCGGCGCGCTGGGGATCGCGAACGAGCGGATGGGCTACAACGCGAGCTTTCGCTACCCGAAGCGGGGCGGGATCGAGATCGTTCCGAACGCCTTTGCGGCCAAGGTGAAGACGCTGCGAACCAGCGCACGCGTTACAGCCGTGGACTTGAAGCAGCAGACCGCGACGCTCGCGACGGGGGAGACGATCGTCTACGACCGGCTCGTGTCGACGATTCCGCTACCCCTCCTCCTCAAGATCGTGAGCGGGGGCGGCTTTGACGGTGCCGCCCTGGCGTCTCGGCTCGATTGGTCGGTCGTCGGCTGCCTGAACCTCGGCATCGCACGCCCGGGAGTGGGCGCCGGGGCGCACTGGATCTACTTTCCCGACGCGGACGCCCCGTTCTATCGCGCCGGCTTCCCTCACGCGATGAGCGAAGGCGTCTGTCCGCCCGACACCTCCTCGCTCTACGTCGAGTTCGGGCTGAGGCGCGACGAGCCCGCGGACCCGGCCGCGATGGAGAAGGCCGCAGTCGCCGCGCTCGTTCGCGAAGGGATTCTTCGAGCGGACGATCGCGTGATCGCGCGCGATTGGATCCGCATCGATCCCGGCTACGTGATCTTCGATCGGGCGCGGCAGGAGGTCATGGCCGAGGTGATCCCACGCCTTGCGGCGCTTGGCGTGAAGACGATCGGGCGTTACGGCGCCTGGACGTACTCCTACATGGAGCGCGCGATGCTCGACGGGTTGGAGACCGCCGAAGAGCTTGCGCGCGGGGCCTGAGCGGAAACTCGATGTGCGGAATCTGCGGCGTGATCGATCCCCGCCTCGCACCGATCGACCCGGAGGGCGTGCGCGCGATGCTCGACGCGTTGAGGCATCGAGGGCCGGATTCATCGGGCATGATCGAGGCTCCCGGCGTGACGGCTGGGATCAGGCGCTTACGCGTGATCGACCTGACGACCGGCGATCAACCGATCCGGAACGAAGACGGCGGGGTCGAGGTCGTCTTCAACGGCGAGATCTACAACCACGACACTCTGCGTCTGGAGCTGTCGGCGAAGGGGCACCGATTCACGACGCGCTCCGACACGGAGGTTCTCGTTCATCTCTGGGAAGAGCGAGGCCCCGAGATGGTGCACGCGCTGGACGGGATGTTCGCGTTCTGCCTGGTGGATCGCGCGCGCCGTGAGACGTTCCTCGCGCGAGACGCGCTCGGGATCAAGCCGCTGTACCTGCGGGAGGTACGCGGCCAAATCGTCTTCGCCTCCGAGATGGCTGCGCTTCTCCGCTACCCGGCGCCCGGCCCCACGATCGATCCCGCACGACTCGTCGATCTCGTCGCACTGCAATACGTCCCGGGCGCCAAGACGGTCTTTCGCGATGTCGCAAAGCTCCTCCCGGGGCATGCGCTCCACGTCCGGGACGGGATCGCGCGCACCGCCCGGTGGTTTACGCTCCCGTCCGCTATCGACAACGGCGACACGAGGATCGACGACCTGGCCGCGCGGTTGCAGGTCCTCCTACGGGATGCGGTTCGCGCGCAGGCGGTCGCCGACGTCCCCGTCGGGGTTTTTCTTTCCGGAGGGCTCGACTCCACCGGGCTCACCGCCCTCCTCGCTGAGGCGGCTCCCGGGCGCGTGCAGTCGTTTTCCGTCGGGTTCGCCGACGCGGCGGCGCACGACGAGCGTCGATTCGCCGTCCTTGCGAGCCGTGCTTTAGGCACAGAACATCACGAGCTGGTCGTTTCGGCGGACGACGTCGCACGAGAGCTTCCCGTGGCGATCGCTCATCTCGAGGAGCCGGTTCTCGATCCCGCGCTGCTCCCGACCTGGCTCCTCTCGCGTTTCGCGCGCACGAAGGTCACGGTCGCGCTTTCGGGCGAGGGCGCGGACGAGTTGTTCGGCGGGTACCGAAGGCACTTGTTCCAGGAGCGCCTCGGCTGGATGCGGGGTCTCCCCGGTCTTGGCCCCGTGGCACGCGCCGGCCGGAGTCTCGGTGTGGTTCCCGCCCGAGTGGGCCAGGCCTTGGAGGCACTCGGCACGCGCGATCCCGTCCGGAACCACCTGGAGTGGTCTCAGACGATGGCGGGCTCCTTGGCGGCGACTCTCTTCGACGACGACGTTGTCCGCGAATTTACTCGCGACGCCGAAGCCGCGTTCTCCCCGTATTTCGAGGGGAGCGCGGGAAGCGCGGGGGGGGCGCTGTCGTCCCGCCTACGCGCCGACCTCTCCGAATGGCTTCCGCACAATCTGCTTCAGAAAGTCGACCGCGCATCCATGGCGTTTTCCCTCGAAGCGCGCGTTCCGTACTTGGCACTTCCGGTGGTGCGGTTCGTCGCTGCGCTTCCCGACGAGGTGAAGATCAAAGGAGGCGAGACGAAGCGGCTTCTCCGACGCGCGCTTGCGGGACTCGTTCCCGAGGCGATCTTGGAGCGCCCCAAGCAGGGGTTCGATCTCCCCCTGGCGGCCTGGCTGCGGGGGCCGTTGAGAGACCTCGCGTGCTCCCGCCTCGACGAGCACGCACTCGCAAGGTGGCCCGGCTTGAAGGCCAAAGCGGCATCTGGGCTGTTTGCGAGTCATCTCTCCGGCGCGCAGGATTTCGGCCTGCCTCTGTTCAACCTACTGTCGATCAGCATCTTCCTCGAGCGCCATGGCGTCTAGACTTCCGAAGATCGTCCACCTCATCACGCGTCTCGAGTTGGGCGGCGCCCAGCAGAACACTCTCTTCTGCGTCGAGCACCACGATCGGACACGATTCGAGGTAGGGCTCTGGACCGGAGCGGGAGGGATGCTGGACGGTAAGACCCAAGCCCTCGAAGAGACCGACGTACGGATCCTCCCGTGGCTCGTCCGAGAGGTCGCGCCGTTCACGGACGTAGCCGCCGTGATGCGATTGGCCTCGATGTTGGGCGGCGTGGATCTCCTCCATACGCATTCGTCGAAGGCAGGCATCCTCGGGCGGGCGGCCGCGCGGATGGCGGGCGTTCCCGGGGTCGTTCATACCGTGCACGGCTGGAGCTTCAATGACGTCCAGCCGGCGCTGACGCGTCGTGTGTACGTGGAGGCGGAGCGCGCCGCCGCGCGCATGACCGACCGCATCGTGTGCGTCGCCCGGTCCGACCGCGACAGGGGTCTGGCATTCGGAATCGGTCATGACTCGCAGTACCGCATCCTTCGCAGCGGTATCGATCCGTCGCTGTACGGTGCGCCCCCGGGCGCCAGGCAGCGCGTACGCGAGGAGATCGGCGCGGCTCCCCAGGACATCGTCGTCGGCTCGATCGCGAATTTCAAGCCGCAGAAGGGCCCCCTCGATTTCGTCGAAACCGCTCGTCTCGCCCGTCTGCGCGACAGCCGCCTGCGGTTCTTCATCGCCGGAGATGGTGAGCTGCGCCCTTCGGTCGAGCGTGCGATCGCATCGGCCGGGCTCCGCGGGGCGGTGCAACTGCTCGGCTGGCGGGACGACGTTCCCGACCTGCTCGCGGCCATGGACATCTTCCTCCTCATGTCGCTGTTCGAGGGGCTTCCGCGTGTTGTGCTCCAGGCCATCGCCGCGTCGGTGCCGGTCATTGCGACGCATACCGGGGGCGTCGCGGAGATCGTCGTCGACGGGGAGAGCGGTCGGCTCGTTTCACCGGGGGATTCCTCCTCCTCCGCGGACGCCGTCGTCGAGCTCGCCGGCGATGCGGAGGCGCGGCGGCGGTACGCGGCTGCCGCGCGATCCCGATTGGGGGACGAGTTCGACATCCGCCGCATGGTGCGCGGGCTGGAGGACCTCTACGATGACGTCTTGGCGCGCGGACGTCGAGACGAGACGTCTGCCACGCCGGCGTCGCATCTTGGCGCGGCGTCTTTCAGGCACTAGATTCGGCTCGCATCCGGAAAAGGAGCGGCGCTCGGCATGTCGGCGGTGATCGAACTTCGCGGTCTACGGAAGGCGTTTCGCGGCCATCTGGGGATCGGGCGCACGGTCGCCATCGACGGACTCGATCTCTCCGTCCGTCCCGGCGAGATCTTCGGGTTGCTCGGCCCGAACGGAGCCGGCAAGACGACGACGCTCAAGATGATGCTCGCGCTCTTGCGACCGGACGCCGGCGAGGTCCGCCTCTTCGGCCTGCGGCCGAACGACATCGCCGCCCGTGCGCGGCTGGGATTCCTTCCCGAGAATCCGTACTTCTACGACTATCTGACCGCGTTCGAGTTCCTCGACCTCTACTTGAGACTCCACGGACTCCGGGCGGCCGAGCGGAAGCGTCGCATCGAAACCGTCATCGAGCGCGTCGGGCTCGCGGGGCGCGAGACGACTCCGCTGCGAAAGTTCTCGAAGGGGATGGTCCAGCGGCTGGGCTTGGCGCAGGCGATCCAGCACGACCCCGAGCTTGTCATTCTCGATGAGCCGATGTCAGGGCTCGATCCGGTCGGTCGGCGCGAGGTGCGCGATCTGATCCTGGAGCAACGCGCGGCGGGGCGGACCATCTTCTTTTCGAGTCACATCCTTCAAGACGCCGAAATGATTTGCGACCGCGTCGCGATCGTCTTCAAGGGAAGGCTGCGCGCGGTCGGCAAGCTCGACGACCTCGTGCCGAGGGAAGCCAAGTGGATCGAGGTCTCCGTGCGAGGCGTGCTTCCCGCCGGTCTTCCAGGCAACGGCGCGACGGCTCCGGACGGCACGACGCTCTTGAGGGTGGACGGCGTGCCGGCCCTGACGAAGCTGCTCGCCGCGGTGACCGCTGCGGGAGGTGAGGTCCTTTCGGTTTGGCCGCGTCGCGAGACGCTCGAGGACCTTTTCCTCCGCGAGATCGGGCGGGCCGAGGCCGAAGAGCGCGCGTCGTGAGCGCGATTGTCGCAATCGCGCTCAACACGTTTCGCGAGGCCATGCGCGACCGGATCCTGTATCTGATTCTCGCGTTCGCTCTCGTGCTGATCGCGCTCTCCCATTTCGTGGCGCTGCTCACCATCGGAAGCGAGATCAAGATCGTGAAAGACCTCGGCCTGTCCGCGATTTCTTTCTTCGGACTACTTACCGCGGTCTTTGTCGGCGTGTCGCTCGTGTTCAAGGAGATCGAGCGTCGGACGGTTTATACGCTCTTGGCCCAGCCGGTGCGACGGTGGCAGTTCGTGTGCGGCAAGTATGCCGGGCTCTCGCTCGTTTTGGGCTCATCGGTGGCGGTGACGGGCGCGGGACTGCTGGTCGCGGTCGCGCTCTCCGGAGAGTCGCCTGCGCCCCTCCTTCCGGCGATTGTCCTGGGCTATGTCGAGCTGGAGCTGGTCGCGGCGTTTGCGGTGTTGTTCTCTTGCTTCACGAATCCGATTCTCGCGGCGGTTGGGACGGTGGCGACGTACGTCGTGGGCCAGCTGTCGTGGAGCTTCGATCTCCTCGAAACGCGCGTTCCGTCGAACGCCGGCAAGGTGTTATGCCGGGGCCTCCACGCCGTTCTCCCGAACCTCGACCGGTTGAACGTCAAGGCGTCGGCGGTTCACGGTCTCGCGCTCCCTGAGGGTTACTTCACTGCGGCGCTCGCCTACGGTCTCTGCTACGCGGTCGCGATCGTGATCCTTGCCTGCCTGGTGTTCGAGCGTCGCGAGTTCGTCTGATGCGTCCCATTGTCGCCTTCTGGCTGTTGGCCGTCGCCGCCTTGGGAGCCGGATCGTCGCGTGCGCGTCTCGCCGACATCGACTCCGCCGCGAGCGGCAGCAAAGAACTGCTTTACATGCCGAACGGGAAATACCTCAAGGCCATCAGTCTGGGGCATGCGCCGCTGGTCGCCGACTTCGTCTACCTGTGGGCGATCCAGTACTACTCCGACTACGACCGAGAGAATCGCTACCGATACGTCGAGCACGTCTTCGGCGACGTGATCGCCGAGCTCGACCCCCGGTACATCGATCCGTACTGGCTCGGCGCGATCATCCTGACGACTGAAGCGAAAGACGTCGACGCCGGGCTGCGGCTCCTCGATCGTGGCTTTGCGAAGAACCCTTCCGCATGGATCCTCCCCTATCTCGCCGGCTGGGAGTGCGAACGGGTCCTACGATTCGATCGCGCCGCCGCCTACTTCGACCTGGCGGCAAGAGCACCGGGAGCTCCTCCCGACTTGTTCCGGCTGAAGGCCGGAATGACTGCGCGCACGGGAAACCTGCGGGAGGCGATCGCCCGGTGGAAGGACGTGCTGGACGACCCGCGCAACGACGACGGGGCTCGGGCGATTGCGACGCGGCAGATCCGGACGCTGACGGTGCGCGCCGACCTTCAGGACCTGGACGCGGCAATCGCCGCCTATAGGCAACGGAACGGCCGGCCGCCCAACAGCCTCGAGGATCTCGTCCGGGCGGGGCTCGTGCGTTCCCTGCCGCAAGACCCTGACGGAGCCGCCTACGCGTACGACCCGTCGGCCGGAACGGTCTCCAGCAAAGCCTCGCGGGTGCTCGGCTCGTGAGCGTCTTTGGTTTCGAGCCGTTCGCATCGATTCTCGTGCTTGCCGTCGGGCTCGTCCTCGGCAGTTTTCTCAATGTGTGCATCTACCGTCTGCCGCGCGGCGAGAGCGTCGTCTACCCCGGATCGCGCTGTCCGAAGTGCGGCGCGCCCGTGCGAGCGTGGCAAAACCTCCCGGTCATCTCGTGGCTCGTTCTCCGCGCGCGCTGCGCGACGTGCCGTGCGCCGATCTCCTGGCGCTATCCGGCGGTCGAGGCGTTGACCGGACTTGCAGGGGTCGCGCTCTGGCGCGGGCTCACTCCGTCCTCTGAGTTCGCGATCGCCGCGATCTTCACGCTCTTGATGATCGTCCTGTTCTTCACGGACTACGATCACCAGTTGTTGCCCGATCTCGTGACGCTCCCTGGGTTCGGGGTGGGACTCGCCCTGGCCTGGTACAACCCCTTCCTCGGCGATCCCGGATGGCCGCGCATCGTGGCCTCGCTGAGCGGCGCGGCTCTCGGGTCGGGAATCTTGTGGGGCATCGGTGCGCTCTACTCTCGCGTTCGAGGGGTCGAGGCGATGGGATTCGGCGACGTGAAGATGATGGCTCTCGTGGGGGCTTTCACGGGGCCGGCGGGCGTGGCGGTGACGCTGTTCGCCGCGTCGATCGTCGGCGCGGTGACCGGGCTCGCCCTCATCCCCCTGAAGGGGAAGACCCTCCAAAACGCACTTCCGTTCGGCTGTTTTCTCGCGCCGGCGGCTTTGGCCGCCCTCCTTTGGGGGCGCCGTGCCGTGGTCGCCTATCTCGGGCTCTTGAAGATCGGTCCTTGACCTCATCGCTAGCCGCCCTCTAGCGCCATACGGCGTCCGGTTGCGTGTCCGGACCGTCCGCCCGCGGTCGCAGTCCGGGCTCCCCGAACGGACGGGCTGCCCCACTTGATTCCCAAGCGTACTAAACTCGCGGGTCTCGGAATGCGCGCATCCGTCATTCCCTGGCATGCAAGATGCTCAGGCCGGGTTGTGAAGGCGAGGAGGACTTCTGAACGCATGGGAGCCCAGGAATCGGGCCACGGGCCTCAATCACGGATTCAGCCTAGCCGAGCTGCTCGCCGTGATGGCGCTGATCGCGATTGCGATCGGGATCGGGATTCCGATCATCAACGAGCAGGTGCGAATCGCCGAGGTCCATGCCGCCGCCGACGAGCTCGTGCTGCACCTCCGTGCCGCGCGGATGATCTCGGTGACGAAGCGCGAGACGATCAGGTTCACGGTCAACGTCGATCCGACGAACAGCTACAGTTACCTTGGGAAGAACGGCGTGCTGAGGACGTTTCCGACTCCCGTCCGTGTGCGGATCGCGACCGCCTCGGACCGCTCGATCGATTTCAAGCGGAACGGTTCCGTCGATGCCGCGGCCTCGATCAT
The DNA here is from genome assembly GCA_964619965.1 of uncultured Acidobacteriota bacterium. Lineage (GTDB taxonomy): Bacteria > Acidobacteriota > Polarisedimenticolia > Polarisedimenticolales > DASRJG01 > DASRJG01. The sequence goes on from CAZUGP010000074.1 coordinate 16,839, forward strand.
TTTGGAATCGGACGTCTCCGGCGCCCGCGAGCGATGGACGGCTTCCGTGAACGCGATGGGCTTGGCGACGCTCGTGCACGAGCGCGTGAACTAGAGGTCGGGATGCAGGGTCGCGGCGAGCCTGGATTCAGCCTGGTCGAAGTGGTGATCGCGCTCGGCCTCCTGGCGGGCGTTTTGATCACGATCAGCGGGCTGTTCGTCGTGGGCGCGAAGCAGGTCAAGAGCGGCAGGACGTCGAGCGAGGCGGTAGCCGTCGGGAAGGAGATTCAGGAAGCCATGGTCGGCTGGGGGTACGCCCAGATCTGGGAGATGTTCGGGTACGACGGTCAGGCCATGAGCTACACCGTGGACACGCGCGGGAACAGCGCGTGCGCCGCATGGCAGACGACCCTGAGGTCGAAGCTCGGCCCAGAGGCCTACGCGACCATCGACGTCGTATCGGTCGCGAACTCGACCGGGATGACGAGCAACTTTGCCGACCCTTCGGGCAACATCCTGGCGAAGACCGTTCGCGTCAGCGTGACGGTGAGCTGGACCGAGGTTCCCGGGCGCCAGCGCTCGGTCACGATCGGAACGACGAGGAACTGATGCGCGCCGAGAACGCGAACGAACGCGGCCTTTCGCTGATAGAGGTTTTGGTCGCCACGGCGATATTGTCTTTGGCCGTCGTCGTCACGTTGACGGTCTACGACGCGTCTCGAAAGGCGTTCGCGAGAGGCGAGAACGCGACCGAGCAGCAGGAATCGGTGAGGATAGCGTTCGACCTGATGAGCTCCGACATCCGGATGCTCGGATTCAACGTCAACCCCGACGGCAACCCGAACAGACTCGACGAACAGTTGGAAGGGGCGCTCGACCACGCTGTCATCCTCCGCGGCGATTTCGATCATGCCGACCCAGCCGCGAGCCTCGCACCCGAGGCCGCGCTTGCCGGAGGCGCGTTCCCCACCGTCTCGACCGGAAACGACGAGATCGTGGCTTACGTGCTCTCCAAGCCCGACGGCACGGGACCGGATACGATCACGTTCGAGGCCGACGTGAAGGAGCCCGCGCGTGACGGAGACGCCGAGCCGGTGACCATCGGCAACGTCGTGCTCGATCCGACGTCGCCGCCGTACACGCTTTACCGGGTGACGCTCAACAACAACGGCGCGACCTACGGAAGCCCGGCGTTCGTGGTGCGGACGCCCGTTGCCGAAAACGTACGAAATCTGAGCTTCATCTACTACGACGCTACGAACACCTTCAAAGACGCCTCGGCCACGATCGCAGAGACCGTCGAGGCGAAATCCCTGCGCACCGGCCTCACGCGCGTCAACGTGTCCCTCGTCGGGATGACGCGTCAGCAGGACTTGAACTACATCGACAGCTCGGACACTGCCGCGCCGCGGCACCGGAAGTTCGAGCTCAAAGGGGATGTGACACCGCGGAACATGCGGTACAAGGGGATCCCGGATCTCAACGCGGACATGACGCGGCCGACGAAGCCGGCGACTCCGACGTTGACTCCAGGACACTGCGGGGGCCTGATCGTGACGTGGGCCGCAAACCCGCTCGCAGACGGCGTCACGCAATACAAGATGATCTGGGGGCCGAGCAGCGGGGTCGTGTCCGGCAGCCGCAACGTGCCGGGCTCTCCGTTTTTTCTCGATGCATTGACCGAGGGCGCGACCTATTTCGTCTCGACCCACGCGCAAGACGCCGAGGGCAACATGAGCGTGAGGAGCGATCCGGCGAGCGCGACGGTTGTCAACCTGAACACGCCGAGCGCACCGACGGGATTGACGACCTCCAAGGATCAGACCTATCGCGTCGTGGTGACGTGGGCGCCCGTGACGACGAACTCCGCCAACGTACCCTCCGCGGACCCTACGGCGCCGAGAATTCGTGAGCTCGCGGGCTACAGGCTCTACTGGGGCCCTCCTAGCGACCCCAAGCCGACGACGCTCGTCGACGGCGAGAGCGTTCTCGACACCTCGTTCCAGCCGCCCTACTCAAACGCCCCGCTGGTTGCGTGCCTCGACCGAAACTACGTGTTGACAGCGGTCGACGCCTGCGGTCGGGAGAGCCTCCCTACTCCGATTTCTGTCGGACGGGTCGCCGATTCCGGAGTGAAGCCGAAAGCCCCGGCCAACGTGCAGGCCCACTTCGTGGGGGTCAACAGCGCGCACGTCAAATGGAAGCCGATCACACAAGACGTCGACGGAGAGGCGATCAAGATCGACCGGTACGAGCTCTTCCGCTCGTCGGCGATCGACGGCGCCGCGGCTCCGGCGTCGGCGGTCTGGGACCCAACCCCGCTCGCCGGCGGCCCCAACACGGACTACCAGGATGGGTCGGTCCCTCCGCTTTTGGCGGGCCAAGTCGTGTACTACCGCGTGACGGGCGCCGATCCTTGCGGCAACGTGTCGGACCCTTCCACGGAAGGCAAGCTCGAGTGCGCCTTCACCGGCGACGTCGAGATCGTCACGCCAGCGGACGGTCAGCTGGTCTCGGGCTCCGTCCCCACGACGGTCAGGGTCACGAACGGGACCGACACCTACGTGAGCGTTGAGATCACCTACGTGCCCAGCGTGAAGGGGAAAGCGCGAACCTTCACCTCGGCGACGCCCGGCACGAGCTGGACCGATACCGGGTGGAAGGCCTCGCCTCAGGGTTTTTTTACGATCACCGCGACGGTGACCAACGCCGCCGGCTGTACGCAAACGGATTCGATCGACGTCGTGGCGACGAATCCCCCGACGACGACGCCATGAACGGAGAGCGAGGCTCTGCGCTCGTGATCGCCGTTCTTGTGATGGCGGTCCTGACGCTCCTCGGTATGTCGTACCTGATGATGGCCGACTTGGAGAACAAGATCGCGGAGAACGAGCGTCTCTCCGCACAGGCGCTGTATTTCGGAGAAGGTGTCACACGCGAAGTCAAGCGGTGGTTCGACCGTCCGCCTTACACCGCGCCGGGCGAGGCCAACCTGTGCCGTCCGACCACCGCCGTCATCGATCGATCGCTGCGGCGCATTGACGTCGACGGTCCGGGGCCGACCGCCGCCGTCGACGCGGACGGCACCACGGCCCGGCCGTACTACAAGGCAGGTGTTGACCGCGACAATGACGGGAGCGACGACATCTTCGACAAACCCTATCGAATGGCGCTCTCCGACATGTTCGTCGGGATCGCGGGCAGGCCCGACATCCAAATGGATCGAGCCACGAATTCGGGGACGGCCGCGTTTCTTGACGCCCTCGCCGACAAGATCATGCCCGGCTTTCCCGCGGGAGCGGCCGGCGTCCTGGCACGCATCAAGACGATCGACGTCTACGCTCCGCCGTATCTCGATTCGGGGGGTGGGAACTGGATTCGCTACGGCATCGCCACGGTGAGCACGCGGGTGCAGATCCTTCGAAACCCCGGGACGGCCGGCGAGCAGATCATGGCGGATCACACGGTGCGGGCCGTTCTCAACGAGACGCCTTTCGCCGGGGTCTTCGGCCCGCTGCACTCGTGTGACGAGCTCGGGTGGAGCAACGCGTTCAAGGTTCACTGGGGACCGGCGACGGCTGGAACGACCGGAGACTTCCCCCCGGGGGCGCCCAACGGCATGTATCGGAGCATCCCGCGCGATCTTCCTCCGACCCCCAAGCTCGACCTTCTTCACGGGCACTTGGACGACCCGACGTGGACCACGCTCGTCAATCAGCTCCAGGGCAAGGACGTCGAGGATCCGTGGTTCCGCTTCTTCGCCGCCTTGGACGTCCAGAACTGGGCGACCCTTGGATCGCCCCAGGTCCATTCCCCCGGCATGATCGATCAGGACGAGTCGAACAAGTTCCAGAACTATCCAAACGTCCCTTGCCCTGAATTCAACTACGAGACCTGGAAGAGCATCGCGAAATCCGGCGGGAGCGACGTCCACTACTACGCGTGGGACACCGGGGCATCGAACTTCCGGGAGAACGGCTCCGGGACCGGCGCGGATTTCGAAACCCTCACCACCGGGAAGACCGGACTCTTCTTCTTCGACACGACGGATGGCCTCCCACCGCACGACTTCGACGCGGGCAACGTCGCGGGCAATCTCACGCCCGAGATCAATATTCGGGATGCCAACTACGGTGTTCGCGGCCTCGTCTACGTGAACACCTCCATGTGGCGCGTTACGGGATCTCCCGGGAGGCCGGCGACGTTCACGTTTCCCGGCGAGCCCTTTCGCGACAAGAACGAAGACGGCGTCAGGGATGCGGGGGAGGAGCAGATCAATCTGCGCTACACCGGTGTCGCGGATCTCGACGACACGCTGGTCGTCGATTCCGCCGATACATACGACCAGGCGATCCCGCCTCCGGCGACGCCGGTCGCGGTGTGGAACGCGAAGGGGCCCTCGGTCGTTCACGACGCGATCGTTTGGGGGATCCTCTACGTGACCGGCCAGTTCGACGCCAGCGGGACGCCGTACTACGACGGATCGGTGGTGACGTACGCCGGCACCGAAACGGGTGCCAAGACCGTCGGGACGGCGAACCTCTACTGGGACCCGTCGCTCAAGGAGAACTGGCCTCCACCCGGGTGGGACCTGCCGCGCGTCATCATCACCGGCTGGCAGACCGCCGAGTAACCACCCAGCGGAACGCGGGGCGGTCGCTCACGCTTTGAACGCGGTGTGCACGCAGACGATTCCGCCGGTCAGCGGCCGCCAACCCACCGCCGCGAACCCGGCCTCACGGATCATGCCGGCCAGGAGGTCGGGCTCGGGAAAATCGCCGATCGTGCGCGCGAGATAACCGTACGGTCCTCGGCGGCCCGAGGCACCGTCCCCGAACCGGGGTACGACCCGCTTCAAGTAGATGGCGTAGGCCCGCGAGAGGAGGGGACCCGACGGCCGGCTGAACTCGAGGACGACGAGTCGGCCGCCGGAGGCGAGCACCCGCAAGATCTCGCCGAATCCCGCGCTCATGTCGGCCAGGTTGCGGACGCCGAACCCCACGGTTACGGCGTCGAACGACCCGTCGCGGAAGGGCAGGCGCAGCGCATCCCCCTCGACGGTCAGGCATCGGTCGCCCAGCCCCTTCCGCTCGAACTTCGGCGCCGCGCGGGCGAGCATCGGGTGGGAGAAATCGCAACAAACGACGAGTGACGGCGGGTCGGCGCCGCGGGCGAGCGCAACGGACAGGTCCCCAGTCCCGCCGCACAGGTCGAGAACGCGCGCACCCGGCTTGGAGCCGACCTCGAGGGCGGCACGCCGACGCCACCCCGCGTCGAGGTTCAGGCTGAGGAGGTGGTTGAGGAGGTCGTAGCGCCGGGAGATCCCTCCAAACATGGCCTTGACGCGGGACGGCTCGCGGCTCTCAGAGGGGACCGGCACGGACCGAGTATAGCAATCGCCAAACGGGGTGAGACACCCGGAAGTCCTTCCCTTGACACCCCTTGAGGCCATTGATATAAGCTTCGTTTCGTCCTGACTTTCGGGTCCAAGCTCCGTCATTCGGAGAGTGTGTTCGAGGATTTTCGATGAAGACGTATGTTCCGAAACAAGGTGACATACAGCGCGCCTGGTGGGTCGTCGACGCGTCGGGAATGACCCTGGGCCGCCTCTCGACCGTGGTTGCGTCTCATCTGGCCGGTAAGCACAAGCCGGTCTACACGACGTACGAAGACACCGGCGACCATGTCGTCGTGGTCAACGCCGAGAAAGTGAAGCTCACCGGCCGCAAGCTGACCGAGAAGTTGTACCGCCATCATTCGCTCTACCCGGGCGGGCTCAAGGAAGTGGCCGCGGGGAAACTGATTCAGACGCATCCCGAGCGTCTCGTCGAGTCCGCGGTCAAGGGGATGCTCCCCAAGAACAGCCTCGGCAAGGCGATGGCGCGGAAGCTCAAGGTGTACGTGGGGTCCAAGCATCCGCACGAGGCGCAGCAGCCCAAACCACTCGCCATCCCGGACGCCGTCCGGAACTAACGCAGCATCCGAGGAGACCGTTCGTGAGTGACGCGGCGATTCAGTACCACGGTACCGGGAGGCGGAAGACCTCCGCGGCTCGCATCTACCTGCGGCCCGGCCGGGGCGAGATCCTGGTCAATACGAAGACTTTCGACGAGTACTTTCCGAACGAAATGCTCAAGATGATCATCCGTCAGCCCCTGGTGATCACAGAGACAGCCGACAAGTTCGACATCCTCGTTCGCGTCCGAGGCGGTGGCCCGTCGGGTCAGGCCGGCGCGCTGCGTCACGGCATCGCCCGCGCTCTTCTCGAGTACAACCCCGAGTTGAGAGGAAAGCTCAAGGAAGCGGGCTTCCTGACGCGCGACCCGCGCAAGGTCGAGCGAAAGAAATACGGCCAACCCGGCGCCCGCAAGCGCTTCCAGTTCAGCAAGCGCTAACGCATCGAAGGAGGACGTTCTTGGTTTCCGTCACGCTGAAAGAGCTGCTCGAGGCCGGCGCCCACTTCGGCCACCAGACCCGCCGCTGGAATCCCAAGATGAAGGAGTACATCTTCGGGGCGCGCAACGGCATCTACATCATCGATCTCCAAAAGACCGTGAAGCTGTTCCGCGAAGCGCTCGTGTTCGTCGAGCAGATGTCTGCCGCGGGCGGCAACGTCTTGTTCGTCGGGACCAAGCGCCAGGCGCAGGAAACCGTCGCCGAGGAGGCGGCTCGCGCGGGCATGAGCTACGTCAATCAGCGTTGGCTGGGAGGGACGCTCACCAATTTCGCAACCATCAAGAAGAGCCTCGCGCGCCTTCGCGATCTGGAAGAGCTCGCCTCGGGCGAGCGCGACTTGAAGGTGACGAAGAAAGAGCTGGCGCAGGTCGAAAAAGAGCGCGCCCGACTCGACAAGACGCTCTCCGGTCTCAAAGGGATGGATTCGCTCCCGGCGGCGCTGTTCGTCGTCGACCCGTTCTGCGAGACGATCGCCATCGCCGAGGCGAACAAGCTGGGAATTCCGGTGATCGGAGTCGTCGACACGAACTGCGATCCGGAACCCGTGCAGTTTCCGATCCCCGGTAACGACGATGCGATCCGGGCGATCAAGCTGTTCGCCGGCCGCGTGGCGGACGCGATCCTCGAGGGGCGCGCGGTGTGGGACTCGGCACGTCGCGACCGCGAGGCGGAATCGGAAAAGAAAGCGGGATCGACTCAGAACATCGCGGAGCGCGTGCGCGCCCGCGAGGCGCGCCGCGAACGGCTGAGGTCGCACGGGACGAAGCCGGGTATTCGGGGTCGCGCTCCAGGGGTCGGCGTGCGGGCCGGCGCCGAGGTGGCGGAGGCCGTGGCGACGGACGAGCCGACGGCAGACTGACATTCGATCGGACGACAGCGTGAGCCTCGGTGCGGTCGTCGGCCGTGCCGGGGCTTTTTGGCGAAAGCGGCGCAGAGGGGACGCGATGGTGATCTCGGCGAGCCAGGTGAAAGAGCTTCGGGAAAAGACGGGGGTGGGGATGATGGAGTGCAAGAGCGCTCTGACGGAAGCCCACGGCGATCTGGACGAGGCTCAGAAGATTCTCCGCAAGAAAGGACTCGCCGCCGCGGCCAACAAGTCCGGTCGCGCAACCGGCGAAGGCGTCATCGCGGCCCGGGTGGACGACTCCGGCCGCGTCGCGGTGCTCGTCGAGACGAACTGCGAGACCGACTTTTGCGCGCGCGGAGCCGACTTCCAAGGGCTCGTCCAGATCGCCCTCGACCAGGCTGTGGCACGAGGATCGGTGACCGTGGGCTCGACCGCCGACCCGGTCGCCTGCGAGAGGCTGCTCGACTCGGAGGGACAAGGCGGGCGCTCACTGCGCCAGACCATCGGGGAAGCGGTGGGCAAGATCGGCGAGAACATCCAGCTGCGACGATTCGTCAAGTTCGAGAGCCGTGGCCCGGCATCGATCCTCGCCGCGTACATCCATACCGGGGCGAAGATCGGCGTGCTCGTCGAGGCCGAGACGAAAGCGGGCCAAGCGGCGGGGATGGATGTGCTCCTTCGCGACGTGGCGATGCACATCGCGGCCGCGTCGCCCCGCTTCATCAGCCGCGACGAAGTCCAGGCGAAGGTCGTGAGCGACGAGCAGGACATCGCGAGGGATCAGGCGGTCAAGGCCGGCAAGCCCGCGCAGGTGGTCGAGAAGATCGTCGCGGGACGACTCGACAAGTTCTTCGGCGAAGCCTGCCTGCTCGAGCAGCCGTTCGTCAAGGACCCCGAGAAGACCGTCAAGCAGCTCTTGGGCGACGGTGCGACGGTGCGCCGGTTCGCCCGATTCGTTCTCGGCGAAAGCGCGTAGCCGCGATGGCGACCGCCGGGGGGCTGCGCTACCGCCGGGTCCTCCTCAAGCTCTCGGGTGAGGCGCTCATGGGCTCGGCCAGCTTCGGGATCGACCCGGATGTGGTGCGGATCCTGTCGGACGAGCTGGCGTCCGTGCACGCGCTCGGCGTCGAGCTCGCGCTCGTCGTCGGCGGAGGCAACATCTTCCGCGGCGTGAAGGCGGCGTCTTCTGGGATGGACCGCGTCAGCGGGGATCACATGGGCATGCTCGCCACGCTCATCAACTCTCTGGCGCTCCAGGATCAGCTCGAGCAACGGGGCGTCCAGACCCGCGTGCTCTCCGCGATCGAGATCCGGCAGGTCGCCGAGCCCTTCATACGGCGACGGGCGATGCGCCACCTCGAGAAGGGGAGGGTCATCATCCTGGCCGCAGGGACCGGGAACCCGTATTTCACGACCGACAGCGCGGCGGCGCTCCGCGCGATGGAGGTCAAGGCCGAGGTCCTGCTCAAGGCGACCAAGGTCGACGGGATCTACAGCGCCGATCCGCTGTCGAATCCAGGAGCCACGAAGTTCCCTCGGATCACCTACCGCGACGTTTTGGAGCGAGGCCTCAAGGTGATGGATGCGACCGCGATTTCGCTGTGCATGGACAACAAGCTCCCGATCGTCGTTTTCAACATACGGCAAGACGGCAACATCCGGCGGGTCGTCCACGGCGAACCGATCGGCTCTGTCGTTTCGGAGTGAAGCCATGAGTGAAGCCATGACGGATAGGCAGGTGATCGAGAACGCCGAGAAGCGAATGGCCGCAAGCCTCCAAGACGCCAGGCACAAGTTGGCCGCGGTCCGGACGGGACGGGCGTCTCTGTCGATGTTCGACGGGGTGATGGTCGATTACTACGGCACGATGACGCCGCTGAACCAGGTCGCGAAGCTGTCGGTCCCCGATCCCTCGATGGTCGTCGCGCAGCCGTTCGACCCTTCGACCCTCCCGGCCATAGAGAAGGCCGTCCTCGCCGCCGACCTCGGCCTCAACCCCGCAAACGACGGCAAGCTGGTGAGGATTCCGATCCCGTCGCTCACCGAGGAGCGTCGGAAGCAGCTCGTGAAGAAGGTGAATGGTCTCGGTGAAGAGGCCAAGACGGCAGTGCGGCTCCTCCGCCGCGACGCCAACGACGAGTTGAAGAAGCTCCAAAAGGACGGCAAGCTCGCAGAAGACGACGCGCGACGCGGCACCGACGACGTGCAGAAGAAGACCGACAAGTACGTCGCGGAGATCGACGCGCTGTGCAAGAACAAGGAAAAGGAGTTGATGGAGGTCTAGGGAATAGGGGACCGTCTCCTTTTTCCTACAAAGCTCCACGATCTACCGCGCGCCCATGAGCGGAACCGTCGCCATCGTCGTTGCTGCCGGGACGTCGACCCGCCTCGGGGGAACGGTTCCGAAGCAGTTCCTCGAACTCGGCGGGGAGAGCGTCGCCTCGCGGGCCGTCCGCGCGATGACGGCATGTCCCGAGGTCGACGGCGTCATCGTCGTACTGTCTCCCGACGAGCTCGACGGGCCGCGCGGTCGGGCGCTCCGCGGGATCGACCGCGTGAGGGCGGTCGTCTCCGGCGGTAGCACCCGTACGGCCTCCGCCCTGGCGGGAGTCGAGGCGGCTTTCGAGGCCGAGTTCGTCCTGGTGCACGATGCAGCGCGCCCGTTCGCCGGCGCCGCGCTCGTGGCTGCGGTCCTCGACGCGGTGCGGCGGTACGGCGCGGCCGCTCCGGCCCTCGTCGCGCGCGACACGGTCAAGCGCGACGACGGCACGGGTTTCGTGGCCGAAACGCTCGATCGCGCACCGCTCCGTCTCGCGCAGACGCCCCAGGGAGCACGACGCGATTGGCTGCTTGCGGCTCTTCGCCTCGCGCAGGCGGCGGGTAGGGTCGTCACGGACGAAGCGCAGGCCCTCGAATGGGCGGGACGCCGTGTCGCGCTGGTCCCGGGCGATCCGGCAAACCTCAAGATCACGACGACCGACGACTGGAGCGACGCCCTCCGCCGCGTCGACGGGGGCGACGACGGGCTTCGCGTGGGGCATGGCTATGACGTGCACCGCTTCGGCGGCTCGCGGGGACTCGTCCTCGGCGGTGTTGCGTTTCCCGGCGAGCCGGGGCTTCTCGGACACTCCGACGCCGACGTCATCCTCCATGCCGCCATGGACGCGCTCCTCGGAGCCGCCGGCCTTCCGGACATCGGCCACGTCTTTCCTCCGGACGACCCGAGATTCGCCGGAGCCGCAAGCGCATCGCTCTCGCGCCAAGTCATGGGTCAGGTTCGCAGCTCGGGATTCCAGGTGGCGAACCTCGACCTGACGTTGCTCGCGGAGCGACCCAAGATCGGGGCGAAGGTCGGCGTGATGCGCGAGGCGATCGCGGCGAGTTTTCTCATCGACCCCAAGCGGGTGGGGCTGAAGGCGACGACTCTCGAGGGTCTGGGCGCTCTCGGGCGCGCCGAGGGGATCGCCTGCCACGCCGTCGCGCTTCTAAGGCGCGCCAGCGGCAGCGCATGATCGCCCCGCGCCTCCGGTTCGCTCCGTCTCCGACGGGCTCGCTCCACTTGGGAAACGCCCGCACGGCGTTGTTCAACTGGCTCCTCGCGCGTGCCACGGGCGGCGTGTTCGTGCTGCGCATCGAGGACACCGATTCCGATCGTGAGCAGGCCGGGTCCGAGGCGGAGATCCTCGCGGATTTGCGGTGGCTCGGGCTCAGCTGGGACGAAGGACCGGACGCGGGCGGCGCCTTCGGGCCCTACCGGCAGTCCGAACGGCAAAACTCCTATGCCGAGGCGGTCCATCGGCTCCTGGCGACGGGAGCGGCGTTCCGGTGTTTCTGCGGAACCGTCGCCGACCACGCCGCGCACGCGGTCGCAGGCGGAGCGGCGGGTCATCGCGATCCGTGTCGCGCGATCGAGGATTCGGAAAGCGCGCGGCGCGCTGCGGCGGACGAAGCGTTCGCGGTGCGGTTTCGCGTTCCGATCGCGGGCGGAGCAGGCTTCGGCTCTTTGACCTTCGAGGATCAGTTGCACGGTGCCGTCGCCGTCCCGCTCCCTCAGGTTCCCGATGCAGTTCTCCTACGGCGGGACGGCCGGCCCACGTATAACTTCGCGGCCGTCGTCGACGACGCCGCGATGCGCATCGACCTCGTGCTGCGCGGCGACGACCATCTGTCCAACACTCCCCTCCAGGTGCTTCTGTATCGCGCGCTCGGGGCGCCGCTTCCCAAGTTCGCGCACGTCCCGATGGTTCTCGGGCCGGACGGCGAGCGGCTCTCCAAGCGCCACGGCGCGACCTCCGTCTCAGCGTGGCGCGCGCGGGGGGTCCCGCCCGAGGCGCTCGTCAATGGGCTGGCCCTCCTCGGCTGGGCGCCGTCTCGGGATCGAACGATCGTGACCGTGGGCGAGATGGCCGCGGAGTTCGATCTCGATCACGTCGGTCGATCGGCGGCGATCTTCGACCCGGTCAAGCTGGATTGGATCTCCGCGCAGCACGTTCACGCGATGGCCCCCGAGCGGCTCGCCGTGGAAGTCGCCTCCGCACTCGTCGGCGCGTCGCGCCTAGACCGCGCGGCCGCCTCCGCGTCGGCTCCCTGGATCGCGTCGGTTGCGGAGTTCCTCCGCCCCGCGCTCGGCCGGTTCGATCAGGTCGATGTGCAGGTCGAACCGGTGTTCCACCCGGGCGGGCCGTTGAGCGAAGACGATCGGGCGCTGCTCGCCGCGCCTTCCGCTCTCATGGTGCTGCGTGTCCTGGCCGATCGCCTCGAATCGGGAGCGAGCGGCGATGCCGCCGACTGGAACGCGCTTCGCGGCGAGCTTTCGGCTGCGAGCGGAGCGTCGGGGAAGGCGCTCTTCCAACCCGTTCGCGTCGCGCTCACCGGTCGCGGCCATGGGCGCGAGCTGGATCGACTGTGGCCCCTGATCATCGAGGGGGCACGGGTCCTCCCGGCTATCGTGCCCTCCGCGCGGTCGCGCGTGACCAAGACTTTAGAGGCCATCCGGTGAAGCGGGAGAGCGACGAGCGGCCCGAGATCCTGTTCGGCCTCCACCCCGTCGTCGAGGCGCTCGAGGCCGGGAAGCGCACGATCGACCGCGTGCTCGTGTCTCGCGAAAGCGGGGGGCACAACTTGGGCCGGTTGCTGCGTGCGGCTCGGGCGGCCGGCGTACCCGTGACGCACCTACCCAAGGAGGTTCTTCAGCGCAAGACGGGATCGCGCGCGGTCCACCAGGGAGTCGCCGCGCTGGTGGCACCGGTTGCCTACGCCGACCCGGAGGAGGTCTGCGCGGCGGCCGTTCGCGAGGCGGCGGGGCTGCTCGTCGTGCTCGACGGCATCGAGGATCCTCGGAATCTGGGGGCCGTCATCCGGACGGCTGCCGCGGCGGGCGCGCACGGCATCCTGCTGGGGACCGAGGACACGGTCGGGATCACGCCCGCCGTGGCGAAGACTGCGGCAGGGGCATTGGAGCATATTCCGGTCGCGCGGGAACCCAAGCTCGGGCGCCGGCTCCAGGAGCTGCAGTCCCGTGGTTTTCGCGTCGTCGCGCTGGACGGACGTTCCGATCGGGCCTGGGACGCCGAGGTCTACCGCGGTCCTATCGCCCTGGTTGCGGGGGGAGAGGCTCGCGGACTGAGGCGCGGACTCCTGGAGGTCGCCGATGCGCGGGTCCGGCTCCCCCTGGCAGGCGGGGTCGAGTCCTTGAACGTTTCGGTGGCGGTTGGGGCAGTTCTCTACGAGGTCGTCCGCCAGCGCGGCAGGCCGGAAAAGTCGGAAATTGCGGTCCGACGCCTTGTCAGGCCTTGACCCCCCTGTTAACATCTGCCGTTTGTCGAGCCTGCTGGCGTAGCTCAGGGGTAGAGCAGCGGTTTTGTAAACCGCAGGTCGGGGGTTCAAATCCCTTCGCCAGCTCCATGGGAGAGCCGGCGGAAGTAGCCGACCTGCGGAGTTGAAGGGGTGTCTGCGGAAGTCGGTCGAGCGGTTCGAGCAGCCCGGAGAGGTTCCCGAGTGGCCAAAGGGAGCAGACTGTAAATCTGCCGGCTTATGCCTTCGAAGGTTCGAATCCTTCCCTCTCCACCACCAAGCGTGAAGCGGGAAACGAGCGAGGATCCAGGGCGGGAATAGCTCAGTTGGTAGAGCATCAGCCTTCCAAGCTGAGGGTCGCGGGTTCGAGTCCCGTTTCCCGCTCCACGAGAGGCGAGATTGAGACAGCGAACGGATCGAAGGCGTGAGCGGGCCCATGTAGCTCAGTCGGTAGAGCACTTCCTTGGTAAGGAAGAGGTCACCGGTTCGAATCCGGTCATGGGCTCCAGCGCAAGGCATACGAGGAAGGAGTAGCGATGGCCAAGGAGAAGTTTGATCGTTCGAAGCCGCACGTGAACGTGGGGACGATTGGTCACGTGGATCACGGAAAGACGTCGTTGACGGCGGCGATCACGATGACATTGGGGAAGCGGAATCCGAAGGTGGCGGCACG
>CAZUGP010000075.1:0-33118 GCA_964619965.1 uncultured Acidobacteriota bacterium
AAGCCGAATCCGAGCAGGGTGGTCGATGGCCGTTCAGTCCCGCGAGGAGGGGGGAAAGGTTTTGAGAAACTCGGGGTTACAGGGGGGGAATACTTCTGAGAAAAACCTCAGGCAGGGGTCCCTAGGTTTTGAGAATCAACATCGAGGTACACCGGGGTGCCGCTGCTATAGAAGGGGTCCGAGATGTCGGCGCCGTCGAGCATCACGGAATTGTCGAACGAAGGCGCCCCCGAGATCTGCAGCCCTGTCCCAGTGAAGACCACCTCGCTGACGTTGGGAGCCAGGGTCGCGATTCGCCCCAGGTAGTCGTTTTGGGGGGGCACAGGCAGTTGTTTGATCATTGATTCCAGATTGAAGTTTTCGCCACCGGCCGTGGTCTCCATCTTTGCCGCCGGGGCGTACACGGTCACGTTTTCGGACATGTTGCCGGCCTTGAGGACGGCGTCGATCGGCACCGCTTGGCCGACGCCAACGCGGAACGTGTACTGGAGCGGCGATTTACCCGGGGCGTTCACGGTCATCGTGTAGACGCCGCCGGGAAGCAGCGACACGAGAAAACGGCCGTTTTCGTCGGAAGTCAATTTGCGCTGCCCCTGCAGCGCCGGCGACTCGAGCGTGATCTCGGCCCCCTTGATCGCCTGCTGATTCTCGTCTGTGACCGACCCAGTGATGCGACCGGTGGTTTCGGACTGGGCGAAGAGCAGCGACGGCACGAACAGGAGCGTGATGGCTAGCAGCGCTCTTTTCATGTGGAAAGTTCCTCCCCCTTGCTTCGATTGACGGCAAAGGGACGAGTCCGCCCTCCGGCACAGGTCCCAATCCGATCCCGCCTTTTTCTAGCAGACGGTATGCCAGGGGGATCCTGACAATACAACTCCGTAATACCGCTCAAAATAAGGAGTTATTTCTTGGAAGCGTCGCGGATTGCGGGGTAAAACCTAAAATTTTGGATATTTCCAGAATATTGGATGCGAAGCTCCGGTCGAAATCATTTCGCGCCAACCACCGTAAACCGGACGAAGACTACGTTTTCGAGCTCCGGCGCCGCCAAGTCCAGCTCGAGCGGCTCGCCTTGTACGTAGCCCTCGGGCTTGGGGAAATAGAGGAAATCCAGAACGTACGAGAGCCGCGGGAGGAAGACCCGATCGAGCGCGATCGAGTCGTCGAATCCAGGCGAGAAGTTGCTCGGTACGCGGATGAAGGACTGGAACTTGCCGAAAACGATCGGGGCGGCCTCGGTGAAATTCCGACGGTCGACGTCGACGCTGCCCCGGTACCCGGTGGCAAGCTCCTTCCGGCCCGCCAGCGGGTAGCGATGACCGCGAACATCGACGAGCGTGAACGACTCACGCGTCAGCGAGAGGCTCTTCAGGCCGCGGTTCACGACGGCAACCTCGATCGGCACATACGCGAGCTTCAACCGGTACCGCGTCGCCCGGGTCGAGACGATGAGGGCTACCTGCTCGCCGTCCTCGATCCATGTGGAGAGCGCAAGCGTGGGGTCGAGGTTCCCGGACGTGACACGCACAGACTCCGGTTGAATGGCCGGCGCGCATCCCCACGCCGTCGCGCCAAGGATGAGCAGCACGATCGCGAGACTTCGGCGGGCGCGAGTGGGTCGACTCACTTCTTCTTCAACGCGGCCAGGATTTCCCGATTCTCCGCGGAGAGCGGCGATTGCGGATCGAGCGCGAGCGCCTTTTCGAGGTGGTCGATTCCCTCGGCCATGTCGCCCCGGTTCAGATCGCACCGGGCCAGGACCGAATGGGCCAACGATTTGTTCTGACTTGTGGAGTCCTTCTCCACCACCCGGAGCGCCAGCCGCTCGGCCTCGTCGTACTTCTTGTCGTTGATGTAGCTGATCGAGAGATTCAGCATGGCGACGTCGTCCATGCCGCCGGCTTCCTTCTCGGCGCGCTCGAGTGTCGCGGCGGCCTTCTCCCGGTCTCCCGACTTCGCGTAGAAGTCAGCGAGCGCGAGGAACAACTCGCGGCGGGGCTCCTCGGCGATAGCCTTCTCGAGCGTTTCAATCGCCAGCGGCAGCCGATTCGTCTTTTCGAAAAGGACGGCCAGGGCGGTCCATGACTGCATTCTGATGCTCTTGTCGCCCGAGGTAGCGAGCTCGCGCCGGAACTCCGCTTCCGCTTCGTCGGCGCCTCCTTCCGTCTCGACGATCTTGCCGCGCAGTACGTGCGCGCCCGAATAGTCGGGTTGCTTGGCGATGACTTTGTCCACCCCGGCCAAGGCTTCCTTCTCCCTGCCGAGCTGGTGGTTCGCGAACGCAACGAGGTAATTCGTCTCCGGGTGGTCCGGGGCCTCGGCTAGAAGCGGCTCGAGCTTGGCAAGGCCTCCCGCATAGTCGCCGGATTGAATCGCCTTCACTCCTTCCGCGTAGGCACCTTGTGCTGCCTGCGTCGCAGACGTTTGTTTCGCTTCCGGAGTGAGGGACGCCGGCCCGACCACGAGAGCGACGACGATCTGGTTGAGAGCCCCAACCCTGATCTCCGGGGGGGTGTCGCTCGAGACGTCGTGGTCGACTTCCCAGCGCACCTTCTTGTCGGTTCCGTCGACTGCCTTGCCCTTCAAGTGGAGGAACACCCGGTCCTCGCCTGCTGCGACCGCCAGCCTGTACGGCCCCGGGCGGATCATCCCGATCAGGAATTTCCCATCTTTCTTCGACTTCGCTTCGACCGCGACACCCTGATCGTCCGTCGGGTCCAATCGAATCTTGGCCCCCGGTACTGGGCTTCCGGTGTGATCGACGACGGTACCCGACATGAGCGCCTGCGCTTGGGCGAGTGCCAGAGCCGGAAAACCCGCGAGCACGAGGGTGGGGAGGATTCTGCGGAATGGCATCGTCATCGCGAACTCCAAGTGAGGATCGAACTCCCTCGCACCCGAGAGTACCCGAAACGCCGGCCACCCGCAGCACGACTCGGTCTTGCGGGCCTAGGAGCGCCCGTCGATCGCCCGGACGATCTCGGCCTCCAGCTTTCCCGGGACCTGTTCGCGGAGCTCGTAGCGAACCCGCAGGGCGGGCTTGTCGATCTTCAAGACGCGCGTCAAGTCGATCGGCGTCCCGATGACCACGGCGTCGCACGGCGTCCGGCGGATCGTCTCTTCCAGCTCGGCGATCTGCGTCGCCCCGTAACCCATCGCCGGTAGGATGCCGACCGCGTTCGGGTACTTTGCGTAGGTGTCTCGAATCGACCCGACGGCGTAGGGGCTGGGATCGACCAGCTCCGCCGCACCGTGTTGCTTGGCGGCGACGCAAGCGGCGCCGTAGCGCATGCCGCCGTGGGTCAGCGTGGGGCCGTCCTCGACGGCCAAGACCTTCTTGCCGGCGATCAGTTCCGGGCGTTCGGCCGTAACGGGGGAATCGGCGCGCAAGACGCGGGCCTTCGGGTTCACGCGCGCCGCCGCGCCCTCGACCGACGCGATATGCGCCCATTCGGCCGTGTCGCACTTGTTGACCACGATGACGTCGGCGCGCCTGAAGTTCGCTTCGCCCGGGTGATACGAGGTCTCGTGCCCCGCGCGGTGCGGGTCCGCGATGCAGATGTGAAGCGCCGGAACGTAGAACGGGAGGTCGTTGTTGCCGCCGTCCCACAAGATGACATCGGCTTCTTGTTGCGCCTGCGCAAGGATACGGCCGTAGTCCACCCCGGCGTAAACGATGAAGCCGTTGTCGATGTGGGGCTCGTACTCCTCCCGCTCTTCGATCGTGCACTGCTCGCTATCGAGGTCGGCGTACGTGGCGAACCGCTGGCACGCCTGCGCGGCGAGGTCGCCGTAGGGCATCGGGTGGCGGATCGCCACGACCCTCTTTCCGAGCTTCTTGAGGATGTTCGAGATGTAGCGCGTCGTCTGGCTCTTCCCGGCGCCGGTCCGAACGGCGGTGATGGCAACGACCGGCACCTTCGCTTTGAGCATCGTCCGGTCGGCCGAGAGAAGCAGGAAGTCGGCGCCCGACGCAATGCACTGGGAGGCCAGGTGCATCACGTGCTCGTGCGTCACGTCGGAGTAAGAGAAGACGCAGGTGTCGAGTTTTTCGTCGCGGATCAGACGGCTGAGATCCTCCTCGAGCACGATCGGAATCCCGTCGGGATAGCGGGGACCCGCCAACGCGGGAGGGTAGCGGCGTCCGGCGATGCCAGGGATCTGGGTCGCCGTGAACACCACGACGCGTGACGAAGGGTCGTCCCGAAAGACCGTGTTGAAATCGTGGAAGTCCCGTCCAGCAGCACCGAGAATCGCAATTCGTTTCATGGGCGCCATATTGCTATCGTTCTGCCGCCATGCCCAGTCACCAATCGAGACATCCTCACTCCGGTCCTTTAGACGCCATCTTCCGACCCCGCTCGGTTGCGGTCATCGGCGCGTCCCGCAAGCGCCAGACGATCGGACGGGAGATTCTGGCCAACCTCGTGGAATACGGCTTCTGCGGTCCGGTCTACCCGGTCAACAAGACGGCGGAGGCGATCCATTCCATCCGATGTTTCCGTTCCATCAAGGACATCCCGGGCCCCGTCGACCTCGCAATCGTCACGGTTGCGAAGGACCAGGTGCTCGCCGTCGTCCAAGCCTGCGGCAAGAAGGGCGTGCGCGGGCTGATCGTCATCACCGCGGGCTTCAAGGAGATCGGGACGGAAGGCGCGATGCTCGAGGCGAAGCTCAAGGCGACGCTTGCGGACTACCGCATGCGGATGATCGGACCCAATTGCATGGGCGTGGTGAACACCGAAGACGACGTGAAGCTGAATGCCACGTTCGCCGCGACGACTCCGGTGCGGGGCAACGTCGGCTTCGTGTCGCAATCGGGGGCTCTGGGTGAGGCGATCCTCGCCGATGCCGTCGAGAACGGACTGGGAGTGGCGATGTTCGTCTCGATGGGAAACAAGACCGACGTGTCCGGTAACGACCTTCTCGAGTACTGGGAGGACAACCCGGACATCCAGGCGATCCTCATGTACCTGGAGTCGTTCGGAAACCCCAGGCGCTTCACGACCATCGCGCGGCGTGTCACCCGGAAGAAGCCGATCATCGCGGTGAAGGCGGGGCGCACCGCTCAAGGGGCGCGCGCGGCGACCTCCCATACGGGGTCGATCGTCGGACTCGACATCGCCTCGGACACGTTGCTCGAGCAGTGCGGCGTCTTGCGCGTCTCGTCGATGGAAGAAATGTTCACGCTCGCGCAGGCGCTCGCCAATCAGCCGGTGCCGGCGGGGGACCGCATCGCGATCGTCACGAACGCGGGCGGTCCCGGCATTCTCTGCACCGACGCCGCAATCGGCGCCGGGCTGACCTTGGCCGCGTTGCAGCCCAAAACGCGAAAGGCCTTGGCGAAAGCGCTCCCACCCGAGGCGTCGACCGTGAACCCCGTGGACATGATCGCGTCCGCGGATGCCTCGCGCTACCGCGCCGCGCTCGAGCTCGTTACGAGGGACCCGAACGTCGACGGCGTCATCGCCATCTTCGTCTCGCCGATCATGATCGATGCCTACGAAGTCGCGCTGGCGATCGCGGCGGCTGCGGACGGGAGGAAGCCGGTCCTGTCGGTGTTCATGGGGAAACAGCGCAGCGACGAGGGCGTAGCGTGGCTCAGGCAGAAGCGTGTCCCGGTCTACCGATTCCCCGAAAACGCCGCCGCCGCAATGGCCGGCCTGGCTCACTATCGGGTGCTCCGCGACCGGCCCATCGGAAAGACCGTGACCTTCCCGAGCGCTCCCGGCCTGGCAAGAAAAGCGATCGCCTCCGCGCGGAAGGCGGGGCGGACGATGCTTTCCGCGCGGGAAGTCTCGGAGGTGCTCGCGGCGTACGGCTTTCCGCTGGCGCCGTCCCGTCTGTGTTCATCGGCGGCCGAAGCGATCGAGGCCGCCCACGCGCTCGGCTACCCCGTCGTGCTCAAGGCCGCTTCGAGTGCCGTCGTCCACAAGTCGGACGTAGGCGGCGTCAAGCTCGACCTTCGGAATGCCGACGAGGTCGCGCGCGCGTTCGATGCGATCGTCTCGCGATTGCGGCCGAAGGACAAGACGCTGAGGATCCAGGTCCAGCCCATGATCGCTGGAGGTCGCGAGACGATCTTGGGCATGACGCGCGATCCGCAATTCGGCCCGGTCCTGATGTTCGGGTTGGGTGGAATCTTCGTCGAGGTGATGAAGGACGTTTCGGTACGCATCCATCCATTGACCGACGTCAACGCCCGCTCGATGATCGAGAGGATCAAGGGATACCCGCTCCTGGCCGGCGCCCGGGGCGAAAAGCCGGTCGATCTCGATTTCCTCGAGGAGTCCCTGCTCCGGCTGTCGCAGATGGTGGGCGACCTCGAGGACGACCTCGCCGAGCTCGACTTCAATCCGCTGATCGTCACCGGCGACCGCAACAACTCGTTCGTCGTCGACGCCAGAATTGCGCTGACGACGAAGTCCTAGTCCTCGGCCGGCGGCGCCAGCCGTCGCTTCGACTTCAAGGCCCGCGCCTTCTCCTGCTGCTCTTCGGTCAAGAGGTTCTTCACACGGATCATCAGGGCCAGGTGGGCGGATTTGACCCATCTTTCCTGGTCCATCGCTTGGGATGCGAGGCCCAGCGCCGCCACCTCGTCGACCTTCGTGTTCTCGAGGGCCGCTTGGAGCTCCTCGGTCACGCGATGCAGTCGGACCTGGGCGTCGAGCACCTGGACTTGGGTGTTGTTGACCTGTTGCTTGATCAACGCGACTTGCTCTCCGCTCAGGCCGAGCGCGATTTGGTTCATCAACACGAGCTCAGGCGGAAAGAGGCTGCGGTCCATCGGACCACCCATGCCGGGACCGCCCCTGCGGGGCTTCCCCACGGATCCACCGCCGGGTTCGGCCAGGGAGACCGTTGCCGTGAGCAGGACAAAAGCGAGCGTCATGAGTCGTCTCATCGGGGTTCTCCTGGTGCCGTTCTGGCCGTGGACGACTCCGGGAGCGTCACAGACGACGGCGAAAGTGAGGGAACGGAGTTGGGGATTCCGAGACCTGACAACGTCAGCCACGCATCGGTCGGCGCGGTCCACGACGATATCGCCTGCGCCTGCGCAATCGCCGCTGCGATCGAGGGCTCCGCTGTCCGAGGCGTCGTAACGACCACGACCGCGGTGACGACCGCCGCCGTGGCGAGCACCGCGACGGGAATCCACCGGGCCGTGCGCACCGGAGGCGGGACGGTCCGGCCGCTCAGGACGCGTTCCAAAGATGGCGTGTCCGTCGCGTCCGCGCCGCGCAGCGCCGCGAACCGATCGCGGAGATCCGGGTCGTCGTTCACGTTCATCGAATAACCTTGCGTTCGAGCAGCTCGCGCAGCCGCGCCTTGCCGCGTTCGTAGTGCTGGCGCGCCGTGCCGGTCGCGATGCCGAGGACGGAGGCGGCCTCTTCGATGGTCAGATCCTGGGCGAAAACGAGGTGCAGCACCTCGTGCTGACGGGCGGATAGCCGCGTCAGCGCGATCTTCAGGGCGCGGGCCCGCTCGGATCGCAGCCAGCTCGCCTCGGGGTCTAAGACCGGCGCCGCCTCCGGTTTCGAGGCGAACCACGCCGTCAACCGACGGCCCGAGAGCCACCGCGCGCGCCGCTGCTCCTTCGCGGTGCGACGGATTACGCCGAACAGGAATGTCTTGAAGCTCGACCTTCCGTCGAAGTGCGCGTTTCCGTCGAGCACTTTCACGTACGCCACCTGCAGGACCTCCTCGGCGAGGGTCCGGTCTCGCTGGCAGCACGCCAGCGCCCAGCCGAAGCACTCCGCATGGATCTGGGCAAGCGCGGCCTCCATGGTCCTCAGTGGGTGGATCCTAGGCGCTTCCCATATGACACCGTCCGTCACAACGGGAGTCGCTGACCTTCCTCGGCCACGGCGAAGCCGCGGGCGCGGATCGAAGCGCGCTCGTGCCCGTCCGGATCGAGCGCGTGGTTCGAGTGGTTGAGGTGTGTGAAGAGCACACGGAGCCGGCCCGAACGGACGTCGTCCCCCAGCCGGTCCATCGTCGTAACCATCAGCGGGTGCCCGATTCGGCTAACGTCCCTTCCGGGAAGCTCGTCGCCGGCGAAGAATGTGCCGTCGATCAGCGCGGTATCGCATGCCGCGAGCGCCTCGCGCGCCGACGTGCTCCATGTGGCCCATGTATCGGTGTCGGGGACGTAGGCGATCACGTGTCGCTTTCCTGCGATCCTGAACCCGACGGTGTCCGAGTCCTCGTCGCGATGCGGCACGGTGAAAGGAGTTACGCGCACGCCCTCGTCCAGATCAAACGTCTGTCCGGAGGGCATGTCGCGTAGCTCGATCTCCCCGCGGGAAACGAGCCGGCTCCAGGGCGCGTTCGCGCTCAGGAACACGGCCATGCGAGGTGTCGCGTAAACGGGGAGATTCGACGTGTGGACGGCCTCGAATCCGAAAAAGGCCAGGCCGAGGTAGTGGCCGGCATGCGCGTGGGTCAAGAGCACGCCGTCGACCGGCGCGCGGTCGACGGAACCGTGCGGGTGCGTGCCGACCGTAGGGAGCAGATCGAGCTGCTCGCGTAGATCGGGCGTTGCGTCGACGAGGAATCGCCGCCCGGTGGATGGGACGACGATCGCGATCGAAGCGACGTGCCTGCGCTTTTTCGGATCGCGTCGCGCCGCGTCGCAGCGCGGGCACGTGCACGCGGCGTGCGGCAGCCCGCCGTCCTGCGCGGTGCCCAAGACGACGATGTAGGGATCGAGCGCCGCCGGAGATGGGGCCGCCGCATCCGACTGCGAAGAGGGACGGCAGCCGCTGCCAGAGAGAACGACGAGCGCGACCGCTGTGCCCGCGGCGGTGCGAAAGAAGCGCTCGCGGTGTCTCACGCCGTCAACGCAGTAGGATCCAGTCGGCGATCACGGAAATCACCGCGGGCTCGACGTGTCCCGGAAACCCGTACTCCGCACCGGTCGACTCGCGCTCGACCTTCATGAAGAGGTGGTTCAACCCGGCGAAGCTCCGGTAGGTCACACGTCCTCCGGCGTTCCCGGCGCGCGACCTCAAAAGCTCGAAGTCGGCGTCCTTGCGCACCTGGAAGTCTTGGTCGCCCTGTAGCACGAGGATCGGGAGCTTCGATTCCTTGACCAGCTTGGGCACGTCGATGGCGATGAGCTCCCGCCAGTAGCCGGCCGGCGCGCCCATGAACGGCGGAGTGTCCTTCCTCTCGGGATCGCGGATCGCGGCGAACGTCTCCTTCAATCCCTTGGTTTGCTCCGCAATCTCGTCGGGGCTGCGTCCGGTCAGCCTCGCGCCGTACTCCATCTGGTCGATGAGCACGGTGTCGATCGGCCGCACACCCGGGGCCATCATCACGATCCCGCGAGTTCCACGAGCGGCGGCGGCCACCTTGGGGGCGACCATCGCGCCCTCCGAGTGACCGACCACGAAGATCTTCTCGGAGTCGATCCCGGAAGTGGCGCCGACAAGCGCGATCGCCACGGCCGCGTCCTCGTAGTACTCGTCTTTGAGCTGCACGTCGTCGAACTTGCCCTTGTCCTTGATCGCGAAGGTGCGCTTATCGAAGCGCAGCGAGGCGATCCCGCGGTCGCCCAGGCCGCGCGCGATGTCGGCAAACGGCTTGTTCGGACCGATCGTCTCGTCCTTGTCGTTTGGCCCGGAACCTGAAAGGAAGACGACGGCCGGAACCGGAGCGTCGGCTTTCGGCACGAGCAGCGTCGCGGGAAGCGCACCCGCCGGCCCGTTGACCTCGATCGCCTTCTCGCGTGGGTCGGCGTCGGGGCCGCCGGGGACCGCCGCGGGTGGAGCGGAAGCCGTCTCGAATCCCCGGCGTTTCAGCGTCGCCTTCTGCATGGGGACATCGGCCTGCAATAACGCACCGTCGTTCGCCCGGGCGACGAGGTCCGTTCCGATGTTGGCGAATTCGAGCCGATAGGATCGGGTCGCGACGGGAGCCCCGCCCTCAGACGCCATGCCGTCGGAGCGGCGCTTGACCCGCGCCGAGAACGATTGGAGGACCTGTGGAACGATCACGGTAACCGTACGCTGCTCCCCCGCGGCGAGATCGCGGAGCCCCCGTGTGAGGCTGTCCAGGTGCGAGGCCAGATTGTTGTCGAGAAGGAAAATCGGTGGCTTGACCACGACGTCACGCGACTGGAGCGGCTCCGTCGCGCCCTTCGGCGTGATCGAGAGCGCGTACCCGGTCGCCGATGGAACCGCCCGGAGCGTGAGCTGCTGACCGGGGGCTTCGATGTCGAGGGAGTAGGAAACCGGGTGGCCGTCGCGCGCGAGCCGCGACTCCTGCGATAGGACCATCTCGCCGCCCCCGGGGACCTTGAGTGAGACCTTGCCTGTCAGGGCGATTCCCTCGGTCCCTTCGGCGCGGTGGAATTCCTCGGTCCCGCTGGGAACGCCGCCGATCGTCAACTCGAACACCTCCGTCGACGGTGCGGGCCCAACGGGAGCCGCGATCAGGAGTAGCAAAGTCGCGCAGAGCATGTCCGATCCTCGGCGCTGGTTCGATCGTCGCGACGCGCGGCACCGACCGGCGAGGGTGAGGCATCAGTATGCAACACGATCGGAGGAGCGCGGGCTACACTGCGGTCTCCCGGAGGGTTTCGTGACGGAGCGCAGCCGGTCAGCTCGGGAAAAGGCCTTGATCTTGGCAGGGGCCGCGCTCGCGGTGGCGTGTGGAAAGATGGGGCCGCTGCAACCCCCCGCGCCGCGGGGCCCGCTGCCGGCATCCGCCGTCGAGGCGCGACAGATCGGCGATCGCGTCGAAGTCGCCCTCACGGTTCCCCAGGCGCGCGGAGTCGAGCCGTCGCAGGCGGTCCAACGCACCGAGCTCCTGCGCGTGGCCTATCCGCGCGGGCGCACCCCTCCACCTGAGCCCGACGCTTTTCGAGTGCGCGGCGAGGTCGTGGTCTCGGTCGAGGCGGACTACGGCAAGCCGGGCGATCGCATCGTCCTGGCCGATCCCTCGCTTCATCAGCTGGCGGACCGCGGCATCGGCTGGACCCTGCGGTACGGCGTGCGAGTGCGAGATCGACGGGGGCGGCCCTCACCTCTCGTGGTTGCGAAGGACCTGACGACGGTTGAACCGGTAGCGGCGCCGCGTGCACTCACGGGGGTGGCGAGCCCCGACGGTGTTCGGCTCGCGTGGGAGGTGGGCGAGGCCGAGACGGGCGCCACGTACAACGTCTATCGAGGACCCTCGAATGGACCGATCTCCGAGCGTCCGTTGAATGTGCAGCCGCTGACCTCGCCCGACGATCTCGACGCGACGGCTGAAGCCGGTAGGACCTACCGGTACGTGGTGCGTGCGGTTGCAGCCGAAGGCCCTCCTTACCGCGAGAGCGAGTCTTCGAACGTGGCGGTGGTCGATGCGTCGGATCGCTTCTCGCCGGGGGCGCCGACGGGGCTCGTGGCGGTGCAGGAAGGAAACGCGGTGCGCCTGCTCTGGAATCCCGGGCCGGAGAGCGATCTCGACGGCTATCGGGTCTACCGCGCGTCGGGCGTTCCGGGCTTCATGCGGGTAGGCGACGCGATCGTTCGGCAGCCGTCGTTCCTCGACCCGGAGGTGGCGCCGGGAACGGTCGCGCGCTACCGCGTGGCGGCGATCGACCGCGCGGTCCCGCCGAACGAAAGCGGCCCGTCGTCCGAGGTGGAGCTTCGCGTCGTCGCCGATCCGGAGACGGCGCCGGGGGAACAATGAGCGCCCGCCTTCCCTTCACGAAGATGTCCGGAGCCGGGAACGACTTCATACTCCTCGATGCGACCGCTTGGGAGACTCTGCCGGGGGATCGAAGCGCATGGGTGCGCGCCGTGTGCCGCCGGGGCATGTCGGTCGGCGCGGACGGCGTGCTCGTCGTCTCTCCCGATGGGCCGGGCCGCGTGCGCGTGGTTTTCTTCAACCCCGATGGCGGCCAGGCCTTTTGCGGGAACGGGAGCCGCTGCGCCGCGCGCTACGCGGCGAGCCGCGGCCTGGCCCCGGCGGCGGCGATGACTCTGACCACCGCGGTGGGCGATGTTCCCGCCATCGTCGAGGGAGGCATCGTGCGTCTGGTCCTGCCGCCGCCCGAAGATCGCGGCGCAATCGTTCTAGAGAACGGCGCTGAGACATTTCGCGGCCGGTGGGTTCTCGCGGGCGTCCCTCATGTCGTCATTTCGGTGGCGGGGCTCTCCGAGTACCCGCTCGAACGTCTCGGCCCGTCGCTGCGCCGACATCCCAATCTTGGTCCTTCGGGTGCGAATGTGAATCTGGTCGAGAGCGACGAGCGCAAACGAGTCCATATCCGCACCTGGGAGCGCGGCGTCGAGAACGAGACGCTCTCGTGCGGCACCGGCGCGGTCGCCGCGGCGTTTGCCTCGCGACTCGCCGGGGCGGAGGAGACGGTCGTCGTCGTGCCGCGAAGCGGTTCGACGCTCACGGTGATGCTCCCAGGGGATCCGGCGCGCCCCGATTTCGCACGTGTCGCCGGGGATGCGCGCTTCGTGTTCGAGGGAGCGCTCGATCCCGAAGCGATCGAGAGCGAAGCGTGAAGCCGGTCTCGCGAGCCCGAAAGATCTTCGACTGGATTGCCGGTGTCTCCTTGCTCCTTCTGGGGCTCGCGGGCCTGGTGCTCCCCGGGCTCCAGGGGATTCTCCTGATCCTCGCGGGGCTCGCGATCTTGAGCAGCCACAGCGCACTTGCGCGCCGCGTGCTCGAGGCGTTGAAGGCCCGCCTTCGACGTGTCCGCGATCGCGTCATGAAACGCGATCCAGGCGAATAGGGGACACAGTCTTTTCTTCTGACAAAGCGGTATCCGGGGAGCCTTGTCAGCAGGAGAAGAAAAGACTGTTTCCCCTATTCGCCCAGCCCGTTGGGCCACGCGATCGTGTACATGCGGGCGCCCGCGAGCACACGCTTGACGTAAAGTCGCGTCTCGGGGATCGGGATCCGCTCCACGAAGCGCTCGTCGTCATCCCGTCCCACGGGAAGGCTCCAACGCGCAACCCGTGAAGGGCCCCCGTTGTAGGCGGCAAGCGCCCGCGGGGTCGAACCGAGGCGGCGCCGGTAATCGCTCAGGTGACTGCAACCGAGCCTCAGGTTGATCACCGGGTCGAAAAGGTCGGCCGGCGCAAACCGCGGAATTCCAGCCGATCGCGCCAATTCCGCCCCGACCGACGGCATGATCTGAAGCAGCCCTCGCGCCCCTGCCGACGAGACCGCGAGCGGATTGAACGCGCTCTCTTGCAGGGCGACGGCCGCGACGAGATTCGGATCGAGACCCGCCCCTCGCGCGGCGCTTGTCAACGCCTCGGCGGACGCGGCGGGGTACAGTAGCCGCCACAGGCCGCGGGGGATGTTCCGCACCGGGGTACGGTCGCGATCACCGGTGGCGTCTTGCGCCAAGCCGATGGCGTCAGCGAGCGCCGCCTCGGCGCTCGCTACGACCGCAGCTTCAAGAGCGACCGCGGGACCGCTGGCGCCGGCGCCGCGGACCGCCGTGCGATAGCACGGCGCCGCCTCGTCCCAGAGCCCGACGGAGACGAGCGCACGGGCCGTGACGAGCCATCGTCCCGGGATTCCGAGAGATGAAGTATCAGTGACCCGCTGCACGTCGGCGGGAGCGGCGGGAAGGGGACGGCCCAACCGTTTGGCGGCGAGGGCGCCGTAGTAGTGGTTCTCGAATGTGTCCGCGATGCTCGCGTAGCTCGCGCGGGCCTCTGCAGAGCGACCCGCGGCGTCGGCGATGCGCGCCCTCCAATACGTCGCCGTGACCCTGACACCATCGGGGGCATCCGATCGTGCAAGGGCCCGCGCGAACGCGGCATCGGCGTCCGTGTAACGTCCGAGATCATAGGCCGCCCACCCCTCCCGCAGGAGAGCCAAGGGATCGGCGCGCGTGCCCGCGGCCAGTCGGTAGCGCCGGTACGCGTCCAGTGTTCTGACGTTGGGGGCGCCTTCGCCGGCCCGCGCGAGGTCGAGAAGGGCGCGCTCCCGCCAGGGTGACGCCGGACGACGCGCGAGCGCTTGGAGTCCCATGCGATAGGCGGCGACGTTTCCCGTGAATGCGGCGCGGCGCGCCTCCAGATAGCGCGCGCCGTCTTCGAGCCCCGCATCGGCTTGGCGGGCTCTTGTGAGCAGCGCCGCCATCTCACCGACGCGCCCGAGCTTGAGGAGGGCCTCAGCCTCGATCAAAGCCTCGGCACCTGTCGCGGCGGATGGCACGCCGGCGGGTCGAACGAAACGCAGCAGATCGACGGCAGTTTTCGCGCGGCCGTCCTCGAGCCAGCGTCTGGCGCAATCGACGAGTCGCGGACGCTCAACCGAAGAAAGCCGTCCGTTCGCATCGGGGAGCAGCCCCTCGACCGCCTCGCGCAGTCGTTCGGCATCGCCGTCCACCGTCGTGTCGAGGAGCGCGCCGACAAGCCGGCGGCGGGCACCCTCGGAGTCGCCGTGTGCCGCGGCGATGCGACTTGCTTCTATCGAGGCGGCCGCGTTGCGCGCATCGTCCAAGCCTCGGATCGCTTCGCGCCAAGCGCCGCCCGCCTCGAGTGCCTGCGCGCGGGTCAATCGCGCTTCGTCCGCTGCAGGAAAGTCCGGGTACGATGCTGCGCGTGTCGCGAGGTCGACGGCCTGATCGGTCGCGCCGCGGGCGAGGTAGGAGCGTGCGCGCAGGTACGTCGAGTGCGCCGCGAGCGGGTCTTCCGGAGAGACGT
The DNA here is from genome assembly GCA_964619965.1 of uncultured Acidobacteriota bacterium. GTDB lineage: Bacteria > Acidobacteriota > Polarisedimenticolia > Polarisedimenticolales > DASRJG01 > DASRJG01. The sequence goes on from CAZUGP010000075.1 coordinate 14,673, forward strand.
TCTTCGGGAGGAAGTCGATGATCTCGCGGTCCCTTCCATCGCGCGCCAGGTGGACCGCCGCGAGGACCCGCGCGCGCGTCTCCCACGCCGGGGCTCGATAGCGCCGAAGCGAGGTGCGCACCGACAGGAGCCCGGCGGTCGCATCACCCTTGGCGTAGGCGCGTACCGCGGCCGCCAGCGGCGGCGGCATCGTGCGAGCGTCGTTCCAGCGGATCGTGCGCTTCGCGAGCCGGACCGCCACGATCGCGGTTGCGGCGAGCAGGATGAGCGCGGCGATGATGGCGAGGGTGCGGCGCATGCGGTGTCCAATGCCGGGACGGCGCCGGACCTCTAGATCAGCGAGGCGTCGCCGCCCGCGAGGACCTGGACGTAAGCGTCGTCCAGCAATTTCATCCCGTCGGGCCCGAGATCCGGAAAGCGGTGCGAGAACGCGTCACGGCCCCGCTGAAACTGGTCGCCGAGGCGGCGGGCCAGATCGCGCTGACGCCTTCCCACGACCACCGCCTCTTCGTTGTAGAGCCGGATGTCTGTGGCGACCAGACGAGCGTAACGGCGAGCCTCCTCTCGACGCGGATCCGCGTCGGCAGCGCCGGCGGCCACGCCGCTCCAGGGCGCTAGATCGGTCGAGGACGACGCTGTCGTGTCGGCCGGGGCTTCTTCGGGATGGCTCGCTCTGGGCGCCGACTCGCTCGTCCTTGGCGGCGTCGGTCCCGGGACGGCGGGTGCGGCGGCCTGGGTCTTGAGACGGCGCCAGGCGAGATCGAGCTCGAGCCGCAGGCGCGCGGCCTGACAGAGAATCGCCAGCGCCGCCGGCGACCACGGATCCTCCACCGCACGACGCTCGGCGATGAGGATTGCGACCGCCTTGCCCCCGACCCGCACCGGCAGCCCCACCGCTTCGGATGAGTGCGGCTGACCAAAGTCCGGAACGCTTTCGCCGGAGGTGAGCGACCGCCAACGCACGTCTTCCTCGGCGGCCAGTGCCGCGAGCCAGCCGGAATCGGCGGGCGCCGTCGCCTGCCTTTGGGATTGCGCAGCGGCAGGCGAGTAGCCGATCGAGCTCCAGCCCTTCCAGCGCCCGTCTCGCATGAGGAAGACCGCGGCACGGGGTGCGCCGACGACGGTACCCTCCAAGAGGGCCCTGAAGATCTCGGACGGGGAGAGGAAGCTCGCCAACTCGGCCATCTTGCGGTCGAGCGTCTCGAACGTCGCGGTCTCGCGGCTCATCGTCTTTCACCTCGGGCGGGCCGTCACCCGCTAGTCGTCGGCCGGAAGAAGCAAGGGATGGTCGAGCAGCGTAGCGAATTCCGCAAAGCCGGGGAGCAGGCTGAGAATCTCCGGAGCGAGCTCGACGGCACGCGCCAGCTGCAAGACTGCATGCTCGGCATGGCCAAGGCGCGCGAGCACCGAGGCGAGGTTCAACCGATACGTTGCTTGGTCCGGGACCAACTCGACCGCCTTCTCGTAGGCATGCTGAGCTTCGGTCAAAGCACCCGATTCCTCGAGCACGTTGCCGAGGTTGTTCCAACTCAGATCGTAGGCAGGGTTGAGCTCCAGCGCGCGGCGGAAACAGTGATCCGCCTCACGGCCGCGCTCCAATTGCACCAGCGCGTTTCCGAGGTTGTTCCAGACCTCGTCATCGCCGTCATTGTGGTCGAGGGACGTCCGGTACGCGGCTACGGCGTCGACGAGGCGTCCCAGCTCGAGGTACGCGTTGCCGAGGTTGTACCAGGTCTCGTAGTCATTGGGGTTGAGCTCCGCGGCGCGGCGGTACGCCTCGGTCGCCGCGACTTGATCGCCCCTCCCCGCGCAAGCGAAGCCGAGATTGTACCAGGCCTGATGGACGTCCGGCTGCAGATGGATGGCCGTTCGATAGCACCGCACCGACGCGTCGAAGTCCAAGGAGTCGGCGTAGGCGTTGCCGAGATCGAACCAGCCTTCGACGAGCGTCGGATCGGTTGCGACCGCCTGCGTCCACGCCGAGATCGCGCCGGCGATGTCTCCATTCTCGAACCGGGCGACACCCTCTTCGAGAAACAAAACCGCGTCGGCCGCCACCGTGAGGCTGGCGGGCGACACAGGGGTCCCGGTCGCGATCTTCATGCGACGGGAGGCTCGCTGTCCGGAACGCCGAGGGGGCGGCTCGGGGCGGGACCTATGGTCTTCGCGGCTCAAAGTTTATTGGACCCGGGCTCAGGCCACCCCGGAGAGTGCGCTCTTGTACCATGATGCAGGCGACGCGGTCAACGGAGAGCCGATGAAAAAGAGACGAACTCTCGCCTCGGACCGGGTCCTTGCGGGCGTCGGGCTTCACTCCGGAGCGGTCGTACGCTTGCGCCTTGCGCCCGCGCCGCCGAACTCCGGGATCGTGTTTGTGCGCACCGATCTTGGCGGCGCGAGGATCCCCGCACTCATCGAAAACGTCGGGCCGAGCTTTTACGCCACGGTGCTCCAAAAGGATGGCGCCACGGTGAGCACGATCGAGCACCTGATGGCGGCGCTGTATGCACTGCAGGTCGACGACCTCGACATCGAGATCGATGGAGCGGAAGCGCCGATCTTCGACGGCTCATCCAAGCCATTCGTCGAGGCGATCCTCGCCGCGGGGTTCCAGGATCACGACGTCGTCCGGCAGTACCTTCACGTCACAAAGCCCGTCACCGTCACGCACGAGGACAAGCGAATCTCTGTGCACCCCTGCCCGGAGTACCGCGTCACCTACGCGATCGACTTCGATCACCCGGCTTTGGGCTACCAGGAACTGACCGCGTCGCTCTGGCGCGTCGATCAGTTCGTGGAAAAGATCGCGCCCGCGAGGACCTTCACGTTCGAGCACGAGGTCGCGGCGCTCAGGGAGCGCGGGCTTGCCAGGGGGGGATCCCTCGACAACGCGGTCGTGGTCGGGGACGCGGGTCTCCTCAATCCGCCGCTCCGTTTCGCGGATGAATTCGTGCGCCACAAGATGCTCGACTTGACGGGCGATCTCTCCCTCCTGGGAAGACCCCTACGCGGCCACGTCGTCGCCTATCGCGCGGGCCATGACCTGCACGCGCGTCTGACCCGCGCCATCGCTGACTCCGAGGACGCCTGGTACCTCGCACCTTGGGCCGAGGCCGCGGGCGAGAGCCCGGCGCCGTGACGGGGAGATCGGGTTGAGCCGGGTCCGGCGCACGATCCAGTGGTCTGCATTCGGCGTCCTCTCCCTGGGGGCGCTTTGGGCGTTCTACTGGTCGAGCATCCGTGTCGCCGAAGCCGGCCCGAAGATCGCGACGAGTGGAGCGCTCTTGACCCTGCTGACGCTGGCGATCATCGTCCTCGCCCTGGCGTTCGTGGGAATCCTCATCAGGAATCTCGTTCGCCTGATCGTCGACCGCAAGCGGGGTGTGCTCGGCGCGCGTCTTCGGACGAAACTGGTTTTCTTCTTCCTCGCGCTCGTGCTTTTGCCCGCGTTTCTGCTTTCGTTCGGAGCCGGTGCCTTCATCAAGACGACCGTGGAGGGGTTGATCCGCCTGCCCGTCGAAGAAGTCATACGGGATGCCAAGGAGATCGTCAAGGAGGCGGGACGGCGCGAAGAGTCGCGTCTTATCGATCACGCCAAGTTTCTGGCCATGGAGCTATCGGCCGTTCCTGCCACCGCCTCGGAAGACGTACGGCGCGTCGCCACCATTCAGTGGCGGCAACGCGAGGGGTTCGATGTCGCAGGATTCGTCCTCGACGAGCGCACCAACTTCACCGACCTGGCCGATGGTTCCGGCCCGCTGGGTCTGACGCGTGAGGTGGCCCGCCGCGCGGTACGTCGCGCGGGCGAGGTCGCCGCGCGCTCCGGAACTCCAGTCTTCGACCAGGAGCCGTCCGGCGACGTGGTCCTGCTCGTCGGCGCGGCACCCGTCGATCCGGGTTCCCCGGGGCGTGGGGCCGCCGTCGCGGGGGTGGTCGTTCGCTCCGACCTCAAGAACCGGTTGGAGAAGATCGACGTCGCGGATCGCGCCTATGCCTCATTTCGTGCGGAGCGCCGCGAGGCGCTTCGCCTCTACTACTCGATCATCGCGTTGGTCGGTCTCGCGATCGTCTTCGTGGCGTCGTGGATCGGGTTCTACGTTTCGCGCAGGATCACCGTTCCGCTCGAGCAAATGGCCGCGGCCTCCCGGGAGATCTCCGCAGGGAACCTCGGCGTGCGCGTTCTCACGAACGTCGGCGACGAGGTAGGCCAGCTTGTCGACGCGTTCAACGACATGGCCGGGCAGCTGCAGGAGAGCCGCGAAGTGATCACGCGTAGCACGGTGGATCTGCGCCGCAGCAACCAGGCGCTCGACGAGCGGCGTCGTTACATCGAGACCCTGGTGGCGCAGCTCGGGACGGCGGTTCTCTCCGTCGATCGGGCCGGGCGGGTCACGACGGCAAACCCCGCCGTCGGCGCCATGCTGAGGCTTCCCGTCAAGCCGGGAGACCATCTCCGCGCGGCCCTCGAAGATGCGGGTCTCGATCCGCTCGCGCGTCTGCTCGACGACGCGGCGTTGCGCGGCGGCCGCGATGAACGGCGCCAGTTGGTCCTCGATCGGGGCGGCGGGTCGATTTCGGTGTCGGTCCACGTATCGCCGTTGCGCGGCGTGCAAGGAGACGATCCCGGGACGCTCGTCATGGTCGAGGATCTCACCGACCTTCTGGAAGCGCAGCGCCTAGCGGCGTGGCGTGAAGTGGCGCGCCGGGTCGCCCACGAGATCAAAAACCCCCTCACGCCGATCCAACTCGCCGCGCAGCGTCTCCGGAAGAAGTGGCTCGAGAATGCGGCGGATCTGGGTGAGGTCGTGCTCGATGCGACCGCGACGATCGAGCGGGAAGTGACCGGGCTGAAGTCGCTGGTGGACGAATTCTCGCTCTACGCCCGAATGCCCGCGCCGTCGCCCGCGCGGGTGGATTTCGGCGAGATCGTCCGGTCGGTGGTCGCGCTTTACGGCGTGCACCAGGGGGTCGTCTGGGACGTCCGCGTCGATGCCGGATTGGGGGTCGTGCGCGTCGATCCGGAGCAAATGCGCCGGGCGCTCATCAATCTGATCGACAATGCCGTGGCGGCGGTTCGGGGCGTCGGGACCATCGAAATCGTGGCGCGCCCCTGGTCTGGACCCGGGTCGCTCAGCGTCGAGGTTGCCGACCGAGGGCCCGGAATCGAGGCGGCGCAGCGCGAAAAAGTGTTCACTCCCTATTTCTCCACCAAGCCTCGAGGGACCGGTCTCGGGCTCGCGATCGTGCAACGCATCGTCATCGAGCATCGCGGGTCGATTCGTGTCGAGGACAATGTGGGCGGTGGAGCGCGGTTCATTATCGAAATCCCGGGCGACCGCGTACCGGACGAGGCCCCGGCCGACGCGCCGCAAGGGACCGGAGGACGCGATGACTCGTGAATCGATCTTGGTCGTCGACGACGAGCCGGGAGTTCGCTCGACGCTCGAGGCGATTTTGAAGGACGAAGGCTACGGCGTTGCGGCGGTCGGGACGGGCGAGGACGGCGTGGCCGCCGCGAAAGGCGGGGCGTTCGACGCCCTCCTGCTCGACGTCTGGCTTCCCGGCATCGACGGCATAGAGACATTGTCCCAGCTGAAGGCGCATGGGGTCGACGCGGAAGTGGTCATGATCTCGGGTCACGGCACGATCGAGACCGCGGTCAAGGCGACGAAGCTCGGCGCGTTCGATTTCGTCGAGAAGCCGCTCTCGCTGGAGAAGACCCTGCTCGTGCTGCGGAACGCTCTCCGCCAACGTCGTCTCGAGAAACGAAATCGATCGCTGCTCGACCAGCTGGCGCGGGACACGGAGATCTTGGGTGACAGCGAGGCCATCCAAAGGGTAAGGCGCGAGGCGGCCGTCGCGGCCGCCTCGGAGGCGCCGGTTTTGGTCTGCGGCGAGGCGGGCTCCGGCCGCGGTACGGTCGCGCGCCACGTTCATACCGCGAGCCGGCGCGCCGATCAGGCCTTCGTCCAAGTATCCTGCGGGGCGCTGGCGGGAGAAGGCGGCGTCGCTGTCCTGTTCGGATCGGACGCGGGACGTGGACGCCTCGCGCTCGCGGAGGGTGGCTCGCTCTTCCTCGAGGAGGTCGACGCGTTGCCGGGCGACCTCCAGGCGCCCATCGCTTCGTGGCTGTCGGGACATCCCGACGTCCGCGTGATCGCAACCGCCGCGACGGACCCCGTGGGGCTCAAATCTCCCCTGCGCGAGCGCGTCGACATCGTGAGGATCACGACGGCCCCGCTTCGCGTCAGACGGGAGGACATCGCGTTTCTTGCGGCGCGATTCCTCAGCGATCTCGCTCGGGAGTACGGCCGTACGGAGAAACGGTTCTCCCCCGGTGCGCTGGCTGTTCTCGGCCGCCATGATTGGCCGGGCAATGTCCGAGCGTTACGCAACGTCGTGGAGCGCGCGCTCCTCCTCGCCCCTGGCGACGACATCCAGGTTTCCGACCTGCCTTCGGAGCTTGGCGGCGCGGGCCTCGCGTCGGAGGACCTCTACGCGTCTTTTCCCACGCTTGAGGAAGGGCTCGCGGCGTTTTCGCGGTACTTCTTGCGTCGTGCGTTGCGGGAGGCGCAAGGCGATGTCGATGCGGCAGCGCGTCGCGCCGGGGTCCCCGCCGAGACGTTGCGCAGCCGGATCGCCTGACCGGCCGGTCAGGAAGCGCGGGAGCCGGTGCGGGTCGCCCAGGCGAGCGCGCCCGACAGGGCAATCAAGGTGGCCGCACCGACAAGAGCCGCGGAAAGCGAGAGAGCTCCGATCGTCCAGGGACCCCACGTTCCGAAAGAACCGGTCCAGGCGCAAGACTGTGCGGTCATCCGAATCCACTGCGCAGCCGATCCGACGAAGGAGATCCAACCGTCCGTGTCGTCCGGTGTGAAACGCGGCATCGCCGGCGTCGCCACGTCCAGGCGCAAAGACGGCAGCACGCGCGCAGCGAGGCCGGCGCCGAGTACCGCGACCGACCCCAAAGTGGCGAGGCGGAGCCCGCGACGCCAGCGCGCCCTTCGCGAGCTCGGCAGACCGGGGGGTAGCGGACGTTCCGGAAGCGAGGCCATGACGGCTCCGAAAAAAGACTCGTCCACGCTGAAGGCGTCGTCCGCCTCGTCCAGCATGCAGGCGAGGCGCGATTCGCGGGCAAGAACGATGCGGCACGCCGTGCACGTTGCGACATGCCGGGCGAGGCCGAGCGCCTCGCGGGGCTGGAGGTCACCATCCACCGAGCGAACGATCCACGGTCGGATACCGCGGCAGCCTCTCATCGCAGCGACTCCGGGCCGAGGAGATCGGCCAACCGTGCCCGCAGGATCTCTCGCGCTCGAAAAATTCGGTTCTTCACGGTTCCTAGGGGCAACCGCGTAATCCGAGCGATCTCGTCGTAGCGACAGTTCTGGCGGTGGCGCAAGAGAATCAGCTGGCGATAGCCGACGGGCAGATCGCCGATCGCCTTTCCGATCCGGCTCTCGAGCTCACGCCCGCGCAAGACGTCATCGGGGGACGGATCGGTCCCCGCGATGACCGGAGCCGCAGGGCCCTCCTCAGCGGAGGCGGGTTGGCTGAGGGACAGCGTTCGAGGCTGCCTACGGCGCAGATGATCGATCGCGCTGTTGGACGCGATGCGGTAGAGCCATGTCGTGAACCGATAGCGCGGATCGAACGTCTCGAGCGAGACGAAGACCTTGAGGAAGACCTCCTGCGACAAGTCGGTCGCGACATCGCGAGAGCCCACGAGCCGAAAGATGTAGTTCACGAGTCCCCGTTGATGACGAAGAACCAACTCTCCGAAAGCGTCGCGATCGCCGGCCAAGGTCTCGTCGACCAAGCGCTCGTCGGGAAACGCCGCTAACTCAGAGGGAGAGCTTCGAACGGCACCCGTAGCTGTGAACCGCTTGCCCATCGGCTCCATAGTGCCCGTTAATACGCGCCGATGCACTAAAGGTTCTCCGGAACGCGCGAATTCTCGGAGCCCGCAGCCCGGTGGGAGCCTACCTCGTCGAACCGCCAGCGTGTTACGATCCGTCGCGGGTTGCGCAGCCGCCGAAACGGCGGCCACGAGGGGGACGAGGCGTGGTGGCGTCGCGGCTGGGGGACCGGGCCCGCAGCAAGCTGATGCGCCTCCTTTCGGACGATCATCCGGACCCCGGCCGGTGGGTTTCACGTCTCCGGTCCTTCAGCGACCTCGAGAACACGCCTGTTTTCGCCTCCACGGTCCGGTTCCTTTTCCACCTCAAGGTGGACGATGCGGAGGCCGAGCTGCTGTTACAGCGCGTCCTCGGCCACCGGCAATCCCTGACGCGCGATCTGGGGCGCGACCCGGGCCTGCGGGTCGCTGCGATGGACTATCTCTCCAACGTCGAGCGACGCTACGAGAACCCGAAGATCGTCGAAATGGAGGAATTTGAAGAGACGGAACGGTCGGCCCGCACGGACTCACTCACGGGGCTCGCGAACCGGCGTGTCTTTCAGGAGCACCTGGACGCTGAAATTCGCCGAAGCCGCCGTTATCTCTGGCCGGTGACCGTCCTGATGCTCGATCTGGATCACTTCAAGGAAGTCAACGACTCGCACGGCCACATGCTCGGCGACCTCGTTCTGGAGAGGATCGGGGGAATCGTTCGCCACGCCGTTCGCGACGCCGATGCGGCGTGCCGGTTCGGCGGCGAGGAGTTCGCCGTCGTACTTCCCGAGACCTCGCGCGAGGGCGGGTACGCGGTTGCCGAGCGGATCAGGCGACGCGTGCAGCACGCGTTCGAGAGCCGTCCCCTCGACGGGCACGACATTCCCATGACGATCTCCGCCGGACTCGCCTCCTTTCCGGAGGACGGTCTTCACGCAGGCGAGCTCGTCGCGCGTGCCGATGAGGCGCTGTACGGCGCGAAGCACGCGGGGAGGAATCGCGTCTGCGTCCACTATCGCGAGAAGCGGGCCGCTCTGAGATTCCCCGTGAAATCGGGGACCGCGGTGCGGATCGCGCGCGCGAACGGGGATGAGGCGCGCGCTCTGAATCTCAGCCGGACCGGGACGCTTCTCGTCACGGAAACGGGGCTCTTGGTGACCGATCGAGTCTCCCTTCGGTTTGAGCGGAGCGGCGCCCTCAACCTCGACCCTGTACTCGGTCTTTCCGGTCACGTCGTGCGCGTCGCCGCCGACCCCGTCCATCCCACGGCCGCGCAGTTTGGAATCGCATTCGACGATCCGATCCCGGAAGACCAGTGGATGGCGCACGTTTCGCTGTCGCGGCCGGGATCCCGCGGCCTCCGGGGAGTTCACCGGTGATCACGCGCGAGGAGGCGTCGCAGCTCAAAGAGCAGCTCCTTCAGTTGTTGGCCGAGGACACCCGGAACACGGAGCGGCTGCTCGCGCGGCTCGACGCGCTCACCAAGGAATCGGGAATCGGAGCGCACGCCGCGCTGATCCTGATTCTCACGCAACTCGCCTTCGACGAGGCCGCTGCCCGCGAGCACTGGGAAGGGATCCTGGCGCACCGCCACGGCCTCTCTTTGGCGCTTGGGCGGGACGCCGGCCTTCGCGTCGCCGTCCTCGACTACTTCATGCACGTGAACCGGCGACTCGTCAGTCCGACGTTGATCGACGTCGCGATGGAGGAGACCTCACCGCGAATCGACGACGACCCGTTGACCGGCCTCGCGGGGGACCGCGCCTTCCGCGTCGCCCTCCAGGGGGAGCTCCGCCGCGCGCGGCGCTACGGGCATGCGGTCGCCATCGCGCTTTTCGATCTGGACCGATTCGGCGACGTGAACGTCCGCGTCGGACGGCTCGTGGCGGATCGTTTGCTGCGCGAGGCGGCGATGCTCTTGGGCAACAAGATCCGCGACATCGACCTTGCCGCGCGCCCCGGAGAAGACGAATTGGCGGTGCTCCTTCCGCAGACCGATAGGAACGGCGCGTTCCTCGTGGCGGAGCGCTTTCGCCGCGAGGTCGAGACCCATTTCCGCAGACGCGAAGCCGGCGGGAAGCCCGCCGAGGTGACCGTGTCCGGAGGCGTCGCCGCGTATCCCGAGGATGGGATGGACGCCGAGGCGCTGGTCGCCTGCGCGGCCCAAGCGCTGTATCAGGCGAAAGGCTCCGGCAAGAACGCGGTGCTTGTGTACAGCCCTGAGCGCCGAAAATTTCTGCGCTTCGATCTCCAGACGCGGCGCTGCGAGATCGAGGTGCTTGCTCCGAGGGACGCAGGAGCGGGGCGCGTGCGCAACCTCAGCCGAAACGGTCTGCTTTTTGCGAGTCCCGAGCCCATCGAGGTCGGTGAGGAAATCGAGATCCGGCTCGAGAGCGGAGGCCGCGACGCACCGCAGCGTGTGCTGACGCTTCGCGGGCGCGTCGTGAGGCTCGAGGAGACGCCGTCGGGTGAGAATGACCGATTCGAGGTCGGCGTCGCGTTCGATCTCGACGCGGGGAAAGGCGAGCAAGACCTCCTCACGTTCCTCGAGAACGCCGGACCGGAGCGTCCCACAGAGCCGGTCTGATGCGGCTGCTCGCCATCGACGCTTCGACGTGGTGGGGTGGGGCTGCCCTGCTCGAGGCCCACGAAGGAGAGCCGCAACTGGTGGCGGAAATCGGCGTTCACGTCGAGGACTCGCACGCGGCTCGTCTTCTCCCCTTGGTCCAAGGGCTGCTTGCAACCGTGGCGTGGCCAAAGACCTCGCTCGACGCCTACGCCGCGGTGCGCGGGCCGGGGTCGTTCACGGGCATTCGCGTTGCGCTCGGATTGATGAGTGGGTTCGCGCTCGCCGCTGAGCGTCCTTGCGTAGGGGTTGGAACGCTCCACGCGATGGCGGAAGCGCACGGTCCGGCCGGCTCCGATCGCGTGCCGCTTCTGGACGCCGGGCGTGGCGAGGTGTACGGCGGACGGTTCAGCCCGGGCGGGAGCCCGCCCAGCGAGCTCCGGCCCGTCTGGGTCGGCGATCCTGCGCTCGCCATCGAGCGCGGTGTCGATGTCGTCGTCTTCGGGAACGGCGCGCGCATCCACGAAGCGCGCCTGCGCGAAGCGGGGTATGCCGGCCCGATCGGATGGGCGCCGACCTCCGTAGCCGCTGCGGCGGGTCGCATCGCGCTCGCAAAGGTCTTGTCGGGTACCGTCGACTCGAAAGAGCTGAGCCCTCTCTACGTCCGGCCGGCGGACGCGGAGACCAAGCTCCGTTGACGGACTATCCGGTCGCCATCGAGCCGATGACGGTCACCGATCTGCCCCGTGTGCTCGCCATCGAGCGGATGTCGTTCACGAGCCCGTGGAGCGAAGCCAATTTCTTGCACGAGATCGAGAACAATCCATTGGCCTGGAATCTCGTCGCGCGGGCGAACGGGACCGTGGCGGCGTTCGCATGCGCGTACGTCGTCGCCGATGAGCTGATGATCAACGACCTCGCCGTCGATTCCTCCCTGCGGCGGGGGGGAATCGGCAGCGCGCTGCTGGCACATCTCATCGAGGGGGCGCGGACCCGAGGGTGCCGCCGCGCGACTCTCGAAGTCCGCCCGTCCAACGCGCCGGCCCGCGCGCTCTACGAAGCGTTCGGATTCGACGCCGTCGGGTTCCGCCGAGCGTACTACGCGGACACGGGGGAGGACGCGCTCGTGCTGGCGTGCGTTCTCGCACCCGGCTGAAGCGCCGTGGCCCCCCTAGGGCAGCACGCTTATAGTTGAGGTGTTCGATGCATGGAATCTCCACAATCCTCAGAACGCGCCGCGCAACGGCGATCGCGTTCCGTCAACCCTCGATACCCGGAGGAGGAACCGCATGAACCCGAGCAAGGAAGAGGTCAATCTGCGCCGGCTCTCCCTCAAGCATCGTGAGCTGGACATGCGGCTCGCCGCACTGGCGGGGAGGCGGTTTCCGACGGAGCCCGAGCAGTTCGAGGAATCGACGCTCAAGAAGCTCAAGCTCAAGGTGAAGGACGAGATCGAGTCGATCTTGGCTGCCCGGCCGGAACTCGCGGGACGATGGGGATGACGTTGGATCGCGCCGGGTTGCCTTTCGTGTTCGGGCTCGGCGCGTTCGTGCTCGTCCTCCTTTGGCCCGCGCCCTTGATGGCGGCGCTCGCCGCCGTCCTTCTGGTCTTCACCCTGAACTTCTTTCGCGATCCGGAGCGGCGTACGCCCGAGGATCCCGGCGCGTTCTTCAGTCCGGCCGATGGGAGAATCGTCCGGGCTGACAAAGGGCGCGTCTCGGTCTTCATGAACGTCCTCGATGTGCACGTGTGTCGCAGTCCCGTCGCGGGGAGCGTGATGAGCGTGGGGCACGAGCCCGGCCGATTCCTCGCCGCGATGAAGGACGAGTCCTCTGAGCAGAACGAGCGCACGACGATCGTCGTTCAACCGCAAGACGGGGCGTCTGTGCGCTTCGTGTTGGTGGCCGGGTTGGTGGCCCGCCGCATCGTCTGCCGGGTAGCCGTGGGCCAGAGGCTGCGATCGGGAGAGCGGGTTGGGATCATCCGTTTCGGCTCGCGCGTCGATCTCGACCTCCCCCCGGGCGCTACGCCTTCGGTGCGCGTCGGGGATCGGGTTGTTGCGGGCGAGACCGTGGTCGCGCGCTCTGGGCGTGCGTCCGCGTAGAGCGCCCGTCCCTTCTCCGATATAGTGCCGGTCTCCACCATGAGGACGTTTTGATGACCGGCCGACGCAAGCTTCGCCGCGGCATCTACCTGCTGCCCACGTCGTTCACGACGGGAAACTTGTGCTGCGGTTTCTTCAGTCTCATCGAGTCGTCGCGCGGGCACTACGAAATCGCAGCGCTCCTCATCATCGCCGCCGGAGTTCTCGACGGACTTGACGGTCGCATCGCTCGGCTCACCGGAACGACGTCGGAATTCGGCGTCGAGTTCGACTCCATGGCCGACATTTCCTCGTTCGGCATCGCGCCGGCGTTTCTGGCGTACGAGTGGGTGCTGCAGCCGTTTCATCGCGTCGGCTGGCTGATCGCGTTCCTCTTCGTGGCCTGCGCGGCTACCCGCCTCGCGCGGTTCAACATCCAGCACGGGTCGTCGGACAAGCGGTTCTTCGCGGGGCTCCCATCGCCTGCCGCGGCGGGGGCCATCGCGAGCGTCGCGTTCGCATTCCCGGATCCGCCCACGCAGCTGGGATTCTCCGTGCTGATCGGCATGCTCGTCGCCGCAGCGGCGCTGCTCATGGTGTCGCACGTTCGCTATCGGTCGTTCAAGAGCCTCGACCTCAAGAGCCCCAGGTCGTACCTCTCGGTCGTTGCGATCGTGCTCGTGCTCGTGGCGGTCCTCGTCCACCCACGCTCGCTGATGGCGATCGCGGGCCTCTATCTCCTGTTGGGACCGGCGACCTGGTTCGCCGGTTGGCTCACACGGGGGCGCTGGGGTGAGGGCGCCGATCACGGCGGCGCTTCGGCCGAGGAGGTCGTCGATGGCGCGTCGAACCGTTGATCGGGCCTCCGGACGCATCGCGGTGCTCGGTGCGGCGAGCCCCGCGGGAGCGCACCTGAAGGCCGCGCTCGCCGACCACGGGATTCCAGGGGGGCGCGTGGCCCTCTTCGGGCATCAACGCGAAGTCGCGGTGCTCTCCGAGTACGACGGGGAGGCGCGTCTGGTTCAGGCGGCGGAAGAACTGGATTTGGCTTCCTGCGACGCGGTGTTCGTATGCGAGCTCGGGCACGACGGCGCGTCTCTGGCCAAGGCCGCGGCCTCGGGGACGCTCGTCGTCGATCTCACCGGATCGATCCCGGGTGGGGTCCTGGCCGGCGCGTCGACCCCTTCGACGGAAACTCGCCTCGTCGCCGTTCCGCACGCCGTGACCACGTTGCTCGTCGACCTCTTGGCGCCGATTCACCGCGCGATCGGCTTGACGCGCGTTTCGGCGTTCGTCTTGCGCCCCGCCTCCGATTTCGGCGAAGCCGGTCTCGAGGAGCTTCGCGAGCAGACCGTGCATCTTCTGCGTTTCGAGGCGACCCCGACCGAGGTCTTCGGGCGCCAGCTGGCATTCAACGTACTGCCGGAACACCTGTTCCCCTTGGGCGAGGACGCTGCTGCGATGCGCGTTGTTTGCGAATCCCTCGCGCTGCTCGGAGCCCCGGAACTTCCCTTCGCATTATCGCAGGCGCTGGTTCCGTCGTTCTTCGGGCATGCCGTCGCCGCGCACGTCGATCTAAAGAGCCACGGCCGCTCCGAGGCGCTCTCGGCGTGGCGCGCCGCCCCCGGCATCGAGATCGCGGCCGACGCGGCGACCGGTGCGACACTCGATGCGCCGGAAGGCTCCGGGCTTCTCGTCGCGCGGGTGGACGAGGTCGGCGGTTCCACGCTGCGCGTCTGGGCGCTCGGCTCCGAGGCCGGGGCGACCGCGGCCGCGCGGGCCATCGCGGCCGGTGTCGACGCCGGGGTCCTGTGAAACGGCCGTGAACGTGCCCTACGAAGTCCTCCTGGCCGTCCGCTATCTGCGGGTGCAACGGGGCCGGACGTTCCTTTCGGTCATTACGATGATCTCGGTCGCCGGCGTGGCCGTCGGCACCGCGGCGCTCGTGATCGCCCTCGCCTTGATGACTGGATTCGAAGAGGACATGCGGCAGCGGATCCTCCGTGGGAGCTCCCACCTCCAGATCATCGAGCAAGCGGAGTCCGGGTTCGACGATTCGGACGGCGTTCTGGCGAAGGCACGCGCGATTCCCGGCGTCCAGGCGGCTGCGCCTGTCCTGTTCTCGCCCGCGATGATCATGAACGACGCTTTCGGATCGCCTGCGTACGCGGAGATCCAGGGCGTCGAGCCCGAGTTGCAAGGCCAGGTCGTCGATTTCGGCTCGTCGGCGGGGAGCGATCCGTTGGCCGGGCTCACGGGGCGCGGAGAGAACGGTCGCCCCAGAATCGTCTTGGGCGCCGATTTGGCCTCGCGACTGGCGGTGCGCCCGGGCGACCTGGTGCGCGTTCTGGTCCCGAAGGTCCGGCTCACGCCGTTCGTCCCGATTCCGCGCAGCCTGGTGTTAGAGGTCGCCGGCACGGTCAAGACGGAGGCCTACCCGCAGGACGCCCAGCGGGCCTACGTCGCCTTGGACGTCGCGAGGCGCCTTCTCGATGCCCCGGGGCGAGCGTCATGGATCGAGCTGCGACTCACGGATCCCCGCGGACTCGGCGCGATGAAGCTCGCCGTCACGCGTGCGATGGGAGAGCGTTTCATCGTGCTCGATCTCCTGGAGCAGAACAAGGAGATCTTCAAGGCCTTCGAGACGGAGAAGCTCTTCCTCTTCATCGCGATCGCGCTGATCGTCGTCGTCGCAGCGCTCAATATCGTCTCGACATTGGTTCTGATGGTGAACGACAAGGTGCGGGAGATCGGGACTCTGACCGCGATGGGGGCCCGGCCGCTCGGGATCGCCGCCGTCTTCATGCTGCAGGGGATCGTCATCGGCCTCGTCGGAACTTCGGTCGGGCTGATGCTCGGCATGGTCTCGGCCTACGGGCTCGACACGTACCGCGTCATGAAGCTCAACCCGGACGTCTACTTCATCGCGTACGTGCCGTTCGCGAACAGAGCCGGAAACATCGCGACCGTGGGGTTGTCGGCCCTCGTCATCGCCTTCTGCGCGACGATCTACCCAGCGTGGAAAGCGGCGCGACTCCATCCGGTCGAGGCGATCCGCCATGAATGAGCCCGTGCTCGCGGCGCGTTCTCTCGTCAAGCGCTACAAGAGCGGGGAACGGACACTCGAGGTGCTGTGCGGACTCGACATCGAGGTCGCGCCCGGGGAGGCCGTTGCCATCGTCGGCGACTCCGGTGTGGGGAAGTCGACCCTCCTGCACATACTCGGCGGATTGGATCTCCCCGACGCCGGGGCCGTCGCCTTTCTCGGCCGCGAAACGGTCACCCCGCGGGGTGGCGATCTGGCCGAGTACCGCAATCGCCAGGTGGGCTTTATATTCCAATTTCACCACCTCCTCCCGGAGTTCACGGCGCTCGAGAACGTCGAGATGCCGTTCCGGATCGGGCGGCGGCTGGGAGACCCCTCGGGGCCTGCCAAGGAGATGCTGATGCGGCTCGGTCTCACGAACCGTTTGACCCACCGCCCGGGGGCCCTCTCCGGAGGCGAGCAGCAGCGGGTGGCCATCGCGCGGGCCGTGGCCCCGGGACCGGCGATGGTGCTCGCGGACGAGCCCACGGGCAATCTTGACCCGGCGACCGGCGCCGCGGTCTTCGGGCTGTTGCGGGAGCTGCAGCACGAGCGCGGATTCGCGTTGGTCGTCGCGACGCACAGCGGCCGGGTCGCCAACGGGTGCGATCGCATGCTACGACTCGTGGACGGACGCCTGAGAGAGATGGCGGATGGCGAGGCGCTGAGATACTTCAGCGGTGGGGAAGCGAAAGAGAGCGGCGTGCGGTAGAACTTGGTTTCCCGGGAACGCCCGGCGCGGGGTTGGCGATGTTTGAAAAGTTCACCGAGAAAGCCAAGAGGATCCTCTTCCTGGCGCGCTACGAGGCCAGCCAGCAGGGGAGCAAGGTCATAGGGACCGAGCACATCCTGCTCGGCCTCCTCAAGGAAGGGGAGGAGACGACGCGGGAGCTCTTCACGCGCGCGAACGTCTCGATGGACCTCCTGCAGGCCGAGCTCGAGAGACGGAATCCGCCGCGCGAGAAGCTGTCGACCTCCGTCGAGATCCCGTTCAGCGACGAGACGAAAAAGGCGCTCCAGTACGGCGAGGAAGAAGCCGAGCGCTTGATGCACCCGCATATCGGGACGGAGCACTTGCTGCTGGGCCTGCTGCGACTCGAGGACTCGGTCGCCGGTCGGATGCTCGCCGAACGCGGCATGCGCCTGTTCGCGGTGCGGGAGGACGCGGTCAACATCTACAAACGACGCTCCCTCCCGAAGAAGAAGAAGGAAACGCCGTTCCTCAACGAGTTCGCGCGCGACCTCTCGGAGATGGCGCAGCGCCGGGTCTTCGATCCCTTGATCGGCCGCGAGGTCGAGCTGGAGCGCGTGGTCCAGATTCTCTCGCGCCGGCGAAAGAACAACCCGGTTCTGCTGGGCGAGCCCGGCGTCGGGAAGACCGCGATCGTCGAGGGTTTGGCGACGCGGATCGTGGACGGGGAGGTTCCGCCGTCGCTTCTGAACAAGCGCATCCTTGCGCTCGATCTGTCGCTCGTGGTCGCCGGCACCAAGTACCGCGGTCAGTTCGAGGAGCGCCTGAAGGGGATCATCTCCGAGCTCACGTCCGCGGACGACGTGATGATCTTCATCGACGAGATTCACTCTCTCATCGGCGCGGGCTCGGCCGAGGGCTCGCTCGATGCAGCGAATATCCTCAAGCCGACGCTTTCGCGAGGGGAAGTGCAGTGCATCGGCGCGACGACCCCACGCGACTACCACAAGTACATCGAGAAGGACCGCGCTTTGGTCCGGCGCTTCCAGCCGATCACGATTCGTCCGCCGGACGAGGTCGAGACGATGGCGATCCTCGAGGGGGTCAAGGAGCGCTACGAGCGTTTCCACGGGGTTCGCTTCGAGGAGGAGGCGATCCGAGCGTCGGTGTACCAGTCGAATCGGTACATCACGGACCGGTTCCTGCCCGACAAGGCGATCGACGTTCTGGACGAGGCCGGCGCAAGGGTCAAGCTCGGCAAGCGGATCTCCTACGGCGAGATCAAGAAGGTCGAGCAAGATCTAAGGCGCGCGGTCGAGGGAATGAAAAACGCGCTGGCGCGCAAGGACTTCGACGAGGCGGTCGCCTACCACGACAAGGAAGTCACCCTGAGGCGGCGCCATGAGGAGCTCAAGCAGCGTTACGAGGACGAGGCGAACCGCATCCTCGACGTGACGCGCGCGGATGTCGAAGAGGTCATCGCACGGTGGACCGGCGTTCCGATCCAGTCGGTGGCGCAGGAAGAGATGGACAAGCTCCTCAACATGGAGGGGTACCTTCACCAACGCATCGTGGGTCAGGCGGAATCGATCTCGGCGCTCGCCCGCGCGATCCGTCGCTCGCGGGCGGGGCTCAAGAGCCCGAACCGGCCGATCGGGTCGTTCATCTTTCTGGGCCCCACGGGCGTGGGAAAGACGGAAGTCGCGCGAACGCTCGCGGAATTCCTCTTCGGCTCGGAGAAGTCGCTCCTGCGCTTCGACATGTCGGAGTACATGGAGAAGCACGCGATCGCCAAGATGATCGGTTCGCCTCCGGGATACGTCGGCCACGAGGAGGGCGGTCAGCTGACCGAGCGGATCAAGCGCAAGCCGTACAGCGTGATCCTCCTCGACGAGATCGAAAAGGCGCACCCCGACATCCTGAACATCCTCCTCCAGGTGCTGGAGGACGGCATGCTCACCGACGCCTACGGCGAGGTGGTGGACTTCAAGAACACCATCGTGATCATGACCTCGAACATCGGGTCGCAACACGTCGCGCGGACGTCCGGAAGGCTCGGATTCCAGAGCGCCGAGAGAGAACAGCAGTTCAAGGATCGCCGCGAGCTCGTGATGGGGGAGGTGCGCA
>CAZUGP010000076.1:0-7409 GCA_964619965.1 uncultured Acidobacteriota bacterium
GCCCGCGGCGGGTGGATCTCGGTGTGGAAATAGGCGACCTCTTGGAAGCAGATTTGGGAGGTGGGGTCTCTAAACGTGCACACGTTCTTCGAGTGGCCACAATCGAAAATCCAGGCTCCGTTGGTCCAAACGCGGTCGCCGACGCTCGGCCAAGCCCACCTCGGAAAGGTGCGTTGTTGGACGGTCGCGCCGTGCTCGCCCGGGAACGTCCCGATCTCCCATTCGAGCTCGATGCTGGTGGGATCGCAAAAGGCGTCGACGCTGTCCACGGTGCTCCCGCTGTTGGGCCCGTTGATGTTCGAGAGGAGGTGGAGGTACTGCGCGTCCACCTCGACGTCGGTGCCGTGATCGTGCGAATCGTGATTCGCCGTGTTGTCGTTGTAGGCCACCTGGCTGCTTTTGCACAATCCGCTGACCGACTGGTAGCGCGACTCATCGGGATGGGTCAGATTGACGAAGACCCATCCCTCGTCGGTCGAGTCGTACTCGAGCGTACCGAAGATCCCGGCATTCACGAGGATGATACGAAAATTCGAGCATGCCTCGTTGGATCCGTCGACCCAGGGGCCGGCGGTGCCGATGGGGCCCGGGCTACATGCGGCTGCGAGCACGCGTCCGAAGCTGCATGAGAACAGCACGAGCGCAATGAGAGCGTAACGATGCGACGTCGATCCGAATTTCATCTGGCCCCCCCCGAAGTGACACCCAAGGTGGCCCGAATATACGACGAATGTGGACGTTGCGGGTGGTGAACTTTTTCTGGAGCGGGAAACGGGATTCGAACCCGCGACCCTCAGCTTGGGAAGCTGATGCTCTACCAACTGAGCTATTCCCGCTCGATGGATGCGCCCGAACTCTACCCTGCGTGGATACGACGGCGCAAGGCGGCGCCGCTACGACGCCCTCGAACTCTCCGTCTCGCGGAGCACGTCGTCGAGGTTCAACTCCGCGAGATCTTTCGCGCGCCGCCTCAGCTCCGATTGGATCGCCTGCAGCAGCCGTACCAGATCCTCGCGCCGCGCGAGGTCGAAGATCCGATCCGTCCGGAGCGGGAGCGCCGCGTCCACGCTCACCGCGAAGGTCCGCAACATGAACGCCGGCTTTCCTGCGCCTTCCGCAAGACCGAGCGTCCACCAAATCGACGGGTCGCCGATCGAATGCGGCGTGACCAAACAGAGCGTCATCCGGTTCTTCTTGAGCTGGGCCCGCACGCGCTCGGATCCGTCGCGTCCGGTCCGTAAGCCCGCAAGCTCGGACGACGTGCACAGGGCCACGTCGCCTCCGACGGCTGCGGCGATCGCGAGCTTCAGGGCGTCCGCCAGCGCTGCGTCGCGGACGTCGTGGCTGATGAAGATGGCGCGGTCTGGCACCTCGCGCGCACGGACCTCGGTACGCACCCGGTCGCGAGCCGCCGACAAACGCTCCGTCAGGAGCAAACGCGCCCTCATCGGTGCCTGTTCGACGATCGCGCGCAGCAGGGCCGGAGGCGCCGCGGGCTTCGTGAAGTCTCGCAGCGTCGCGGGAAGCGACTTCGCCCTTCGCGCGATCTCCTGCTCGAGGCTCGCCCGAAGCGCGTTCAGATCGGCCTCGTCCAGCTCGGCCCCGACGGCCGCGAGCGTCTGATCGAACGCGTCGAGCGCGCCGCGGACGTATCCCGAAAGCGTGGCGGCCGCGGCGGCCCCGGCGCGCTGCGTGAAGAGCTCTCCGCTCGACGCCCCCGCTCGGGCCGCCTCGGCTTGGAACGCCTGCCCCTGAGCTTGGACCTCGGCATCGCCGCTGGCCTGCACGTGCTTGAGCCGAGCGCGGTAGTCTTCTCGAAAAGCGGCGTCATCCCAGGTCATATGTCAGAGGCGAAGTTAGGCCCGGCGCGCCGCCGGTCAAGGCTCGCGACAACCGGCCTACGCGGTGATCCAACCTCCGCCGAGCACCAGATCTCCGTCGTAGAAAACGGCCGCTTGCCCCGGCGTCACGGCGCGCTGAGGCTCGTCGAAGCGGATCGAGGCGGTGCCGTCGCCGCGGTCTTTCACCAAGGCTCCGGCTCCTGCGTGGCTGGAGCGGATTCGCACGGTCGCACGCTGCTTGCCTGAGGGGCGCTCGAAGGGGATCCACCGCACGCGCTCGATCGTGCAGGAGTCGCGGTAGAGCTCGGTCTCGTCGCCGACGACGACGCGGGAACTTAGGGCGTCGAGGCCGATCACGTAGAGCTTCTCCCCCGTGGCAAGACCCAGCCCCCGCCGCTGGCCGATCGTGAACTGCTCGATCCCCTCGTGCTTTGCGAGCACGTGACCCTTGGTGTCCACGATCTCTCCGGCGGTCGGCGCCGGCCCCAAGCCCGACCGCCCGAGGACGTCGCGATAGCTCTCCCCTTCGGTGACGAAACAAAGGTCCATCGACTCGGGCTTCTCTGCGGTGGCCAAGGCGAGCTCGCGCGCCAGCGCGCGTACGTCGGCTTTCGTCATGCGGCCGAGCGGGAACTCCGCACGGGCACGCTGCTCGTCGGCGAGATCGAACAGGAAGTACGACTGGTCCTTGTCGGGATCGGCTGCAACGCGAAGCCTCGTGCGGCCGCTTCTGGCGTCGCGCTCCAAGATCGCGTAGTGCCCCGTCGCGACCGACGTGGCGCCGACGGACGCCGCGCGTTCCCAGAGCGCGTCGAACTTCACGAAGGTATTGCAGCGGAGGCACGGGGAGGGCGTGCGGCCTGCGGCGTAGTCCGCCGCGAACGGCTCCAAGACCTGGCGCCTGAAGTCGTCTTCCATGTCGAGGACGTAGTGCGGGAACCCGAGACGGTCCGCGACCGCACGCGCATCGCGAAAATCGTCCGGCGAGCAGCACCGCCCGTACCGCTCGGTTTCACCGGCCAGCCGGTCGATAAGCTGCATCGAGAAGCCGACGAGCGGACGCGCTTCGCGGGCTAGAAGCGCCGCCGCCACGGAGCTGTCGACGCCTCCGCTCATCGCCACGGCTGTCAAAGGCGTCGTCATCGGCCCGCCATGGTAGCGCGTGCAAGAAGGGGAGGAAGCGCCGCAAGGAGCTGCTCGATGTCTTCTCGGGTCGTGCTCCAACCCAACGAAACGCGCACAGCGCCGCGGGCATCGTCTTCGCCGTATCCCATCGCGCGGATCACGTGGGAAGGGCTGACCGCCCCCGAGGCGCAGGCCGATCCGGTCGACACGGCGAACCCCGCAAGATCGAGCGCGATGACGAGCGACTCGCCGGAGACGCCGGGAAAGGCAGCGTTGACGGTGTTGGCGAGGCGCGGGGCGTCTCCGCCGTGAATGCGAACTTCGGGGGCCATCGCACGGAAGGCGGTCTCTAAACGCAGGCGCAAGGCCAGAAGGCGCGCGGGCTCTTCGTGAAGATCCCGGAGGGCGGCGGCGCAGGCCGCGCCGAAGGCCGAAAGAACGGCGACCGCTTCCGTCCCCCCGCGGCGCCTGCGCTCCTGCGCGCCTCCGGCCAAAAGCGGCGTCATCGTGAGGCCGGGGCGCACGATCAACGCCCCGGCGCCCTGCGGCCCGCCCAGCTTGTGCGCCGAAACGGCGAGAAGATCGGCGCTCCAACCGTCGCGTTCGATCGGTATCTTTCCGGCGGCCTGAACGGCATCGACGAGGAACGGAACGCCGGCCGACCGGCACACGGCGCCGACCTCCGCGACCGGCTGGAGGACTCCCGTCTCGTTGTTGGCCGCCTGGAGGCAGGCGAGCGCGGTGCGATCGTCGAGCTCTGCCGCGAAACGCTCGGAGTCGATGCGGCCGGAGACGTCGCACGGCACCTCGACGACTTCGAAGCCTCGTGCCGCCAGCGCGCGCGCCGCATCGAGGACCGCGGAGTGCTCGATCGAGGCGACCACGCTGCGCCGCTGCGTTGGAGCGGCGCGATCGATCACGCCGCGAATCGCCGCGGCGATCGCCTCGGTCCCCCCGCTCGTGAAGACCACATCGCGCGGCGGAACGCCGGCCAACGCCGCCACATGAGCGCGCGCGGTGTCGAGGAGCGCTCTCGCGGCGCGTCCTTCCGCGTGAAGCGATGACGCGTTGCCCGCGGGTGTTGCGAGCGCCGCAAGCAGCGCGGCTTGCGCTTCCATTCGAAGCGGCGAGGTCGCATTGTGATCGAGATAGATGCGCATGATGCGTGTGTTACAGTACCCGCTTGCCGTAAGGGTGCCAAGTGTCGCAGAACATTGAACTTAAGAGCACGATCCACCTTCCGAAGACCGATTTCCCGATGAAGGCCGACCTCCCGAAACGGGAACCGACCATCTTGGATTGGTGGGATCGAATCGACGCGTACGGGTTGATCCGAACGGCGCGGCGCGGACGGCCCGCCTACATCCTCCACGACGGGCCGCCGTACGCGAACGCCAACATCCACCTCGGGCAATCGCTGAACAAGATCTTGAAAGACTTCGTCGTCAAGTCCCGCTCGATGATGGGCTTCGATGCGCCGTTCGTCCCGGGCTGGGATTGCCACGGCCTCCCGATCGAGCACCGCGTCGACAAGGAGTTGGGACCCAAAAAGGCCGGCATGAGCCCGCTTGCGGTGCGCGCGCTCTGCCGCGCGTACGCCGAGAAGTACATCGCGATCCAGAAAGACGAGTTCCGCCGCATCGGCGTGATGTGGGACCGCGCAACCGACGCGAAGGAAGAGGCGGACAGCGCACCGTCCCGCAAGGCGACCTATCGCACGATCGACCGGACCTACGAGGCCGAGATCATCAGGCAGCTCGGCGTGTTCTTCGCCAAAGGCTCGGTGTACTACGGGGAGAAGCCGGTGCACTGGTGCTTCTCGTGCAAGACCGCGCTGGCGGAAGCCGAAGTGGAATACGAGGACCGCACCGACCCGTCGGTGTACGTCAAGCTGCCGGTCCGCGGCTTGGAAGCCCGCATTCCCGCCGTCGCCGGCAAGAAAGTCTGGGTGGTCGTCTGGACGACGACGCCGTGGACGCTCCCGGCCAATCTCGCGGTCGCACTGCATCCTGAATTGCCTTACGTTGCGGTCGAAGTCGGCAGCGACGTGCTCGTCGTCGCGGAAGGGCTGCTCGCCACGGTGGCACCGTTGCTCGGCTGGGGCACCCCCAAGATCGTCGCGACGTTATTGGGGAAGGAGCTCGTAGGCGACGGCCCGCAGTGGATCGGCGAGCGCGCTCCGATCGAGCGCCCCTACCCCACGGCAACCGGACCTGCGTCGGGACCCGGCGTGTTGGTGCTGGGCACCCACGTCACGCTGGACGCGGGGACGGGCTGCGTGCACACGGCGCCCGGCCACGGGGCCGACGATTTCCGCGTCGGGACCCAGTACGGTCTGCCGCCGTTCAATCCGGTCGGCGACGACGGGACCTTTCTCCCCGAGAAGGTCGAGCCCGTTTGGCTGAAGGGCGCGCACGTCCTCAAGGCGAACGACCTCATCGTCAAGGACCTGACCGCACGCGGCTGGCTCTTGCGGCACGACCCTTACCCGCACAGCTACCCCCACTGCTGGCGCTGCCACAATCCGGTGCTCTTCAGGGCGACGCCGCAGTGGTTCATCGCGATGGAGGCGAACGGTTTGCGCGATCGCGCCGTCGCCGCGATTCACGAAGGCTCGTGGCTCCCCGCATTCGGAGAGCAGCGGATCGCGCAAATGATCGAGACGCGTCCCGATTGGTGCATCTCGCGCCAGCGCACTTGGGGCGTTCCGATCCCCGCGGTGGTTTGCACCGCCTGCCTCCCCGAGCATCCCGAAGCCTACCTAAGGGAACCCGCGTTTTTCGCGCACGTCGAGAAACTCGTCTTGGCGGAAGGGTCCGACAGCTGGTTTGCGGCCCAAGGAGAGAGCGCACGCCAACGCATCGACCGGCTCGTTCCGCCCGGAGTGGCTTGCCCCCATTGCGGCGACCGGGCGCACCTGGCGATCCACGACCACATCGTCGATGTCTGGTTCGAGTCCGGCGTGTCGCAGAGCGCGGTGCTCGGACGCGACCCGCGCCTCCCCTGGCCCGCCGATCTCTACCTCGAGGGACACGACCAGTATCGCGGCTGGTTCCACTCGTCCCTGTTGGTCGCGGTGAACGATCGCGGGCGCGCGCCGTACAAAGGCGTTTTGACGCACGGCTTCACGATGGACGGCGACGGGCGGAAGATGTCGAAGTCCGTGGGAAACGTCATCTCGCCGCTCGAGGTGGCAGGCAAGCGCGGCGCTGAGATCCTGAGGCTGTGGGTCTCGATGATCGACTTCCTCGAGGACATGCGCCTCTCGCCCGAGATCCTCGACCGGAACGCCGAGGCCTATCGAAAGATTCGCAACACGTTTCGCTATTTGCTCTCCAACCTCTCCGGATTCGAGCCGGCGGCGGATGCCGTTCCCACATCCGAGATGCAAGAGATCGACCGGTGGGCGCTGCACCAGCTCGAATCGTTGCGCGCGCGCGTTGTGGCCGGCTACGAAGGGCATCAGTATCACCTCGTCTATCACGCGCTGAACTCGTTCGTCACCGTGACGTTGTCGTCCTTCTATTTGGACGTCCTCAAGGACCGGCTGTACACGTCGCCGCGGCTGTCGCTCGCGCGCCGCTCCGCGCAGACGGTGCTCTTTAGGATGGCGTCCGAGATCAGCCGGCTCGCCGCGCCGATCCTCTGCTTCACGGCGGAGGAGATCTGGCAGGAGCTCGAGGCGCTTCAAGGCCGACCGCGTTGGGGAGTAGCCTCGGTCCATGCCGAGGTCTTCCCCGAGCCGTCTCCTCTCCCGGCGGAGCCTGCGCTCCTCGCGCGATGGGATCGCCTGGCGTCGATCCGCGAGGTCGTCATGAAGGCGCTCGAGGAGGCACGCGTCGAAAAGAAGATCGGAGGATCGCTCGAGGCCCAGGTGGCGATCTCCGGACCGGAAGAGACGCTCCAATTCCTTCGTTCGTTCGGCGACGACCTCCGCTTTCTATTCATCACGAGCGACGTGACGTTCGGCGCCACGGCCCCCGAGGTCCGGGTGACGGTCCTCCCCGCGAACGGCACCAAGTGCCAGCGCTGCTGGAACTACACCGACGACGTGGGGAGAGACCCCGAGTGGCCGGGGGCGTGCGCACGGTGCTCACGTGCGGTCCGCCTGATCCTCGCGGAAACGTCGCGCTGATGCATCCGATCCTCATCGACTTCGGCACCTTCGACCTTCCGGGGCTCGGCGCCACCCACCTGTTCCTCCCGTCCTACGGGGTGATCTTCGCGGTGGGCGCCCTCGCCGCATGGGCGTGGTTCGTCGCGCGAGCGCGCCGCCTCGGCCTCCCGCAAGAGCCGGTCTTCAACCTCGCGTTCTACACGCTTCTCGCGGGGCTCATCGGTGCCAAGCTGACCTTGATCGTCGTGGACTCCGCCTACTACATCGCGAACCCCGTCGAGATCCTGGGGACGATCCGCAGCGCGGGGGTGCTCATGGCAGGGATC
>CAZUGP010000077.1:0-57390 GCA_964619965.1 uncultured Acidobacteriota bacterium
ACGCCGTAGCCAGGACGGTTCTTCTCGAGGTGCTCGACACGATCCTGCGCCTCTTGCACCCGATCATGCCCTTCGTGACGGAAGAGTTGTGGCAGAGGTTCCCCCATACGGGGATGTACCTTGCGACCTCCCGCTGGCCCACGGTGCGGGACGACCGTCTGGATGCCCGTGCCGAACGGGACATGGCGATGCTGCAGGAGCTGGTCGTGAAGATCCGCAACGTTCGCGTTGAGGCCGGCATCGACCCTTCGCGGCGGATCGAAGTTCTCGTTCATGCGGAGAGCCCGCGCAACGGGAAGCTCGTCGCCGATCAGGCGGACCTGTTGGCCACGCTGGTGCGCGCCGAGCGGGTCGCGGTCGTCGCGGCATTCGCTCCGGATCTCGTCTCCGCGCGCGGTGTCGTGCGTGGGCTCGAGGTCGCCGTACCCCTCGTCGGCCTGCTCGATTTCGATGCGGAACGAACGCGTCTCACGAAAGAGCTCCGAAAGATCGACGCGGAGCTCGACGCACGGAACCGCAAGCTGGCCAATGAGTCGTTCCTAGAGCGCGCGCCCGCGGACGTCGTTGCGAAGGAACGCGCCATCCAGAAGGAATTCCTGGAAAAGAAAAGACGCATCGAATCCACGCTTTCGACGCTCGGTGCGAACGGGGCGAGCGCGTGAGCCCTCATCTCCTCGATCCCGACGCGGCGGCCCGTTCCGTCGCCGCAGCCTTAGCCGAGGACCTGGGGTCCCTTGGGGATGTGACGACGGAGGCCACGGTGTCCAGGTCCCGCAAAGCGAAGGCGGCGCTGATCGCCAGGGAGGCGATGGTCGTCGCGGGCTTGGGGGTCGCCGCCGAGGTCTTCCGGCAGCTCGACCGCTCGGTGATCTTCACGCCGTTGGCGCAAGACGGCGATCGCGTCGCGTCGGGTGCGGTGGTTGCGACAGCCGAGGGACCCGCGCGCGCGATCCTGCAAGGGGAGAGAACGGCCCTCAATTTTCTGCAGCGCATGAGCGGCATCGCGACGGCGACGTGGGCCGCGGTCGGGGAGATCGCCGGAACGAACGCGGTGATCTTGGACACCCGCAAGACCGCTCCCGGCCTGCGGGCGCTCGACAAGTACGCCGTCCTCGCCGGCGGAGGGACAAACCACCGCCAGGGCCTCTACGACGCCGCGATGATCAAGGACACGCATCTTGGTGCCGTGGAATCACTCGGCGCCGCTATCCGCGCCTGTCGTGCAGCAGGGCTACCGCCGGAAGCGATCACCGCCGAAGTTCGCACGGTCGAGGAGTTGGACGAGGCGATCGCCTTTGGGGCGGGGAGGGCCATCCTCGACAACATGTCGTTGGCGTCGCTTGGCGCTTGCGTACAGCGTGGCAGGGGGAGGATCATCCTCGAAGCCTCCGGGGGCCTGCGCCCCGGCACGCTTCGCGCCGTGGCCGAAAGCGGGGTGGATGCGTTGAGCCTCGGCTACCTCACGCCCTCGGTCCGCGCAGCCGACCTCGCGATGGACCTGACGGCGGTTCCCTGAACGACGCTCAGCCTGCGCTCGACGCCGACCGTCTCGCCGCGCGCTTGACGCACGTTGATCTCGTGCGCCGGATCGTCGTCCTCCAATCGACGGGATCGACCAACGACGACGTGCGCCGCCTCGCGGCGGAAGGCGCACCCGAGGGGACGGTGATCCTCGCGGAACGCCAGTCCGCGGGACGCGGGCGGCTCGGCCGAGCTTGGGATTCGCCGGAGCGATTGGGCCTGTATCTCTCGCTGCTTCTGCGCCCCGCGGACCCGCAGGGGTTGATCGGCCGCTACCCGATCGCAGTCGCCGTCGCCGTGTGCGACGCCTGTCGCGAGTTCGCGGGTGAGGGCGTGGTTCTGAAATGGCCTAACGACGTCCTCGCCGGTGGAGAGAAGCTGGCCGGCGTCCTGTGCGAAATGCGCCAAGGAACGGCCGGGGCGGACCTCGTCTTGGGCGTCGGGATCAACGTCAATCAGGTCGGTCGCGACTTTCCGCCCGCGTTGCGCGCTTCGGCGACGTCGCTCCGGCTGCTGCGCCGCGGGGTTCCCGTGGACCGCGAATCGGTCGCCGTCTTTCTCCTTGAATCGCTGGCGGCGGCGATCGCCCGGATTCGAGCCGATGCCTGGCCGGAGGTGGCCGAGCGGTTCCTGCGGTACGCTCCCGACGCAACCGGGCGGCGCGTCCGGCTCGCCGCGGGAGGAGAGGGGCTCACCCGCGGACTCGACGCCTCGGGGGCGCTTTGTGTGGCGACGGCGGGTGGAATCGTGCTCGTGCATGCGAGCGATTCCATTGCGATCGTCGGAGGGTAACGATGCTTCTGGCGGTGGACACGGGGAACACGCATACGGTGCTCGGGCTCTTCGACGGGGATCGCCTCTGCGCGGACTGGCGGATCGCGACGCGGAAAGGTGAGACGGCGGACG
Organism: uncultured Acidobacteriota bacterium; assembly: GCA_964619965.1. Classification (GTDB taxonomy): domain Bacteria; phylum Acidobacteriota; class Polarisedimenticolia; order Polarisedimenticolales; family DASRJG01; genus DASRJG01. The sequence continues at coordinate 2,428 of CAZUGP010000077.1, forward strand.
AGCTCGGTGCGATCCTACGGGCGCTGTTCGCGGGGGAGGGCCTGGAACCGTCGGCGGTCGACGGCGTCATCGTGTCGTCGGTCGTACCCGATTGGAACGGGATCCTCGCAGCGACCGCGCGACGAGCGTTTGGCCAGGACGCGCTCTTCGTCGCGCCGGGCATCAAGACCGGCCTGCCGATCCTCTACGAGAACCCCCACGAGGTCGGCGCGGATCGCATCGTCAACGCCGTCGCGGCCGTGCACCGCTTCGGCGCGCCCGTCGTCGTGCTCGACTTCGGTACGGCGACGACGTTCGACGTCGTAAGCGTGCGGGGCGAGTACTTAGGCGGCGTGATCGCCCCCGGTCTTGCGATCTCGGCGGAGGCGTTGTTCCAGCGCGCGGCGCGGCTGATGCGGGTCGACGTGAAAAAGCCGGCCCGTATCATCGGGAGGACCACCGAGGAGAGCGTCCAGTCGGGGTTGTTCCACGGCTACGTCGCGCTGGTCGAGGGGGTCGTCAAGCGGCTGCGCGCCGAGCTTTCGGTCGATGCGCCTGTCGTCGCGACGGGCGGTTTGGCGCCCGTCTTCCAGGCGGAGCTGTCGTTTCTCACGGCGGTGGATCCCCATCTCACCCTCTTAGGCCTGAGACTGGTCTGGGAGAGGAACCGCCGATGAAGGTCCTGTTCGTCTGCGACGGAAACATCTGCCGGAGCCCGTTGGCCGCCGAGTACCTCCGTCACCGCGCGGTGCGCGAGGGGCTGAGCCATCTCCTCGTCGACTCGGCCGGACTCCTCGGTATCGAGGGTGCTCCCGCCGCGCCGTTTTCCGTCGAGGTCGCACGGGACGCAGGGCTCGATCTGACACGCCATCGGTCGCGCGGCGTCACGCCTGCCGACGCGCGAACGGTCGATCTGGTGGTCGCGATGACGCTGGTCCAGCTCGAATCGCTCGCGCGGCGCTATCCTGCGGGAGGCCAGCGCCGGCTGCTCCTGCGCGCGTTCGAGGACGGTCCCACCCCGCTGGGCGGCGCGCCTGAGTTGGACGATCCCATCACCGGCCCGATCGACGGGTACCGCGATGCCTTCGCGATCATCAGGACGTGCGTCGACCACCTGGTTCTCCATCTCAAGCACGCACCGTGAGCGACGCCGTCTCGGAGCGGCGCTACATCCGTGCCGTCGAGGCCGCATGGTCCAAAGTCCTGGGGAGGCCGGCGGTTGTCTCACCGCGCGAGTTCGAAACGATCGACGGCTGGCGGCGGCGCGGCATCCCGTTGACCGTCGTCCTGGAGGTTCTGGCCGCCGCCGGCAAACGGCGTTCAGGCAGAGCGCCACGAGCGCTGAACGCATTGGCCCCAGCCGTCTTGGAGGCATGGCAGGTGGTCGCTGCGGGACGGTCCGCCGGCGCGGCCCCCGACGCGTGGCCCGCGCGTTCCGACGCGCGGCGCGCCTGGGAGGAAGCGCTCGCACGATGCCCCGAGGGCAAGCCCCTACGCGCGCTGCTTGCCCGCCTGCTCTCCGAGGAGGCCGAAGGAGCCGCCGCAAACGACCTCGATGCAGCGCTCGACCATTCCCTCCCCGGAGCGGTCCCACGGGAGATGCTCGCCCTGGCGAAAGACGAAACCGCACGCGCCCTGGCGGGATTCCGACGCCGGATGAGCGACGAGGAATTCGAAAAAACGTTCGCGCGTGCGATGGTCGACCGGCTTCGCTTAGCGCTCGCACTACCGCGGCTTACGCTGACGCACTGAGCCAACCTCGCCAGCCGGCCCGTCTTCGACTAGAGTGACGTCCGGTCCTGCCTCCTGACATCGTGAGAACGTCTCCGGACCTTCCCGCGCCCATCGTTCCGATCGCCGCAGCGCTTCTCCTCGGTGCGGCGTGCGGCGGAGCGCGTCCGACGCCGGAAACCGCGGGGATCGTCGCCTGCGCGGCCCTCGTCGTCGCATTCGGCTTGCGGCGGCGGCGGCCGCTCGCGGTGCTTTTCATCGCCGCCGCGATGTTCGCGGTGGGGATCGCAGCCCAAGGGCTCGTCTGGCGGAGCGCCGGACGTCGCCTCGACGCCCTCTTCGGCGCTTCCCGCGCCCTGGAACGCGAAATCGTCGTTCGCGTCGTCGCCGCACCGGAGACGAACCGCGAGGGCGGGAGGGAGCTCATCGTCGAGACCGTCCTCGACGGGAGCACTCCGGAGCTCCGCCTTCGACTCGACATCGTGGGTGTCCCCCAAGACGACGCGGAACGCGTCGATTCGATCAGGCGCGGCGACACCGTTCGCGTGTGGTGCCGATTGCGCAGCCCGGCGGCGGGTCCCGGAATCACCGAAGCCACCGCCAGGCGACGACTCGCGGCCCAACGGTTGGACGCGACGGGGCGCGTGAAGAGCTCGCGCCTCGTGAAGTTGGTCGTCGCGGGTCATGGGTCGCCGGGCCGGGCGCTCGACGGCGCGCGCGTTCGCGCGCGACGCGCTTTGGACCGCACCGTCGGCGGACGGGGAGAGACAAGGGCGGTGCTCGGCGCGATGTTGCTGGGCGACCGACTCCTCCTGGACGAAGGCACCAACGCGCTCTTACGCGACGCCGGTCTCGTTCACATTCTGTCGATCAGCGGGCTTCACACGGCGATCAGCGTCCTTTTGGTCCTAGCTCTCCTCCGCCGCATGAGACTCGGCGCGCGTGGAGTCCTCTTAACGGGCGGCTTGCTGCTCCTCGCGTTCTCCGCCTTCGTGGGTCACGGGGCGTCGGTGTGGCGCGCCTGTGCGAGTCTGGCGGTGGGGCTCGTCGCGCGCGCGCTCGGTCGCGACGTCGACCCGCTCGCGGCGCTCTCGCTTGCGGCTGCGGTCCTCGTCGTCGCCGCCCCGCCGCTGGCATTCGGCGCCGCCTTCCTGTTGAGCGTCCTCGCCACCGCAGGGCTCGTTGCGGCGTACCCGCGGGTAAGAAGCGGTCGGCGTGCACCGTCGGCTCTGGCGCGGTCGATGGCGGCGTCTTGCGGAGCCTACTTGGCCACCGCTCCTCTGCTCGCGGCATTTTTCGGCCGCTTGGCCCCGGTGGCCCTCGTCGCGAATCTCGTCGCGGCGCCTGTGTGCGCGGCCTGTCTCGCGTCGGGAGCCGCGGCGATCGCCTTCTCGTCCGTGCCCCTTGTCGGTTCGATCGCCGCGGGCGCGGCGAAAGCAGCCGTCGCGGCACTCCTCCTCGCCGCGCGTGCCGCGGCCGTAGTCCCCGGAGGGCACCTGCGCGTGGCCTCGCCGGCGCCGGCGCTCACCGTGGCCTACGTCGCGCTCCTGTTGGCCGCAGGCTTCTGGAGACCCGCGTGGAGCCCTCGCGCCGGTCGCGCTATCCGGCTCCTCCTCGTGCTTGTCGTGATCGCGTTGCACCTCGGTCCTGCGCCTGCAGGCCGCGGACCGACACGAGCCGAGGTCCTCGACGTCGGACAAGGGCTCGCGGTCGTGCTGCGAGGTCCGGACGGTCGATTCGTCCTCGTGGATGCAGGCCCGTCCGGGGCGGGGCGATTCGACACCGGGGACCGCATCGTCGTTCCCGCGCTCGCATCGCGAGGCTGCCGTCGCTTGGAGGTCTTGGCGCTGTCGCACGATCACGACGACCACGCGGGTGGGGCGCTCGCGGTGCTCCGCGACGTCGAGGTCGGGGAGCTATGGCTCGGCGAGGGATCCCAACGCGACCCGCTGACGCGCGCCGTGGCCGCCGAAGCGGTCGCGCGTGGCGTCGCCGTTTTCAGACTGAGGCGAGGCGACGGCGCCCACGTCGCCGGCCTCGACTTGGCGGTCCTTCATCCCGGCCTCCTCGACCGGGGCCTATCGCTCAACAATCGCTGCCTCGTGCTGCGGGCTTCGACCCGAAACGGAGCCTCGATCCTGCTGCCGGGAGACTTGGAGGCCGATGGAGAGCGCGCGCTTCTCGCCGCTTTGGCCGATCCCCGGGCCGGAGCTCTCGTCGCCCCCCACCACGGCGCCGACGGGAGCAGCACGCCCGCCTTCTTGGCCGGCGTGCATCCACACCTCGTCGTGGTCTCCGCCGGCGCGGGGAACCGCTTCGGCCATCCGGGTCAAGCCGCACTCTCGCGTTTTGCGGCCTCCGAAGCCCGCGTGCTGCGCACCGATCGCGACGGCACGATAACCCTCGAAGATATCGATGGCTCGTGGATGACGTCAGTCGAGAAGCAGGGGCGAGGGGACGAACGAGAGGACAAAGATCACAGCGAGAGCGAAAGCGAGCGCAACGCGACCGGGTCCGAGCGGCTCTTTTTCATCGACGAGGCGGGGATGGCGATCCCTCAGCCCGAGCAGTATCAGCAGCCAGAGCGTGTACGCGGAAGGAGTCCGATCGATCACGCTTTGCGCAACGACGAGGACGAAGAGACCGCCGATCGTTCCGAAAGAGCAGACACGGTGCGCCCGTGGCGAGAGCGCGAACACCGCATGACCGCCGTCCAATTGTCCGACCGGGAACAGGTTCATCGAGGTGACGAGCATGCCGACCCAAGCCGCCCCGTAGATGGACCCGATTTGAAGCTGCGCGTCGCCGTGGAGCCCGTGCTCAAAGAGCCACGAGCAGAGCGGGGGACCGAGCGCGAGACCGTGCAGATCGTTGGTCGCCGGGAGCTCGGTCGCGCTCGCGACGCCGAGAATCAATAGCGGGAGCGCGACGAGGAATCCCGCGATCGGTCCGGCGGCCGCGATGTCGAACAACGCCTTCCTCGACGGGATCGCCCCGCGAATCCGGATCACGGCTCCGAGCGTGCCCACGGGGGTTGGAATGCCGGGGATGACGAAGGGGATGAAAAAGGGGAGGCTTGCCGGCACGCCGTAGTAGCGACACGCGAAGTAGTGCCCCATCTCGTGTGAGCCCAGGATCAGCAGGAGCAGGCAAGCATAGGTCACACCGTGAGCCAAGCGTGACAGGTCGACAAGGGTCCGCCACGAGGCCGCGAAGTCAAACGTCCCTTCCCAAAACCAACTCCCCGCCATCGTTGCAGTGAGAAAAGTGGCGATCAAGAGCCCCGCGTGAATCAACAGCCTCGGCCGAGAGTCTCTTGGGCGCGGGGCGGGCAACGCCGGCGTAGCCGCTGGGAATTCGCTCAATACGCGCCTCGCGAGGAAGAAGCGGAACAGTCGCGGAGTATACCAACCGCGATCGGCCTGACTGCGTCCACCACGGCGGACACATTCTGGACTCCCCAGCGGACACCGGCTTGCAATGAGGGCTGGCGGCCCGCAGGGAACGCGGTATGAATGTTGCTGGATCCCTGTACGAGGAGGTTCGCCATGAAAACCAAGACCAGGATGGTCGTTGGCACCCTGAGCTCCATCCTGTTCGCGGCGGGCGTCGCCACCTCCGTCGACGCCGGGCCGCGCCAGGCGGTGCCGCGCTCCGGCGGAGGCGGGTCCCGAGCGACCGCCCCCCGTGCGACTCCGCCGCGGGCGACCGCGCCGACGCACCACGGTTCCACGGCAGCTCGGACCGCGGCACCTCGCGGGCGGCCGTCCCCCCGGGGAACCGCGAGCGGACACGCACGCTACGGGTACGGCTACGGGTATGGCGGATCAGGCTGGGACGGCTATCCGTGGTGGGGCGGAGGGTACGGTTATTGGGGCGGGGGCTACGGGTACTGGGGTGCTGGTTGGTACGGCGGGTGGTGGGGCTGGCCGTACTACGGCTACTACGGGTACGGCTACCCGGACTACGGAGGTTGGTACGCGCCGTACGATGCCCCCTACGTCGTCTCGGTGGAGGAGCCGCCACCCTCTGGGCCGGCGATCGTCGAAACGCGTGTCTCCCCGTCGAAGGCCGAAGTCATCCTCGATGGCGAGTCGGTTGGCTTCGCGAGCGACTACAACGGACAGTGGGATAGGCTCAGCCTCAAACCGGGCCGGCACACGATCGCGTTTCGGGAGAAGGGGTACCGCGAGCTCGTCATCGAGCTCGACGCTCGCCCGGGCGCCACGTACACGTTCAACGACAGCCTCGCGGCAGGGGAAGGCGAGGATCGCCGAACGCTCTCCGCCGCCGCGACGCCGGCACCTGCCGAAGCACCCGTGCCCATGGCGGCGCCTCCGGCGATGGGCCGGCTGCGTGTGCACGTCGCACCCCCTGACGCCGCGGTCTATCTGGATGGGGAGTACCTCGGCCTGGGAGCGGAACTCGCACGCATCCACGGAGCGCTGGCCGTCGCGACCGGCAGCCATCGCCTCGAGGTCGCGCGACCGGGCTTCGTCTCGACGAATCGCAATATCGATGTGGGGGAGACTGAGCTAGCGACCGTCGAGCTCACGTTGGAGCCCGATCACTGACGTTGGCGGCTCAACTGAGATTGCGGAGGTTCTTCCCGGGTTTGAAGCGAATCGTCTTGCCGGGCGGGATGCGCACCTCGCGGCCGGTTCGTGGATTGCGGCCGATTCCCTTCTTCCGCGGCTTGACCTGAAAGACTCCGAAGCCGCGAAGCTCGATCCGCTCGCCGCGCTGCATCGCCGACTTCATCGCCTCGAACACCGCCTCGACCGCTTCGACCGCTTTCACCTTGGTGATCGACGCGTCTTCAGAGACCTTCGTGATGATGTCAGCCTTGATCATGAACGCCCTCCCCACCCGAAAAGCGCAGGGAGTCTACGAACCGGCGGGACGGCTGTCAAGGTGAATGACGCTTCTAACCCGTTGCCGTTCAACAGTTACACATTGGACCCGTTGAGAACGCGGGCCAGCGCGTGCTACGTTTCGATGGCCGCACGTCATGACCGAGGCCAAAGGACACCCCCGTGAGCCGTCTTCCGCTCGTCGCGATCGTCGGCGCCCCGAACGTCGGAAAGAGCACGTTGTTCAACCGCCTCGTGAAGCAGCGAGCGGCGCTGGTCACCGACCAGCCGGGACTGACACGGGACAGGATCTACGGCGTTGTTCGCCAGGGAGCACGCCCCTTCCGCGTCGTCGACACCGGAGGTCTTCGCTGGGACAACGTAGCCTTCGGGCGCGAGATTCTGATGCAAGCAGACGCCGCGCTCGTCGAGGCCGCGCTCGTCCTCTTCGTCGTCAACGGCCGAACGGGCGCGACCGCGCTGGATGCGGAGGTCGCGTCGTTTCTGAGACGGCGCGGGGCTGCGGTCCTTCTCGTCGCGAACAAGGTGGACGGCCCCGGACAGGACGATGCCATCCACGAGCTGCACACGCTCGGATTGGGTGAGCCCCTAGGCGTGTCTGCCGAGCATGGGCGTGGATTCGAAGAGCTTCTCGTCGCGGTCGAGGGCAGGCTGCCCTCGGCTTCCGACGTTTTGAACGAAGAGACTCCCGATGAAGCGATCAAGGTGGCGCTCGTGGGGCGCCCCAACGTCGGGAAGTCCTCGCTGCTGAACCGCCTCGTGGGCGAAGAACGCATGATGGTCAGCGACGTGCCGGGCACAACGCGAGACGCCGTTGACACGATGCTCACCCTCGAGGGTCGCCGTTACCTGCTGGTCGATACCGCCGGCATGCGGCGCAAGGGGCGCCTTCACGAAGCGGCGGAATCGCTTTCCGTCATGCGTGCGCGCCAGGCGATCGAGCGCGCCGACGTCGTCGTCCTCGTCTTGGACGGCAGCGAGCCGATCGCGGCGCAAGACACGCACATCGCAGGATACGCGGTGGACGCGGCGCGCCCGATCGTCGTCGCGATCAACAAATGGGATCTCGTCGAGGAGCGCGAGGGCAAGGCGAAGGACTGGGAGCAAGAGATGCGGGAACGCCTCCGCTTCGTCAAGGAGGTTCCCTTCATACTGGTCAGTGCGAAGAGCGGACAACGCGTTGCGAAGATCTTGGATCGCGTCGACGAGCTGTACGCGGACGCGGGGAAGCGCGTTCCGACACCCGCCCTCAACACCTGGCTCCAAGAGGAATCCCTCAAGGAGCGCCGTGCGCCGGCCAAGGGCGGGAGCGTTCGGCTGTTCTACGCGACCCAGACCGGTATCCGGCCGCCCCGCTTCGTCGTGTTCTGCAACGAGGCGCGTCGGCTCCACTTCTCGCTACGTCGCCACTTGGAGAACAGCCTGCGCGAGCGCTTCGGCTTCGGAGCCGCGCCGCTGCGATTGACGTTTAGGAGCCGCCGCGAGCGGGCCCAACGATGACGGAGCCGCTGATCCGCTTCCTCCGTCTCCTCTGGCGCGCGCTCCATCGGTTTTCCGAGGATCACGGGGCCAACCACGCCGCGGCCGTCGCCTACTTCTCGCTGCTCTCGCTTCCCCCATTCCTCCTTCTCGCCGGTCGGGCATTGGCGCGGGTGCTCCCAGGTCTAAACGACACGGACGCGATCAGCTCCGCCGTCGCATCCTACCTGCCTCCGGAGATTGCGCCGTCGCTTGGAGCGCTCGAGCGCAGCTTGCACCAGGGAGGCGCGCTCGTCGCCGTCGCCGTGCCCGTGCTGCTCTGGCTTGCAAGTCACGCGTTTTCAGCGCTGGAGGTCTCGGTCAACGTCGCTTTCGGAACGACGCCGCAACGCCGTTTCTGGCACTCGCGCCTCAAGGCTTTCGCCGGATTGTCGGGCGGCGTCCTCCTCCTCGGCGGAACCGTCGTGGCCGGCCACGTCGGACGGTGGCTGGACGGATACTACGCGCGGGCCGGAGTACCCGTCTCGCTCTCGCCCGGGAAGCACGTCGTTTCGGCCGCCGCGCTGATCGCAGTGACGCTTGCCGTCTTCACCCTCTTCTACAAATGGCTGCCCAGCGGCAAGGTCGCCTGGTGGGCCGCCTTCCGCGCGGCGGCGGTCGCCGTTGTCTTGTGGGAGGGAGCCCGACAAGTTTTTGGCGGCCTGCTCGTCAGATCGCCCGCGTTCGGCTTGTTTTCGGGGGCCCTCGCGGGAATCGTCGCCGTGTTGGGGTGGATTTACGTAGGCGTCGCGGTGACGCTTTACGGCGCCGAGGTCGCCGCGTTGTTGAACGGCAATCGTCCCGATCCGGGCGCTATTCGCGCCGAATGACGCCGAGCCTCCTGAGTTACGATTTCTTGACCGGGCCGCAACAGGGAATTATGTTCGCGACGTTCCGCTGCTGGGGTCAGGGCGGGCGCTTTGTACGCAGGAAAGGGGTGGTCCGCGATGGTGCTGTTCAACTACTCGACGCGAGAGCTCACGGCCAAGATCGTCTATTACGGCCCAGGACTCTGCGGCAAGACGACTAACCTCCAGTTCATTCACGAGAACCTGCCGGGCGAGGTCCGCGGCAAGATGCTCTCTTTGGCGACGAAGACCGACCGCACGCTCTTCTTCGATTTCCTGCCGATCGACCTCGGCGAGATTCGCGGCATGAAGACCCGCGTGCAGCTGTACACGGTGCCGGGCCAGGTCTTCTATAACGAGACCAGGAAGCTGGTGTTGAAGGGTGTCGACGGCATCGTCTTTGTCGCCGATTCGCAAGAAACCATGCTCGGCGCGAATGTGGGGTCGTTCAAGAACCTCGAGGAGAACCTGAAAGCGCACGGCATCACGCTCGCGGACATACCCCACGTCATCCAGTTCAACAAGCGCGATCTGCCGAAACTCTCCGGAATCGAAGACATGAACGCCGCACTGAACACGTTTAATGCGCCGTTCTACGAGTCGGTGGCCGTAACCGGCATCGGTGTCCAAGACACGCTCAAGGCGATCGTGAAGCTCGTGCTCTTGAACCTGACGCGGAAGTACGAGCCCAAGACGGTTGCCGAGGCCGCCTCGGCGGCGGCGCCACCTAGGTCGGCCTCCGCGATGGCGTCGGTCGCGTCGTCGCGCGCCGCCGCACCCGTTGCCCCTTCGCGCGCCGCCGCGCAGGTTGCGGAGCCCGCGACCCCCCGCGCGATGCAGGAGACGAAGCGCACACACATTCCACTGTCTCCGGTCGGCGCGGAAGCCACGCAGCGCCGCCCGAGCGCCCCCCCGCCTGCGGATCTTCGCAAGGTCTCGCCTTCGCCGGGAGACCTCATGGCGCCGTTCGGGGAGGACGAGATCGATGGCTTAGTCGGCGAGGTGGAGGAGATCGAAGCGCCGATTGCGGCCGCGCCTGTCGAAGAAGGGGCGTGGATGGGTCTCCCCCCGGGGGACGACGGGGTGGCCTTCGCGGACGAATCCGCCGCGTACGGATCGAGCGTACCGATCGAGGACCTACTCGCGGAGAACGCGCCGGTAGCGGTCGACGCGCCCGCCGCGCCGCCCGCGCGGCAGCAGGCGCCGCAGAGCGGGGCGGGGTTCGAGATCGACCGCGGGTTCGACCCCGAGTGGCCCCAACCGGTCGGGCGGCACGAGCACCAATCGCCCGAGCCGGCACCCGCCTCCTCGACGTCCAGCCCCGACGATCTCGTTCCGATCATGCCGTTTCCTCTCCCCGAGCCGGACAGCGAATGGGCCGAGACGGAGTCGAGCGAGGTGCTGCTCACGGCGGTCGCGAGCCATGACGACCTCTTCTCGGATCCGAGCCTCGAGGTCGCCCATCTGACCGACGGCCAAACACGGGAGATCATCGTTCCGGTCATGCTCGGAGAAGGGGCCTCCGCACGCCGCTTCAAGCTGGCGATTCGGCTGCGCCTCGATGAGGCCGAATGAGGGTGCGGGAGCGGCGCAGCGCGGATGATCGCACTATCCTGACGGTGTGATTTCAGCATCATCGATAAGACGTGTCGGGAGCGCGACGGTGGTGCTCGCGATCGCCGTCTTCGCGCTTCACGCGGTCACCGAACCCGCGCCCGAACCGGTTCGTCTGGGACTCTACGAGTGGATGGCGACGGCGCCGATCGTGATTGCCGCGGACATCGTGACGGATGACGGCAAGTTCGTGGAGGCGATCGCCCGGACGACGGTCAAGGGACGCCTCGCCAAGGACACCGTCGTGTTGGTCGATGTGCGGCGGGCGAATCGCGATCGCGAGATGGGAACGGCGTCGGTCGACCTCGTGAAAGGGCGTGCCTACCTCCTGCTCTTGAAGCCGTCGACACGGGGGAAGCGTGAGCCCTACCCGGTGTTCGACCTCGTACGCGGGGTGCGTGGTGCGAAGGGGCTCCCCCCCGAAGGGAGGGCCGCTACGATCACGGCGGTGGTCCGGCTGGCGGAGGTGCAGGAGCGAAAGGACGACGACTTCCTCTGGGCCGCTCTTCCGGACTTCCTCCAAGACCAGAATCCGACGCTCATCGACGAGGCGCTCGAGCTCTACGTGAAGTTCCGCCGCGAATCGGTCGCCTTGGTCCCGATCGTTCAGCCGCTCTTGGAGCACCCGCGTCCGGATTTTAGGCGTCGCGCGGCGCTCTTGCTCGGACGCGTCCTCGTGCGCGCCGGGATCGCCGACATCCCGGAGCGGCCCCAGGTCGTTGCCGAATTGACCGGAAGGGCGCGCCGGGACGACGACGTCACCGTGCGCCGGGAGGCCACCTCCGCTCTCGCCCCGTTGCCCGATGCCGGAATCGATGAAACTCTTCGCGCGATAGCGCGCGACGATCCAGACCAAGATGTTCGCTACGAAGCTGAAAAATCCGTGTTCCTTCGCTCGAAGACTGCTTCGCCCCAGCGTTTAGATTGACTTCGTCAGGCAGGAGTTCCTAAGATCGGGCGGCCAGGCGACGCCCGATCTCGAGGATGGAAGCGATGGCGACGAGTCCGTTCCAGAACTTCATGGTGAGGTACGGCGCGAACGAGCGCATCTTCACCGAAGGCGATCTCGGAACGACGATGTACATCGTTCAGTCGGGGAAGATCCGCCTTTTCCGAGTCTCAGACGGGCAGAAACGCGTCCACGGCATGATGGAGAAGGGGGACTTCTTCGGCGAGATGTCGATTCTCGAAGGACTCCCGCGCACGATCTCGGCTGAGGCCGTGGAGGACGCGGAGCTCATCGAGATCAACAGCATGACCTTCGACAAGATGATCAAAGGGAACATCGAGATCGCGATCCGAATGCTGAGGAAGCTCTCGATCCGGCTCCGCGAAACGGAGCGGCGCTTTGAGGGGTTGCAGGCCGACGGACGATCCGCCGTACCCGCCCGGCCGGCCGCGACGGCCAAGCCCAAGGCTGCGGGAACCGCCGGCACGGGCACACGACTCGAGGTCGACGGAGAGGGCACGGCTTTCTCCGCCCAGGGGAACGAGACGCTCATCGGGCGCTTCGACCCTGTGACCGAACAGATGCCCGATGTCGATCTGACTCAGGTCGACCTGAAACGGTCCGTCTCGCGGCGTCACGCCCGGCTCGTGCGTACCGACGATGGGTACGTGCTGACCGAGGAGGTCGGCGCATTGAACGGCACCTTCGTCAACGGCACCAAGCTGGTGACCGGTCGACCGCACCCCGTGCAAGACGGAGACCGCGTCAGCATCGGGATGGTCAAGCTCGTCTTCCGGGCATGACCCGAGCCGTCGGCGGTGTCTCCGCTCTGCTCGCGGTGACGGCTTGCGGCGGCCTCGCGATCCTCGCGCCATCCGCCGCCGCCAAGGAGATCGCCCCGTTCCGCGCCGCGCTCGTCGTTGCTTGGGGAGAGGGTGCGGGTTCCGACGCGTTTCGCGACGACCTGTCGAGATCTTTGGCCGCGACCCTCGCCACGCGCTGTTTCGCAGGCGTCGTGATCGCGGATCGAGATCCACCGCCGGCGGACATCGACCTCGTCCTCACGATCGTCTTGTCGGGGGCCGTCGACGAAACCCGCTTCGACGATTCGATCGCGAGCGCCTTCAACCCTGCGGAGCCGTCCAAAGAGCTGAGGCGTGTGGCGCAATTCGAGGTGGCCGTTGATGCGACGCTGTCGGCGCGCGCGACCGGAGCGATCGCGCGCCAGAAGCGCTTCGTGGTCAACGTCTCGCGGCGCCCGCTGTACTCCGGTGAAGACGCTCAGGCAACCGCCCGCGTGGAAGCGATCGAACAGATCGTCGTCGATCTGAACAGAGCGTTGGGGTGCGGCGGCGCGAAGCTCGACAAAAGAATCCGAGAATCTCTGGGCTACGCGAAACCGCCGGCGGCCGACTCGCGTTGACCCTCCTCAACCCGGGTGTTACTCTCCCCTCGCGCGGGAGCCGGTGCGGCGGCGCGCACCCCCACGATGTCGATTCTTCGGTGATGCGATGACCGCTACGCCACGCCTCAAGGTCCTCTCCGGTATGCGGCCGACAGGGCCGTTGCACCTCGGTCATCTCGTGGGCGCGCTGCAGAACTGGGTTGCGCTCCAGGACACCCACGATTGTTTCTTCACGATCGTCGATTGGCATGCGCTGACAACCGATTACGCCGACCCGTCGGCGATAAGGGGCTACGTGCGCGAGGTGGCACTCGACTGGCTCTCGGTGGGCATTGACCCGAGGCGCTCGGTCGTGTTCGTGCAGTCCGAGGTGAAAGCACACGCGGAGCTGCACCTCCTTTTGTCGATGATCGTGCCCCTTCCGTGGCTGGAGCGCGTCCCCACCTACAAAGAGCAGCAGGAACAGCTTCGAGACAGAGACCTGAACACCTACGGATTCCTGGGATACCCGTTGCTGCAGGCTGCGGACATCCTCGCGTACCGTGCCCAGGCGGTTCCGGTAGGGGACGACCAGGTGCCTCACCTTGAGCTCTGTCGCGAGATTGCGCGCCGCTTCAACCATCTTTTCGGAGACGTCTTTCCTGAGCCGCAGGCGCTCCTGACGCCCGCCGCGCGCCTCCCGGGAACCGACGGCCGAAAGATGTCGAAGTCGTACGGGAACGCGATTTTCCTCAGCGACGACCCGAAGACCGTCCACGCGAAGGTCGACGCCATGCTCACGGACCCTCAGCGGACGCACCGGCACATTCCCGGGAATCCCCAGGTCTGTCCGGTCTTCGCAACGCACAAGGTGTTCTCCGAGCAAGAGACCGTCGTCTGGGCCGATCAAGGCTGCCGGACTGCGGCGATCGGCTGCCGTGATTGCAAGGGCCGGCTCAGGGAACGCCTCCTCACGGTCCTGGCGCCGATCGCCGAGAAACGGGTCGCGTTCGCCTCGGACCCGGCGAGGGTCCAGGGCATCCTCGACGAGGGCGCCGTCCGTGCGAGCGAGGCCGCGGGGGAGACGCTGCGCCTCGTGCGCTCGGGATTGGGGCTGGGACGATGACGGAGTCGCTGGTCGGCGGGCAGGACGCCCTTCGCGTCCACCTCGGCTCGTTCGACGGACCGCTCGATCTGCTGCTCCACCTCGTGCGCGTCAACGAGGTCGACATCACGAACATCCCGATCCTGGAGATCGCGGCGCAATACGACGCCTATCTCGAGCTGATGCGGGAGATGGACCTCGAGATCGCGGGCGATTACCTCGTGATGGCGGCAACGCTCGTTCACATCAAGTCCCGGCTCCTGCTCCCTCCGGACCCGGAGCTGCCGGAGGAGGAAACGAAGGACGACCCTCAAGTCGAGCTCACGCGACAGCTCCTCGAGTACCAGCGCCTGAAGCAGGCGGCCGAAAACCTCCAGGCGATCGACAGCATTCGGAGCCTGATCTGGACTCGCGACGGGAGGATCCCGCAGGAATTCGAGGGTGAGGAGCTCCTCGCGGTCGAACTGTTCGACGTGATCGCCGCGTTCAAGAAGCTCCTCGATCGCCTGGGTGAGGATGCGCGAATTCAAGTGACGCGAGACGACGTCTCGGTCGCCGACAAGATCGTCTGGCTGACCGAGGTGCTTCAAGAGCGCGGCTCGGTCGACCTCCTGGAGCTGATCGCGGGACTGCCCAATCGGACCGAGCGGATCGCGTCGTTTCTCGCGGTGCTCGAGATGGTGAGGATCCAGGTGATCGTTCTTTTCCAACTCGCCTTGCAGGGAACGATCCGGGTCGCCCTTCGGAACGACGCGCCTCCCGCTCCGTTGCCGGCCGGGGACGACGGCGGGGTCGCTCCGGCCGTGGAGGAAGGATGAACGACCTCATCGCCGCGGTCGAGGCCGTGCTCTTCGCCGCGGCCGAGCCCGTGCATCCCAAAGAGATCGCCGCCGCTTTCGACGGCGTAACGGAGTCCGAGGTCGCCGCGGCGGTCGACGCGCTGCGCGAGCGATACACGAATGGGCCGGGAGGCCTGACCGTGGAGCAAGTCGCCGGGGCGTTTCGTCTCGCCACCAAGCCCGAGGTCGGCGCCATCGTCCGGCAGTTCTTCCGACAGCGCAATCGAACCCGGCTCTCACCTGCGGCACTCGAGACCCTTGCGATCATCGCCTACCGGCAGCCCATCACCGTTCCCGAGATCCAAGCCATGCGCGGGGTCGATCCTACAGGGGCGCTCAAGAGCCTTCTCGAAAAGGCCATGGTGCGGATTCTCGGAAGGAAGAAGGTCGTCGGCAACCCGTTGCTGTACGGCACGACGAAGCAATTCCTCGTGCATTTCGCGCTGAACCGGCTGGAAGACCTGCCCTCCATACAGGAGTTCGATGAATTCCTCGGCGCGCTCCAGGAAGGACAAGTCTCGCTGTATGAGGGGGCAACCCCGCCTCCTCTCGACGCACCCGCGGACGAATGAGCGTGCGCCTTCAGAAGGTTTTGGCACACGCGGGAGTCTCCTCCCGCCGGGCCGCAGAGCGCTTGATCGTCGAGGGCAGGGTGAGCGTCAACGGAGCGATCGTCTCGGAGCTCGGCACCAAGGTCGACCCGGTTCACGACGCGATCAAGGTCGACGGCAAGCGGGTCGGAGCAGCGCCGTCCGGGCGAACGTACCTGGCGCTCCACAAGCCCCGGGGCGTCGTCACAACCCTCAGCGACCCGGAGGGTCGTAAGACGGTGAAGGACTTCCTGCGGGGGGTCAAGGCGCGGGTTTACCCCGTCGGCCGTCTCGACTACCACAGCGAAGGGCTATTGCTCCTCACCGACGACGGCGCGCTGGCACGGGATCTCATGCACCCCTCCCGCGGGGTCGAAAAGACCTACCTCGCCAAGGTGAAGGGTCAGCCCGATGCCGAAGTTCTTCACCGTCTGAGCCGAGGCATTCCGCTCGACGGGAGACGCACGGGGCCGGCTCGGGTACGGGTGGTTCGGCGTGGCGACAACGCTTGGATCGAGATCACGATCGGGGAGGGGCGGAATCGCCAGGTGCGGCGGATGTTCCAGGCGGTTGGCCATCCGGTCCAGCGACTTCGCAGGCTGGCTTACGGCGGCGTAGGCTTGGGACGGCTCCCGGTCGGACACCTCCGATCTTTGAGCGAAGCCGAGGTGGCGGCACTCTCCCGTGCCGCCGGAGCGCAGCCGGAACGACCGCCTGGCCGCCGTCGCTCGTCCTCGTAATCCTCTGATAGATCGAAGCTTGACAGTGCAGGGCTCGTTCTCTACGATGACCCTTTGCCGGGTCGTTAATTCGACACTGGCAGCCCGCTCCAGGCGGGTACCAACGGGACCGGCGCTCATCGGATCGGGGCGCGGGACCGAACCAGGAGGCCCGATCCCCACATGAGCATTCAGGAAGACGAGAAGATCCAGACGGTGGCCGGTCACGACGCCATCGAGGACGCCGAGGATTTCGGCAAGGCCCTCGAAGTTTGGGAGAGCGGCTTCAAGTCGCTCAAGGAAGGGGACGTCGTCCAGGGACGCGTTCTCAAAATTCTCGAAAAGGAAGTCGTCGTCGACATCGGATTCAAGTCCGAAGGCGTGATCGACATCAACGAGGTCAAGGGTTACGACGGACAGTTGACGGTGAAGGTAGGCGACCGGATCGAAGTCCTCTTAGAGCGCACCGAGAACAACGACGGCTATGTGGTCCTCTCCAAGGAGAAGGCCGAGAAGATGAAGGTCTGGGACGATGTCGAGCGCGCCTTCGAGACGGGCGAGCCGGTCCTGGGCCGTGTGATCGATCGCATCAAGGGCGGGCTCAAGGTCGACATCGGCGTGCCGGCGTTTCTCCCCGGCTCCCTCGTCGACGTGAGGCCGGTGAGAAATCTCGACGCGCTCCGCGGGCAAGAATTCCGCATGCGCGTCATTAAGGTGAACAAGCGGCGCGGCAATATCGTGCTCTCGAGAAAGGCCGTGCTCGAAGAGGAGAATGCCGAGAAGAAGAAGAAAACCCTCGAGGATCTCGAAGAGGGGAAGATCTTGCGCGGCACGGTGAAAAACCTCACCGAGTACGGTGCGTTCATCGACTTAGGCGGCATCGACGGCCTGCTGCACATCACGGACATGGCCTGGGGGCGCATCAACCACCCCTCGGAGAAGTTCCAGATCGGAGACGAGGTTGACGTTGTCGTGCTCAAGTTCGACCGTGAACGTGAGCGTGTCTCTTTGGGATTCAAACAGCTGCAAGACGACCCCTGGGAGTCCGCGACGTCCAAGTACCCCCCCCAAACCCGCATTCGGGGCAAAGTCGTGAGCCTCACCGACTACGGCGCGTTCATCGAGGTCGAGGAAGGCGTGGAGGGACTCATACACGTCTCGGAGATGTCGTGGACCAAGAGGGTCAAGCATCCTTCGAAGATCTTGAACGCGGGCGAGTGGGTCGAGTGCGTCGTTCTCGACATCGATCAGGAAGGCCGTCGGCTGTCGCTCGGCCTGAAGCAGACCGAGCCGAACCCCTGGGACCTCATCGACACGAAATACCGCGTCGGCGACATCATCCACGGCAAGGTGCGCAACATCACCGACTTTGGGGCGTTCGTCGAAGTCGAAGAGGGCGTCGACGGCCTCGTTCACATCTCCGACCTATCCTGGACGCGGAGGATCAAGAACCCGGGCGAGGTTCTCAAGAAAGGGGACGACGTCGAAGCCGTGATCTTGAAGATCGACTCCGAGAACCAACGGCTCTCCCTGGGCATCAAGCAGCTGCAGCCCAACGTTCTCGAAGATTTCTTTCGGAGCCACGGGGTAGGGGACATCCTCACCGGAAAGATCGTCCGCCTGACCGAGTTCGGCGCGTTCGTCGAGCTGTTCGAAGGGATCGAGGGGCTCGTTCACGTCTCCGAAATGTCCCAGGACCGGATCGAGAATCCCGGCGATCACTTCGCTCTCGATCAGGAAGCGCGGGTCAAGATCATCAAGATGGACTCCGTCGAGAAGAAGATCGGCCTGTCGATCAAAGCCGCGTTGGACGAGCCGGACGACAGTTCGCTTCACGCCTACCAGCAGAACCAGCAAGGCGACGGCAGCGCGACCTTGGGAGATGTCCTTCGCGATGACGTGCTCCGGCGATCAACGTCCGACGACGACGAGTCCGCTGGCGCCTGACAGGGATTCGGCGGCCGCCCGTCAGGAGCCGGAGAGAAGGACCACGCATGACCAAGGCCGATCTGGTCGAAGAAGTCATCCGGGTCGCCGTCCTGAGCAAGAAGGACGCGGAGAGCGTCGTGAACACGGTCTTCGGGCAGATCATGGATGCCTTGAAGAGCGACGACAAGATCGAGCTCCGCGGCTTCGGCAGTTTTCGGGTGCGCAGGAGGAGGTCCCGCCTCGGGCGGAACCCGAAAACGGGGGACCGCGTCGACGTGCCTTCCAAGCGCATTCCGTACTTCAAGCCGGGCAAGGAACTGCGCGACCTGATCAACGACGACGGGGCCGGGCACGCCTCCGGCGGTTTCGGCGCGGAACCGTGAGCCTCCCGGGGACCGAGTCCAAAAAGCGCGGGGCCGACCGCTACTTCATCGAGGCCTGGGGCTGTCAGATGAACGTCCTCGACGCCGACAAGATCTCCGGGGCGCTCGAGCGGCACGGCTACGTGCGTGCGGATCGCGCGGAGAACGCCGACGTCATCCTTCTGAACACCTGCTCCATTCGGGAGAAGGCGAAAGAAAAGGTGTTCTCCGAGCTCGGGAGACTCAAGCCGATCAAGGATCTCCGGCCCGACGTCGTGCTCGGCGTGTGCGGCTGCGTCGCCCAGCAGGAGGGCGAAGAAATCTTCTCGCGGGCTCCCTACGTTGATTTCGTCGTGGGAACTCGGGCGACCGGGTCCCTTCCGATCCTGGTCGCGCGGCTGAGGGCTGGGGATGAGACCGCGAGGCACGCGGTGGACCTAGAGTTGCGGGACGATTCGATCCATTTCCCTTTCGATCAGATTCGGCGCGAGATCAGAGGCGCGGCGAAGGCGTTCGTCACGATCATCGAAGGGTGCAATCACCGCTGCACGTTTTGTATCGTGCCCCAAACTCGCGGACGCGAGATCTCACGCGACATGACGGACGTTCTCGATGAAGTGCGGCAGCTCGCCCTTCGTGGATTTCGCGAGGTGGAGTTCCTCGGGCAGACCGTCAACGCCTACCGCGATGCGCGCGGGAACACTCTGGGCGAGCTACTCGTCGCATCGGCAAGCGTCGACGGCATCGAGAGGATCCGGTTCACGACCTCACACCCGGCACAAATGACCGACGGCCTGATGGACGCCATGGCCAGCGCGCGCCCCAAGCTCTGCTCGTATCTCCATCTGCCCGTTCAATCCGGATCGTCGGCCGTCTTGCGTGCGATGCGGCGCGGGTACGATCGCGAGGACTATTTCGCGAAGATCCGAGGGCTGCGCGAACGCATTCCGGGGCTTTGCATGGGAACCGACATCATCGTCGGGTTCCCGACAGAGACCGAAGAGGATTTCGAACAAACCCTCTCACTCGTCAGCGAGATCGAATACGACACCCTCTATTCGTTCGCGTACTCGGCGCGCCCGGGCACCGCGGCGCCAAGCCTTGGCCCCGATCTTCCCGAGGAGCTGAAGTTCGAGCGCCTCGCCAGACTCAACGAGATCCAGAAGACGATTCAAGAGCGACGAAACCGGAGCTGGATCGGCCGGGATGTCGAGGTCTTGGTCGAAGGACCGAACCGGAGGAATGCCAGCGAATGGACGGGACGAACTTCGGAAGCCCGGTGGGTTCATTTCGACGGTCATTCGGCTCCCGGACGAGTCGAGATGGTCCGAGTGGGGCAAGTGAGCGCATTCTCTCTTCGAGGTGAAATCGTCGTCGGGGCTTGACCCGACGAAAAGCCGGCGCCTATAGTGCTGGGGTTTCTTGGAGCGTGCATGGCGGTCGAAATGAAGGTGAAGGGGTTGATGTGGGATCCGGTGTCCCGCATGCCCATCGTTATCCTGAGGACACAGGAGGGGGAGAGCCTCCTGCCGATCTTCGTGGGGCTGTTCGAGGCCAATGCCATCGCGCAGCAGCTCGATGGGAGCCTCTCGCCCCGCCCCATGACCCATGATCTCCTCGGAAACCTGATCGATGCGCTTCACGCCCGCGTGGACCGCGTCGTCATTACCGATCTGCGTGACAACACCTTCTTCGCGATGATCCATCTCGATCGCAACGGAGAAAAGCTGGCGATCGACGCGAGGCCGTCCGACGCGATGGCTCTCGCACTCCGCGTCAAGGTGCCGATCCTCGTTGAGGACGCCGTCCTCGCACGTTCCTCGGCGTCCGGCGAAGAAGGTCAAGTCGACGAAGCCGAGCGTCTTCGTCGCTGGCTCGAGACCGTCGATCCCGAGGAGCTCGGCCGATACGAGATGTAGCCTGCAGCAACTTTTGAGTTGCAATCTCGACCGCGCACGTCACCGCCGACAATTTAGTCGTCTGACGGGTTGACGCCCCACAACTCCGTCGGTACACTCCAATGGTCGCAAGAAAGCACTACATCTTGCGGCTAGTCTTCCCAGATCCTCAACATCCTGCGGCCTCCTCTGGCGAACCCAGTAACAGGAGCGGAGGGATCAGTCGATGGGTGCGATGACGATCGTGGTCGCCAATCAAAAGGGGGGCGTCGGCAAGACGACGACTGCGATCAACCTCGCGGCTGCGCTCGCCCAGAAGAAACTCAAGACGCTGTTGATCGACCTGGATCCACAGGGAAACGCGACCATCTCTTTCGTCACGCTCGACGGCTCGGAGAAGACGGTCTACGACCTACTCGTGGACCCCAACGTGACCGCGGAGAGTGTCATTCGAACAACCGCCGATGAGAATCTCGACCTTCTCGGCTCGAAGATCTCTCTCGCAAAAGCCGAAGTCAAACTAGTAGGGGAGTTCGACAGCCACTTCCGGCTCAAGGACAAGATCGACTCGATTCGCGACCTGTACAACTACGTCGTGATCGACACCCCTCCGACGCTCGGCATCCTGACGGTCAACGCCCTCGTGGCAGCGACCCACCTACTCGTGCCGATTCAGTCGTCCTACTACGCCCTCGAAGGCACCGACGATCTGCTCGAGACCTACGAGAAGATCCGCGCCCGTCCTAACCCCGGACTGGAGTTTCTCGGCGTCGTCGTGACCCTCCACGACAAGCGGACCATTCTCGCTCGCGACATCCACCAGCAGATAAGAAACGTGTTCGGGGAGAAGGTCTTCCGGACGACGATCTCGAAGAGCGTCCGCCTCGAAGAGAGCCCGGCCTACAAGCAGAGCATTTTCACTTTTGCCCCGATGTCATCGGGCGCGACCGAGTACTACAGCCTTTCGGAGGAGGTGATTGCCCGTGTCTAAGTTCCGCGGCCTACCCCAGGACAAGCGCATGCGCCACGACAGTCATTTCGTCGAGGAGATCACATCGACCCGGTCGGAATCGATCGGAAGGCTCATCGACATCGATCGCATCGAGCCGAACCCCCATCAGCCGCGGAAGAACTTCGGCGATCTCTCTGAGATGGTCGCTTCGATCAAAGAGAAGGGGGTCCTGGAGCCGATCCTCGTTCGCGCCCTCGAGGGCGGCCGATTCGAGATCATCGCCGGCGAGCGTCGCTACCAGGCCTCGAAGATCGCCGGCCTCCGGCATGTTCCTTCGATCGAGGTCGATGTCGACAACCGTGGAATGCTCGAGATCTCGTTGATCGAAAATCTGCAGCGGAAGGACCTGACCCCGTTCGAGGAGGCGGCGGCCATTCAACGGCTGTGCGATCAGTTCCGGTATACCCATGAGGAGATCGCGCGGAAGCTCGGAAAGTCCCGCTCGGTCATCACCGAAGCGCTGAGCCTCAACCGCATGCCGGAGACGGTCCAAGAACGATGTCGGCAGGCCGACATTGAGAGCAAGTCGATGCTCCTTCAGATCGTTCGCCAGGACACCGAGGATGCGATGCACCGGCTGGTCGACAGGATCACAGGTGAAGGAATCACCCGCGAGCAGGCTCGGCGTTTCAACAAGGCCGAGTCGAGCGACGAGCGCCGCCCCAAGCGTTACGTTTTTCGCTATGCTCCGGACGACGACGCCTTCCAGTTCAGTTTGAGTTTTCCCCGTCCAGACGTCCAGAAGGCAGAGCTCGTTGCTGCGCTGCAAACGGTGCTCGAGAGGCTGATCCGCGAGCTTCATGACAGCGGCAGGGCCGCGGCGGTCGCTACGCCGACCGCTCGTAAGGCGAGGCCCCCGGAGCCAGCCGCCTGATCAAGGCGTCCGCTGCGATGAAGCAGCCCGTTGCTTGCCTCTGACGACCCTAGTTAGTTGACATAATATACATTATCAGACATTGGGTTCGGCTGGTTTTCAGGTCGCGAAGGCCGCCTCGACCCTCCCCGCGCCTGCTACACTCCGCCGCCGATGCTGCGTCCAAAGCGAATCACCCTCTACATCCTCACTGAGCTTGGAGCCGCCACGTTCGTTGGGATAGCGCTCTGGACCGTCATCCTGATGATGAACGACTTCTTCTTCATCGCGCGGCAAGCGATTCAGAAGGACCTGGGCTTCGCGATCACCGTCCAGATGCTGGGATTGGAGATTCCGAGCCTCCTGGTCTTGGCCATACCGATCGGCACCCTTTTGGGATCATTGATCGCGATCGGCCGGCTCTCGGCCGACGGAGAGATCGTCGCGCTTCAAGCGTCCGGACTCGGCCCGTTCGATCTCGTCCGCCCCATGGCCCTTCACGGCCTTCTGGCCTTCTGCGCCGCGTTTTCGATCTATGTCTTCGCGCAGCCGTGGGCCAGCTACGAGCTCCGCGCCATGCGGGGGCGCATTGTGACGGCGCGCAACGTCAGCACCGAGATCAAGCCGCGCGTCTTTTTCAATGCCCTGCCGGGGTACGTCCTGTTCGTCGACGAGATGCCGCCGGGAACTCAGGGCATCCTCGAAAGGACTGTCCTCTACCAGGGCCTCGGTGCTGGAACGAACGACAGCGAAGAACTCATTTTGGCGAAGCACGCCACCATTGGACCGTCCGCCGACCCGGACGGACGCATTCGCCTCGTCTTCAAGGACGGGGTCGCCCATTCGTTCCGCTCGAACGACCCGGACTCGTACCGAAGTGTTCAGTTCGAATCGTTGGTCCCGGGGCCGATCATCCTCCCGGCGTGGATGCAGGCGTCAGGCCAACGTCCCGACAAGACGGTTTCGGACATGAGGCCGATCGAGCTCTGGCGCGAATACCACATCGCCGGGAACGAGCCGGACTCCGCCCTGCGCGGCTACCGGTTGCGTTCGGCTCAGACGGAGGTGCATCGCCGGCTCGCGCTCCCTTTCGCAAGCCTGGTGTTCGCCCTTCTCGCCCTCCCTCTCGGGGTGTCTCGCGTCCGCAGCGGCAAAGGGGCTGGGTTCGCCTTGAGTCTGGGAATCGTCCTGGGCTACTGGATGATCTTCACCGTCGGGCTCGAGCAAGCACGTCAAGGACGGGTCCCCGTTGCTCTTGGCGTCTGGAGCGCCAACATCATCGTCTTTGCTTGGATGATCGCGTCGTACCTGCTCATGCGCTCCCCTACGAAGACCCCGTGGTGGGTCCTGCTCTTGGCGCGCGGATCGAGGGCGTGGGCTGCCATGACCGCAGGGCTCTCCCGTGGCCGCGGCGATCCCAGCGTCCCGGCGGCTGTGACTGCTCGCGGAGACCGTCCGAGCGGAGTGCGATTCTCTTCGGTGCTGGACCGCTACATCGGCGCGTTGTATCTGCGAATGCTGGGGATCGCGCTTGCGGCGACCTACCTGATCTTCTCTCTCGTCGAGCTGAAAGGGCTGATCGACTCCGTGGTCGAGCGGAAGCAGCCGGCGATACTAGTCTTTAACTATTTTAAATATTTTATCCCCGGCGCACTCGTCCTCACTCTCCCGTTCGCTGCCATGATTGCCGCGGTCCTCGCCGTTACACTCCTTTCCCGCCACGGCGAGCTGACCGCGCTGAAGGCCTCGGGTATGAGCGCCCGACGGATCTGCCTGCCGATTCTCTTGATCACCCTCCTCCTGTGCACCGTCCTTCACCTCATCCAGGACCGGATCGCCCCGGAGACCAACCGGAGAGCGCAGTCCGTCAAGGACCAGATTCAGGGGCGTAACCCGCGGACCTACGGTTGGTCACCAGGCGGGCGCTGGACATTCGGCGGCGACGGTCGTCTCTACCACTACAAGCTGTTCGACCCGCAGGCGCTGCGATTCCAAGGACTTTCCGTCTTTCGCGTCGATCTCGCAGCGGCGCGCGTGCTCGAGCAGTGGTTCTGCGTCTCCGCACGCTGGAACGGCCATGCGTGGGAGGCGGAGAAGGGGTGGTATCGCACGTTCCCCGAGCCGGGCTCGGCGGGAGACTATCGCCGCTTCGAACGGGAAGAGGTCCGCTCGTTCGACCATCCCGACAATTTCACGCGTCGGGAACGGACGCTGATCGCCGGAAACGACCTGCCGCAGCAGGTGTCCATCGCCGATCTCGACGAGCAGATCGGAGCGCTCGCCCAGAGCGGGTACGATACGACTCGGCTTCGGGTGGAGTACTGGCAAAAGACAGCGGCGGTCGCGACACCGCTCGTCACGGTTCTTTTAGGGCTCCCGTTCGCGTTCAAGGTCGGGCGCCGTGGATCGATGTACGGAGTCGGCGTCGGACTCGTCTTGGCCATCGTCTTCTGGGCCACTGCGGCGATCTTCAACGCGCTCGGCCTGGAGACGATTCTCCCGCCCATCCTCGCCGCGTGGTCGCCAAACGCGTTCTTTTCGGCAGTCGGGGCCTACCTCTTGCTGTACGTGCCGACTTAGTAATTATTATCGCTTATCCAGTTCTTCGAAGTCTGACCTGACCCCCGGCTGGTTGGGCTCGATGGCAAGGGACTTCTTCAGAGAGGCCAGCGCTCTTTTCCGGTCGTTCAGGCGGGCATACGACTCCCCCAGCGCGTTGAGGATGTCCGTCCGCTCACCGAGAAGACGTCGAGCCTCCTCCAGCTGAGCCGCCGCCTGAGCCGACCGGCCGGCCGCCAAGTCGAGATAACCCATCTGCATCCGGGCCGTCCCGGCCGCGCGGGGGTCTTTCGCAGCCTCCTCCAGCTCGCGTCGGGCCGCGATGAGGTCGCCGCGGCGGCGAGCGATGAGCGAGCGGTTGATCCGCGCGTCTCCGTAGTTGGCGTCCAACGCCAGCGCGCGGTCGAGAAGATCCGCGGCCGAGTCGGTGTCTCCTTCTGCGAGGGCTAGGCCCGCGAGATTGTTGAGTGGCGATGCGTATTTCCGGTCGGCCTCCACCGCTTTTCGCCACAGATTGCGCGCTTCCCTGTTCTCGCCCGTCGCAAAGTAGAGCGACGCCAGATTGTTCATCACCACCGCGTTCTTGGGGGCCTTGGCCAATGCCCTGCCGTAAAGATCGATCGCTCGATCGATCTGTCCGCGATCCTGGCACAGCAGCGCAAGATTGTTGTAAGCGCCCACGAAGTACGGATCGGCGGCGATCGCCGCAAGGTACCAGCGCTCGGCGTCATCGCCGCGGCGTTCCAGTCGCGCGAGGTTTCCCAAATTGTTCCTCGGCTCCGCGGCGTTCGCGTCCAGCCGGGCGGATTCGGAGTACGCGCGCGCGGCGGCTTCGGTGCGGCCCTGTTTCTCGAGCACGAGACCGAGCGAGTTGTGCACTTCGACGGCACCGCCCTCGCGCTCGAGGACCCAGCGCAGCATCCGCTCCGCCTCCAGGAGGTTCCCGTCTTCCATCGCAAGCTGCGCGAGTTGATGCCCCGCCGAGCGCCGGCCGTCGGGCGAGCGAAGAGCCTTCGTAAACAGCGCGCTCGCCTCGCGACGCTCTCCCGCAAATCGAAGCGCGATCCCCAGGTTGATCATCAGGGTCGGATTGTCCGGCTGGTCGGCCAGCGCCTCTCTGAAGACCGTTGCCGCTTCGGCGAACTTCCCGTCGCCCAGCAGAGAGACCGCGCGGTTGTTCTTCGTCGTCATCGGCAGCACGTCGGTCGCGGCGAGGTAACCCAGGCTCTGGAGCTTCTCTCGAAGCTCGCGTGACTCTTGCTCGTCGTCGGGCGGCGCCTCCGCCGTCGCACGGCGTACCGGATCGTCGGCGCGAAAGCGCACGGGATGCGACGCGAGGAGTTCGGGTTCGAGGGCCGACCCGAGAACGCGCCCCGGCCACGACCGCGGGACCGGCTGATGGAAAAGGGCGAGAATCGTCGGCGCGATGTCGTAGATGGACGCTTCTTTGAGGCGGATCCCTCGTTTCACTCCGGGCCCGCTCATGACGAACAGGCCGAAGCGCCTGTGCCAATCCGCCGCCGCGCCGTGCCCGATTCGAGAATCGGTCGTGAGCGGCCGCGTGGCGTCGGAGGCGAATCCGTGGTCGCTGACCACGATGACGGTCCAACCCTGACGTCCTTCGAGCAGTCGTCCGAGCATGCGGTCCGCGTTCTCGTAGTAGCGGTCCACGACGGCGTGGAACGACGCGAACCCCCGGGCGTCGACCGACGTCAGCTGCGGCTGTCGAAAGGACATGAAGAGGTGCCCGACGGTGTCGGTGCCCTCGAAGTAGACCGATTCGAACCTCACGTCGTCCGTCTTGCGCATCGCGAGAGCGACGTCGAGATAGGTCGTTCCCGCGGCAAGCAGCGTCCGAAACTCGTTGAGCCGCTCGCGCTCGTCGGCATCGAATTCCTCGCGCCTCCTCCGCGGGCCGTCGAGGTAGGCTTCAACCGCGCTCCACGGGATCGCGTCCGCGGGCACGATGAGCGGCCGAACAGTCTCGTAGGCCGACACGGGCCACGTCTTTCCCGCGGCCGAACGTGCATCCGAGCTGTAACCGAAGAGTTGGTACGCCACGCGGTCGGTGACCACGTAGCCGTTGACCGGAGCCGCGGGCCACGTTGCCCACCAGCCGGTCACGCCCACACGCGTCCCCGCCTCCGACAGCATTTCCCAGAGCGCGGGAACCCGGCGCGCGCGCGAGGTGACCGGCTCGCTCACGCCCTTCGCAGATGGGGCCAGGAAGTCCAGTATGCCGTGCCGCGAGGGCTCAACGCCCGTCGCGATGCTCGTCCAAATCACCGGCGACAGCATGGGGGTGATCGACAGCAGATTCGAGCGCACGCCGCTTCGCACGAGACCGAGGAGATTCGGCATGCGGCCGGCCGCCATCAGAGGATCGGCGATCTTCCAGTCCGCACCGTCGAGACCGACCAAAAAGACCTTGACGCCGGGCGGGATGGGCGTGACCGCGCTCGTCGCGGCAAGCTCGTCGAATCCCGTAAGCCGCAGCGATTCGAGCGCCGCGCCACGCGCGACGATCTCCTCGCTCAGTCGCCGTTCGAACCCGAGCATTCGCGTGGGCACGGCGCGTTCTTCCCGGTCCGCGTCGCTCAAAACGGACGACGCGGCGCGAATCGAGGCCAGCAGCACGGCGGAAAGTCCGCCCCCGTCTGCCGCGATCGCGAGGTCCCGGGCACCCGCGGGGAGAGCTCGCACCAGGGCCGTCCCCTTCAAGCCGTACCGGCTCCCGTCCGCTGCGGGCAGCATCGCGCGCTCCGCATCGGGCAGCGGCAGTTCCTCGGCCGAGAGCGAAAAGCGGGTCAGGCGGAACAACCCGTAAGGCGCGACGACGACCCGGCTGTGCTCGTAGAGCCGCGGCCCGCTTCGCAGCAGCGGACCCTCGAGCACGCCGAACTGCTTCGATGGGTCGAGGAGGTGCACCCCGGCGACGATCCAGGCTAAGGCGAGGAGGCCGAGAATCGAGGCCGCGCCGACCCACCTTCGCCGGCCCCCGAAATGAGTGCCTTTCGAGCTCAACTTTATTCTCGCCGGCCCTACGCGCCGTCGCTCCACGAGGCGAGGTAACGCTTCTGCGCATCCGTCGACGCGTCGATGCGCACGCCGAGGCTCTTCAGCTTCAACGTAGCGACGTATTCGTCGATGTCCTTGGGGACCGAGAGCACCGTCGCGTCGAGGTGTCCGGCACGGCGCACGAGGTACTCCAACGAGAGGGCTTGATTGGCGAAGCTCATGTCCATGATCGTCGCCGGATGTCCCTCGCCGGCGGCCGGGTTGACGAGCCTTCCCGAGGCGAGCAGGTGGATCCGGCGACCGTCGCCAAGCTCGAATTCTTCAACCGTGTCACGCACGAATCGACGCTTGACTGCGAGTCGGCCGAGAGCCGCGACGTCGATCTCGACGTCGTAGTGCCCTGCGTTGGCCAAGAGCGCGTTGTCCGGCATGATCGACACGTGCTCTTCAGCGATCACGCCGGTGCTCCCGGTCGCCGTGATGAACACTTGTCCTTCCCTCGCGGCATCTCTCATCGGGAGCACGCGGAAGCCGTCCATGCAGGCCGTGAGCGCCGCCACCGGAGCGACCTCGCAGATGGTCACCTGCGCCCCGAGACCGCGCGCGCGCATGGCGATCCCCTTCCCAACCCAGCCGTACCCGGCGACCACCGTCGGCATCCCCGCGAGCAGGACGTTCGTCGCGCGAACGATCCCGTCCATCGCGGACTGGCCGGTACCGTGACGGCTGTCGAACAGCTGCTTCGTCACGGCGTCGTTGACAGCGACGATCGGGTAGCTCAGCTGGCCGCGGGCGGCCAAAGAACGCAGTCGGATCACGCCGGTCGTCGTCTCTTCCGTCCCACCGACGACGTTGGGGAGAAGTTCCCGCCTCCTCTCGTGGAGGATCGAAACGAGATCCGCGCCGTCGTCCAAAGTGATCGTCGGCCGGGTGTCCAAGACACGCTCGAGATTCAGGACGCGCCGGGCCGCGTCGTCGCCCCGGGCCGCGTGGGTCGGAATTCCGAACGCCGCGGCCAGCGTCAAGGCGACATCGTCCTCCGTAGACAGCGGGTTGCTCGCACAGAGGGCCACCGTCGCGCCCGCCGCCTGCAGCGCGAGGAGGAGATTGGCCGTTTCGGCCGTGACGGGCAGGCACGCCGCGATGCGTTGCCCCACGAGAGGACGCTCGCGCGCGAACCGTTCTCGCACGGTCCGGAGCACGGGCATGCTTCGCTCGGCCCATGCGATACGGCGCTCTCCGTCATCGGCGCGCTCGGCTCGGCTGAGGTCCCCCGGCACGTCGCTCCCGGGGCTTTCGGGGCGCTTGCGCTTCATCGGGCGGTCGGGCGCCTACCCGCCCGCGGCAGACCGGAGGCCTTGGGCCGGCGCGGTGCCCTCCCACGTGAAACCCGGCTCGTTCCTGCCGAAGTGGCCGTAAGCCGCTGTGGCGCAGTAGATGGGCCGGCGCAGGTCGAGGTAGTCGATGATCCCGCCGGGAGTCAGCGGAAATGTCTCGCGCACCAAGGCGACGAGGCGCTCCTCGGAGTGTTTTCCACCGCCGAACGTGTTGACCAGAACCGACACCGGGTCCGCAATTCCGATTGCGTAGGCCAGCTGCACCTCCACGCGATCCGCCAGGCCTGCGGCTACCAGGTTCTTCGCGATATGCCGCGCCATGTAGCACGCGGAGCGATCGACCTTCGTCGGGTCCTTGCCTGAAAACGCGCCGCCGCCGTGATGCCCCATGCCGCCATAGGTATCGACGATGATCTTGCGTCCGGTCAGCCCGGTGTCGCCCTGCGGGCCCCCCGTGACGAACCGGCCCGTCGGGTTGACCCAGACCTTGGTGTCCTTGTCGAGGAGGCGGGATGGGATCGTCGGCGCGATGACCGCATCGCGCACGGCGCTCTCGAGCTGGGCGTTCGATACCTCCGGAGCATGCTGCGTCGACACGACGATGGCGTCGACTCGCACGGGAGTCCCGTTCTTGTACTCGACCGTAACCTGCGATTTTCCATCGGGACGGAAGAACGGGACGGAGCCGTCCTTGCGGCAGGAGGCCAAGCGGCGGGTCAAACCGTGCGCGAGCATGATCGGCATCGGCATCAACTCATCCGTCTCGCGGCACGCATAGCCGAACATCATGCCCTGGTCGCCGGCGCCCCCCGTATCGACGCCCATCGCGATGTCGCCCGACTGCTCGTCGATCGCCGAGAGGACCGAGCAGCTCGCGGCATCCAAGCCGTACGCGGAGTCCGTGTATCCGATCGATTCGATCGTGCGCCGGGCGATCTTCTGGATGTCGACATAGCCCTTTGTGGTGATCTCGCCGGCGATGATGCAAAGGCCGGTCGTCAGGAGCGTCTCGCACGCCACGCGCCCACGCGGATCGATGGCGAGAATCGCGTCCAAGACCGCGTCCGAAACTTGGTCGGCGACCTTGTCCGGATGACCCTCGGTCACCGATTCGGATGTGAACAAATGCCTGCTCGATGGCGACATGACGGCTCCTTGGTGACGGGAAACCCGAATCGTAGCAGCCTCGGCGCGTCCCCCCAAGGGCGAGCGGCCGCCTGACCGGGCTCCTAACGTATCGCCCGAGCACGGTAGCGGACGCGCCCCGGCCCGAGGACGCTCTCCAAGGCGGCCGAAAGCTGACGCGACGGCGTGACCCGCAGCGTGGGCTCGGCACGGGCCACGAGGCGGAAATCCCCCGAGCGCACCACCTCCAAATAGAGCGCCACTTCGCCTCGATGGGCTTCGACGGCCCGGCGGAGCCTCAGCACGAGATCGTCGTCGACGGTGTCGGCGTCAAGCCGTACCTGCACCGACTCGGCCTTTTTTTCCCGCAGATCGTCGAGCGAGACGATCTCATCCGCGTTGAGCCGCACGCGTCCTTCGTCGGAGGCGACCCGCCCCGTGATCAACACCGCGCGGTCGTTCTCGAGGAGGGCCTGGAACTGGTCGAAGGCCTTCGGGAACGCGAGCACCTCGATCTGACCCTCGAGGTCCTCGAGCTGGAACGACCCCCACCACGCCCCCTTCTTCGACTTACGCTTGTGGAAGTCGGTCACGATCCCGCCGACCGAGACTTCCACTCCCGTGGCCAGTTCACGGAGCGCGGCCGTGCCGTGCGTGGCGAAATCATCGAGCAAATCGCTCAAGCTCTCCAACGGGTGGCCGCTTACGTAGAACCCGAGCGTGGCCTTCTCGTGAGCGAGTCGCGTGCGCTCGTCCCAATCCGGAAGCTCGGGGAGCGAGGCCGAAGGCTCGGCGGCCGCGTCTTTGAGGGCGGCGTCGCCGCCAAACAGATTCCCCTGCCCCGATTCGCGATCGGTGCGGCGCTTCTGGCCCCATTCGAGGGCCGCATCCACCGCGGCGTGAACCTGGCTGCGCCGCGCGCCGAACCCATCGAGCGCGCCCGACGAGGCCAAGGCCTCGAAGACGCGCTTGTTCGCAAGGCGCAGATCGATTTCGCCGGCCAGATCGAAGATCGAACGGAACGGTCGTGAAAGGCGGCGGCGCGCCTCGACGAGCGATTCGATCGCGCCCTCGCCGACGTTCTTGATCGCGGACAAGCCGAAGCGCACGTGGTCCTCGAAGACGGTGAAATCGAGGCTCGACGTGTTGACATCGGGGGGGAGCACGCGGATGCCCATCTCCTTGCACTCATTGACGTACTGCACGAGCTTGTCGGTATTCCCCTTTTCCGTCGTCAAGAGCGCGGCCATGAAATGAACCGGGTAGTGCGCCTTGAGCCAGGCGGTGCGATAGGCGACGAGCGCGTAGGCCGCGGAGTGCGACTTATTGAAGCCGTACCCCGCGAAGAACTCCATCTGGTCGAAGACTTTCCCGGCGTCTTTCGCCTTCACCCCTTGGCTCGTCGCGCGTTCGATGAATTTCTCGCGCTCCGCCGCCATGGCCTCCTTCTTCTTCTTCCCCATGGCGCGTCTCAGGATGTCCGCCTCGCCAAGCGAATACCCGGCCATCGCGGAGGCGATCTGCATGACCTGCTCCTGGTAAACGATGACGCCGTAGGTCTCCTTCAGGATGGCCTCTAAGAGAGGGTGCGGATACTCGACCTTCACCGTGCCGTGACGGCGCTTGATGAAGTCGTCGATCAGTCCGCCGCCAATCGGGCCCGGGCGGTAGAGGGCGTTGATCGCGACGAGATCCTCGAAACGATCGGGCTTCAGACGCCTGAGGATGTTTCTCATTCCCTCCGATTCGAACTGGAAAACTCCCGCGGTGCGCGCCTTGCAGAAGAGGTCGTAGATGGCCGGGTCGTCCAGCTGTAAGACCGCAAGGTCCGGCCGCACGCCGGTTGCGATTGCTATGGAAGCCAGGGCGTCGTCGATCAGCGTCAACGTCTTCAGCCCGAGAAAGTCCATCTTCAGGAGGCCGATCTCCTCGATGTCGGACATCGCGAATTGCGTCGTGATCGCGTCGTCGGTTCCGCGATACAGCGGCGCGAACTCGACGATCGGCTTCGGTGCGATCACGACGCCCGCGGCGTGGGTCGACGCGTGGCGCACGAGCCCCTCGAGCCGCCTGCCTACGTCGATCAGCTCTTTGACCTTGGGATCGGACTCGTAGGCCAGCTTCAGAGCGGGCACCTCCGCGAGAGCCTTCGTGATCGTGATGTCTTGGCCGGGCTGCTGCGGGATCAGCTTCGCGATCTTGTCGACCTCGGCGTAGGGAATGTCGAGACCGCGCCCTGCGTCGCGGATGACCGCGCGCGCCGCCATCGTCCCGAACGTGATGATCTGCGCGACGTTCGGTCGGCCGTACTTTCCGGTGACGTAGTCGATGACCCTCTCACGGTTGCGAAAGCAGAAATCGATGTCGATATCCGGCATCGAGATGCGCTCGGGGTTCAAGAAGCGCTCGAACAGCAGGTCGAACTGCATCGGGTCGATGCCGGTGATCTGCATGCAGTAGGCGACGAGGGACCCCGCCGCCGATCCACGGCCCGGTCCGACGGGAATCCCCTGCTCCCGCGAGAACCTGATGAAATCCCACACGATCAAGAAATACCCGGCAAACCCGATCTCGCGAATCACCTTGATCTCGCGGGAGAGCCGCTCGCGGTAGGTCTCGATCGGGTACCTGAGGCGGCCGGCGTCTCTTTCCGCTCGCCAGCGCTCAAGGCGGCCCTCGAACCCGTCTCGGGCGATCTTCTCGAAGTACGACGGGATGTCGAATCCGTCGGGAACCGGGAAGTTCGGAAGTTGGGCGGGCTGCTTCTCGAAGGTGAAGGCGCATCGCTCGGCGACGGCGGCGGTATTCGCGATCGCCTCCGGCGCCCAGGCAAAGAGCTTGGCCATCTCGGCGCGCGCCTTGAGGTAGTGCTGCTTCGAATAGTGGATCCGGTCCTGCGCCTTCACCGTCTTGCCGGTCTGGATGCACACCAGGACGTCGTGCGCGAAATGGTCCGACGGCAAGAGATAGTGGCAGTCGTTCGTCGCCACGAGCCCGATGCCCAGCTCTTTGGCCAAACGGACGGACCCGTCATTCACTTTTTTCTGCTCGTCGATGCCGTGGTCCTGCAGCTCGAGCCAGTAGCGGTCGGGCCCGAAGAGATCGCGGAACTCGGCCGCGACGGTCCGCGCGTCGTCATACCGGTCCGCGCGCAAGAGCGTCGGGACCTCCCCCGCAAGGCAGGCCGACAGGCAGATGATCCCCTCGCCGTGCTGCCTTAGAAGCTCCTTGTCGATTCGCGGCCGGTAGTAGAACCCCTCGAGGAAGCCGGCGGTCGACAGCTTGATGAGGTTCTTGTAGCCCGCGTAGCTCTCCGCCAACAGGATGAGGTGGTGGTAGGGCTTCTGCCGGGCCCCGGCCGTCAGGGTCGTCCCCTTGTCATGCCGCGACCCCGGGGCCACGTACGCCTCGATCCCGATGATCGGACGGATCGAGGCCTTCCGGGCCTCGCGCGCGAATTCGAGCACGCCGAAGAGGTTGCCGTGATCGGTGATGGCAATCGACGTCTGCCCGTCGGCGGCGGCGGTTGCCAGCATCTCTTCCAGCCGTTGAGCGCCGTCGAGCAGCGAGTAGGTCGTGTGGTTGTGGAGGTGGACGAAGTCCGGTGTGTGGGAGCTCACGGGTCCCCTACTCCCACTCGATCGTGCCCGGCGGCTTGCTCGTCACGTCGTAGACCACGCGGTTGACCCCACGCACTTCGTTCACGATGCGGCTCGACACCGTTGCGAGAAGATCGTACGGCAAGCGCGCCCAGTCCGCCGTCATGAAATCCTGAGTCGTGACCGCGCGGATCGCAACCACGTTCTCATACGTACGGTAATCGCCCATCACCCCGACGCTTTGCACCGGGAGGAGCACGGCGAACGCCTGGGCGACGTTGTCGTACAAACCTGCGGCGCGGAGCTCGTGGATGAAGATCGCATCGGCCTCCTGCAGGATGGCCACCCGCTCCGCCGTCACGGAGCCTAGGACCCGCACCGCGAGGCCGGGCCCCGGGAACGGGTGCCGACCCACGAACGCCGGGTCGAGGCCCAACGTGAGACCCACCTTCCTCACCTCGTCCTTGAAGAGGTCTTTGAGCGGCTCGACGAGCTTCAAATGCATCTTTTCGGGGAGTCCGCCGACGTTGTGATGCGTCTTGATCGTCGCCGAGGGGCCTCTCACCGAGGCCGACTCGATTCGGTCCGGGTAGATCGTCCCCTGCGCAAGAAACGCGATGTCTCCAAGCGCCCGGGCGTGCTCTTCGAAGACCGCGATGAACTCCTCGCCGATGATCTTGCGCTTGCGCTCCGGCTCTTCGACGCCAGAGAGCCTGGCGAGGAACCGCCCGGCCTCGTCCGCGTAGCGGACCTCCAGGTGGTAGCGCTCGCGGAAATCGCGAACGACCTGCTCGGCCTCACCCTTCCGCAGCACGCCGTTGTTCACGAACACGCAAACCAGCCTCGGCCCCAGGGCTCTGTGGAGGAGCAGTGCCATCACGGACGAGTCCACCCCGCCCGACAACGCGCAGACGACGCGTCCGTCGCCTACCGTGCGCCGCACCTCGGCGACGGCCTCTTCGACGAACGAGGCGATCGTCCAGTCGCCCCGGCACGCACAGATGGTGAACAGGAAGTTCTTCAGGACGATGCGTCCGTTTTCCGTGTGGACGACCTCGGGGTGGAACTGCACGCCGTAGAGTCCCAACGCCTCGTTTTCGACGGCGGCGTGAGGGGCGTTCGTCGACGCGGCGACCGTTCGAAATCCGGGGGCTGCCTGCTCCACATGGTCGCCGTGGCTCGCCCAAACGCGCTGCTCCGGACCGAGGCCGGCAAAGAGGCGGCTGTCGTCGGCCGTGACATGAACCGTCGCGGGCCCGTACTCGCGCCCCGCCGCCTGACGCACGTCGCCTCCGAGCACCGCCATCATCAGCTGCATCCCGTAGCAGATCCCGAGGACGGGCGCGCCCAGCTCGAAAACTTCTCGGCCGACTTTCGGGGCGGAGGCGTCGTAGACGGAGTCCGGCCCGCCGGAAAGGACGATCCCTTTCGGACGGCGCCCTCTGATCGCTTCGTTGCCCGCATGGAACGGGAGCACCTCGCAGAAGACGCCGAGCTCGCGCACGCGGCGCGCGATGAGCTGCGTGTACTGCGAGCCGAAATCCAGGATGACGACGAGCTCATGCGACGCGCTCATCGGGTCTCCCGCTTCGGGGCGGTCAAGCCGGAAACGAGCGCTTCCAGAACGGCGCCCTTGTCCAGAGAGCGGCTCTTGAAGCACCGATCGGCCTCGAGGAAGCGCGCGGGCATCGCGAGAAGCTCGCTCATCGTGTAGCGTTTCAGCCCTTTCGCGAGCGCCTCCTTGAAATACCAGGCCCGTGCTCCGTCCAAGACCGACTTGGGCGACGCGCCGGCTTCGCTCATCGCCTTGGCGCGCAGGAGCGAGCGGGCGCGCGAGGCGAGGCCCCCGACGATGCGGATCGGCTCTTCGCCCGCGTCGAGCAGGCGTCGTGCGGCGGCGATGGCTTCGACGAAATCGCGCGCGGTCAGGGCGTCGGCCAACTCCCAACCTGAAAGGCGGCCCGAGCCGGCGATGAGGTCTAAGACCGTGGCCGCGTCGACCGGCGACCCCTTGGCCGCAACAGGACCGAGCCAGATCGCGAGCTTGTCGAGCTCCGAGGCGATGCGATGGAGATCCGGCCCGCAAACGTCCAGCAGCAGCCCTGCCGCACGCTCCGCAAGTGTCACGCCGCGGGCGGCCGCCATCGCCGCCATCTCGGCCGCCAGCTCTTTGAATGCGGCATCGCTGGCAGGCGCGCGAAAGGCCAAACACACACCCGCCTCGGCCAGGGCCTTGTGGAGCTTCCGCTTACGGTCGAGTCTCGGCGCGCGAACGATCAGGAAACTCAGGGCGCCCGGGCTCGCCGCGTAGGCCGAAAGCGGCGCCGGTTCCCCTTCGAGGCTCGCGATGTCCCTGAGGAACACGACCCGGCGCGACGCGAACATCCCGATCGACTGGGCCGATCCGACGAGCGCTTCCGTCGTGATGGGATCGTCCCCGACGATCGTCAGGCCGAACGCGCCGGCCCTTTCGGGCGCGAGACCGTCCAGGATCGCGGCCTGCGCTTGGTCGAGGTGGTACAAATCGTCGCCGGTCAGGACGGTCAACCCCGGCGGCCAGCCCTTCTTGAGTCCGGCGAGCGTCGTCTTGAGCACCGCGCCGCCCCAGGGTCCCGCGGCTGCGGAGGCGTTAGCCATCAGAACCCCTCCGTGATCGAGTTCACGAGAGTCTGCGCGGCGCCGCGGGCCAACGAGTCGAGCGCCGTCGTTTCGAGGTCGAAGTAGTTCGCCTCCACCTGCTGCACATCGTACTGATCGCGAAACAGGAGGTTGGCTTGGCTCCAGAGGATCTCGCCGGAAACGAGGTCCCTCAGGCTCGAGCGCAGCACCACGGACGTCTCGAGTCGCGTCGCGCGCCCTTCCGCGTTGAACTGCACGGGCGAAGTCTTGAAGTCGGTGACGGCTCCTTCGAGATAGGCGTCGGCAAGCGACTTGTCGGTCACGATCTTCATGCCGCCGTGCCGCGAGAGCTCGCGCGAAACAGCTTCGGTGACTCGCACCTCGATTTCAGGCCTCCCGGTCCGGTTCTCGAAGGGGGCGACCGCGATGATCTTGATGCTCTTCGGGAGGAAAGTCCCCGTCCCGGCCAGCCGGTACCCGCAGCCCGGCGCGGCGGCGAAAAGCGCAACGAGCGCGAAAAGCCCGAGGCGGCGCCTTAGCCATCTCATCCGAGGACCACGTTCAAGAGGCGATCGGGCACGAACACGATCTTCCGGATCGAATGCCCGTTGAGATACGCCGCGACCTTGGAGTCGGAGCGCGCGGCGTCGATCGCGTCGGCCTCGGTCGTCCCCGCAGGAATCGTCAGCTTCCCGCGGACCTTGCCGTTGATCTGCACGACGAGCAAGACTTCGTTCTGGACCAGAAGCGCCTGATCGGCGGTCGGCCAGGCGGTCGTCGAGACGAAAGGCGGGAATCCCAGCCTCTCCCACAGCTCCTCCGCGACGTGCGGCGCGAAGGGGCTCAAAATCCGGGCGATCGCCTCGAACGCCTCGCGCACCGCCCACGCCTCCCCTTCCCCCATCCTCTCGGCCGTAACGAGCGGCGTGGCCAGATTCAGGAGCTCCATGACCGCCGCGACCGGGGTGTTGAGATGCATGCGCGGCCCGAGATCGTCGGTGACGCGGCGGATCGTGTGATGGGTCTTCCGTCGAAGGGCAAGTCCCTGCCCTGCGCCCGCCGCGGCCGGGGCGGGCGTTCCGGCAGGAGGGAGGAACGGCCGCGCCTTCTCGAACGTCCGCCAGAGGCGGCCGAGGAAGCGGAAGCACCCCTCCACTCCCGCCTCGCTCCACTCGAGATCGCGCTCGGGGGGTGCTGCGAAGAGGGAGAAAAGCCGCGTCGTGTCCGCTCCGTAACGCACGACCATCTGGTCCGGGTCGACGACGTTCCCCTTGGACTTCGACATCTTCGCGCCGTCCTTGATGACCATCCCTTGCAAGAAAAGAGACGCCACGGGCTCGTCGATCGTAACGAGGCCGAGGTCGCGCATGACCTTGGTGAAGAAGCGCGTGTAGATCAGGTGCATCGTGGCGTGCTCGATACCCCCGATGTACAAGCCGACGGGAATCCAGGGCGACACCTTGGTCCAATCGAACGGCTTTTGGTCGTTTCCGGGGTCGCAGTACCGGAAGTAGTACCAGCACGAGTCGACGAACGTGTCCATCGTATCGGTCTCGCGTCGCGCCGGCTCTCCACAGCGAGGACAGGTCGTCTCGACGAAATCCCGGATCTGCGCGAGCGGCGAGTCCCCCGCCCCGGTCAGAGGCGCGTTCTCCGGGAGGAGCACGGGGAGGTCGGCGTCTTTGACCGGAACGGTCCCGCACGAGGCGCAGTGGACGACGGGAATCGGCGTGCCCCAATAGCGCTGGCGCGACACGCCCCAGTCCTTGAGCCGGAACGTGACCGTTTTCGATCCGAACCCGCGCGACGCAGCGTCCTCCACCATGCGCTCGCGCGCCGCCGCGCTCAGGAGCCCGTCGTATTCGCCCGAAGCATGCAGGGTGCCGTCTTCCGTGAATGCGCCCTCTTGGGCCGGCCGGGGGAGAACCTCTTCGTGAGTCCTGCGGACCACCGGCCGAACCGTCAGCCCGTACTTATCCGCGAAGGCGAAATCCCGGGTGTCGTGCGCGGGGACGCTCATGATCGCGCCCGTGCCGACGTCGTGCAGCACGAAGTTGGCCGCCCAGATCGGGATCTTCTCGCCGCTGAACGGGTTGACCGCGTGCCGCCCGGTGAACACGCCGAGCTTCTCGGCGGCGTCGGCGAAGCGATCCTCGACCGAGCGTCCGGCCTGCTGTGCGACGAAGGCCGCGACCGCTGCCTCCTGCTGGGTCCCCTTCGCGAGCTGCATCAGCAGCGGGTGCTCGACCGCGAGGGCGAGGTAGGTCGCGCCGTAGATCGTGTCGATGCGCGTCGTGAACACCTCGATCGCGGCGTTTGCGCCGTCGACGGCGAAGAGAATCTTCGCCCCTTCGCTCCGCCCGATCCAGTTCCGCTGCATCGTGCGCACGCGCTCCGGCCATCCGGCGAGACCGTCGAGGCCGTCGAGCAGCTCCTGAGCGTAGTCCGTGATCTTGAAGAACCACTGCTCGAACTCGCGGCGCACGACCGGGTTGTCGCAGCGCCAGCAGCGTGAGTCGACGACCTGCTCGTTCGCCAACACCGTGCCGCACGACGCGCACCAGTTGAGGAGACGGCGCGCCCGGAACACGATTCCCCGCTCGAGCATGCGGAGGAAGAACCACTGGTTCCAGCGGTAGTACTCCGGGAGGCACGTCGCGATCTCGCGATCCCAGTCGTAACCGAGCCCGAGGCGCTGCAGCTGCGCGCGCATGGTGTCGATGTTGCGAAGCGTCCAGGCGCGGGGCTCTTCGTGGTTTTGGATCGCGGCGTTCTCCGCGGGGAGCCCGAACGCATCCCAACCGATGACGTGCAGCACCTGCTCGCCGCGCATTCTGCGGAAACGCGCCACGGCGTCGCCGATCGCGTAGTTCCTCACGTGGCCCATGTGGATGCGGCCGGAGGGGTACGGGAGCATCTCCAAGGCGTAGAACTGCCGACCGGCTGGGTCGGCGTCTTTGACGCGAAACACGGCGTGCTCAGCCCAAAGGGACTGCCACTTGGACTCGATCGACTTCGGGTCGTAGCCGCTCACGGTCGATCCCCGGGGGGCCGCGCGGCGGGAACCTCCCCGCGCTCGACCCGCTTCCTCACCGAGTCGAGGATCCCGTTGATGAACGCGCCCGACTGCTCGCTGCCGTATTTCTTCCCGACCTCGATCGCTTCATCGAGGACGACGACCGGGGGCGTGTCCTTCATCCAGGCGAGCTCGTAGACCGCCACGCGCAAGATGTTCCGGTCGACGACGGCCATGCGCTCGATGCGCCAGTTGTCGACCGATCCCGCGATGATGCCATCCAAAGCCTGGCGCTCCTTGATGACCCCTTCGACGAGCCCTTGCGCGAAGGTCTTCACTTCGATCTCGGCCTCGTGCTCCTTCCAAAAATGCGGGTAGACCTCGGCGGGCGCGCCGCCGGCCATGTCGATCTGGAATAGCATCTGGAGTGCGCACTCGCGAGCGCGCCGGCGCTGGCCCACAACGACCCTTTCGCGTCAGGCCAGCCGGCGGTAGAGGCTGACCATCTCGATCGCGGCCAGGGCCGCGTCCCATCCCTTGTTGCCGGCCTTCCCGCCCGCACGGTCGATCGCCTGCTCCATCGTGTCGCACGTGAGGACGCCGAAGATCACAGGCACACCTGAGGCGACGGCGGCCTGGGAGAGACCCTTGGCCGCTTCGGCGGCGAGCAGGTCGAAATGTGGGGTCTCGCCGCGGATCAAACACCCGAGGGCTACGATCGCGTCGTGCTTTCGTTGGGCAGCGATCCGGGCTGCGGCTTGGGGCAGCTCGAACGCGCCGGGAACTCTCACGAGGGTGAGGTCCTTGGGGTCGGCCCCGTGGCGGACGAGCCCGTCGAGGGCGCCCTCGACCAGCTTCGCCGTGACGATGTCGTTGAATCGGGACGCGACCAAGGCGACCCTGAGGCCCTTCGCGTCGAGTTGTCCTTCGATGATGGGCGGCATCACGCCTCCTCGGTCCCGGGGAAGGGCGTGGAGTATAGCAGTTCTAGGAAAGCGGCTTGAATCGCGTCAGCTCTTCGAATCGCGCGTACCGCTCCCGAATCTCGGGCTCGGTCAGGCGCTTCAGGCGGTCGAGCGAGAAGTCCTCGACCTGGAACGAGGCCATGACGGAGCCGACGACCGCGGCGCGGCGGAGGTCGCGCTCACCGTCCAACCCCCGTGACGCGAGAAAGCCCAAGAACCCACCGGCGAACGCGTCCCCCGCGCCGGTCGGATCCATCACGTCGGCGAGCGGGAAGGCAGGGAGCGCGAACGCGCTCGTCCCCTGGAAGACCAGCACGCCGTGCTCGCCGCGCTTCACCACGACGGCCTGTGGTCCCAAAGCATGGACGACCGCCACCGCGCGCACGAGGTTGCTCTCGCCGGTCAGCTGGCGGATCTCGCCGTCGTTGATGAGGAGGATGTCGACCCGTCCAAGGAGCCTCTTCAAGGCGTCGGGCTTGGAATCGATCCAGTAGTTCATCGTGTCGGCGGCGACGAGCTTCGCGCCGGACACCTGCTGCAGGACGTCCCACTGAAGCTCCGGGTCGATGTTGGCCAGGAAGAGGAGCGGGGTGTCGCGCCAGCCGTGCGGGATCTCCGGCCGGAAATCGGCGAACACGTTGAGCTGGGTCTCGAGCGTGCGCGCGCTGTTGAGGTCGTCGCCGTAAACGCCGGACCAGCGGAACGTCCTCCCCTTCGCGGTGGTCAGGCCGGCGAGGTCCACATTGCGATCGAGAAGGGGCTGCCGGTGCGCATCGGTGAAGTCCTCTCCCACGACCGCCACGAGACGGATCGGCGCAAAGAACGACGCGGAGACCGAAAAGTGCGTCGCCGAGCCGCCCAGCGCGTCGCGCACCTCGCCGTACGGCGTTTTGACGGTGTCCAACGCAACCGAGCCGACGACCAGAATCGACACGTGAGCTCTCCTCGGCCCGGTACCATAGCAATCGCGTCGAGCTAGGCCCAAAACAAGCGTGTTTCGAGACGACGTGAGGCGCGATGCGGCGACCGGCGAGTAGGAAAACGGGTCCCCGCCGAGCGCTTGGTGCGCCGCCTCGTCGTGCTGTTCTGTTTT
The DNA here is from genome assembly GCA_964619965.1 of uncultured Acidobacteriota bacterium. Lineage (GTDB taxonomy): Bacteria > Acidobacteriota > Polarisedimenticolia > Polarisedimenticolales > DASRJG01 > DASRJG01. The sequence continues at coordinate 43,963 of CAZUGP010000077.1, forward strand.
CTCGTCGTTGTCTCCATCGTGTTCGAGTCGGCCGTTGCCATCCGGGCCTCCCTATCCCGGTTGTTGGGAGCGTGAATCGTTTAGCACTGCATCCGGCCGTGAAGTTGATCGACACCGCGCAAGAAAATGTTCTGCCACGGATTCCAGGACAACAACCGAAACACGATCCGCCGGCCCGTTCGCACCACCTGCGCAGGCACGCGCATGAAGGCATTCAGGAAGGTTTTGAACTCCATCCGCAGCACCGCGAGCTTCTCGCGTCCGTGCTGTGTGGCCCAGCGGCCTCCTTCCGGCATGAGCAACGCAAACCACGCCTTGAGCGTCCAAGCCAACGATCCCATCACCATGTAGGCCCAGTTGCTCAGCAGGGTGTCCACCGGCATGCACATCGCCTGGACCCCGTTCTTCAATTGGCTGAGCAAGTTCTCCTGGTTGCAGCGTTCGTTGGCCAGGAAGACGATCTCCGCCGCCGAAGTCTTTCGATCATTCGTGATGTAGAAGAAGTACCGGATCTCGTCGAAGAGCCGCTGCGCGCCCTGCTCTACCGTGATGTTCTTCCGCACCACGACCATGCGGTAGGCCGTCTTGCAGGCCGTCGGTTTGTACTCGAATTCCGCCACGTCTTCCGATCTCAGTCGCAGGTTCTGGAAGTTGTGCTCGATGACCTTGACGTCCTTCACGTTGTCCGGGCGCCGGCGCAGTTCGGTCTTCACCTCGTACTTGTCCCGGCGCACCAAACGCGTCCACGCCTTGCCCGGCAGCGCCTCCGCGAGATCAATCAGGTTCCGGCGGGCATCGCACCCGAACACGAATCGAATGGCCTTCGCGTCCCAATCGTCGAGATGCTTTGTCTGCGTGAAGTCCGTGTCACCGCGGAAGGTGATCCGCCGAAAACCCGCTCGACGACACAGCTCGGACGCTTGATCCAGCCGCTTGGCTGCTCCCTCGTAGGACGGGCGGTTGCCGCTTCGGTTGACGAGATAGAGCGGTTCTCCTGTGTTGGCCAGCGAAACCACCAAGGGGTGGTAGCCCCACACTCCCTTGTGGGAAATGTCCATCCCTTCCTTGCATTCCCCCGTCGTCTCCGCCAACGTCCCATCCGCGTCGATCATCGCTTCTCGAAAGAAGGTTTCCGGTTGACGCCCCCATACGCGAAGCCGCGTCTCGTTGACCGCTGTCATCAACGCCTCGATGCTCGCCTCGGTCTCGAACCGGCGGCAGAAGTCGCCCGCGGTGGTCGGATCGGGAATACGCTGCGCACCCAACGCGTCCAGGTACACCTCGTTCTGCCGCCGCAGTTCGATGTCTTGCAAACAGGTCCCGCCGCACAAAATGTTGTAGGCGATCCCAAGCACGTGATCCGACTCGTGGTACGGAAGGTGCGCCTTCAGCACCACGACCCGTCGGTCAATCTCCTCGATCAGCCCCGTGTGTCGGGCCAAACGGTGCATGGCGCCGATCCCGCCGGTGTCGATCCCGCGCATCCGATCGCTCAGCTCGTAGTGAATGTTGCTCGCCGTGTACATCGGCTCGGGCTGCTCCGACCAGCGGATGTCCCGGAGCCGGTACTGAATTCTTCGCTTGCGATTGACCGAAAGTCGTCGTCTACTTTGGCTCACTCGAAATGCCCTCCGCGTGGGAAAGTCCGTTGTTTTCGCAAACCGAACTTTGCCACGACTCGTGGGCGTTTCGAGTGTTTTCACTTCACAAATCTTTGCGAATCACGCTTGATCAAGGGCTAGGACGAGGGTTGGATGACCGCTTCCGGTGCCGGCAGCTTCGCCGCGTCGAGATACAGGACCTCCACGAGCGAGCCGATCTCCGGAAAAAGAAAATACGCAAACTCGAAGACGTCCCCGGCACTGGCCTCTTGGACCGGCTCCCGGCCCTGCCGGCGAAGCTCGGCCTTGGCCTCGCGTACACCATCCAGACTCGAGTAGACGAGACAGGTATGGTGGAACCCCTCGCCGTGCCGCTCGAGGTGCTCGGCGTAGACGCTCTGACCGCTATGAGGAGTGACGAGCTCGTAGGTCCCTCCCCCCACGGTCGCCAACGCGACGCGAAACGAGAATGGGACGTTCTGTCCGCGCACTCTGCACTCCGCCGGTTCGATCGTCCATACGTTCCACGGACCAATCCCCAGCGCGTCCGACATTCGCTGCGCGGCCCCTTCGAGGTCGCGAACGACGAAGCACGTGTGGTGGAGTGCTGCAGGAATCGCTCTGGTCATCTGTTCCTCCAAGGTCGGGCACGGCGTGCCTCAGTCCTTATCCTACGTCGATTCCGCGTACCGGCTGCTTGCCGGGAAGTACCCGACCCGTGCCGATGAGCTCCGACGGGTCGTGGTCGGAAGGTGCCATCGACGCCGGCTTGCCGGTGGCTGTCGACTCGAACGAAGGTCGATGCGTCTGGTGGACGAGCAGCTCCGCCACAACGAGATTTGGCAGCCAACAGACCCACGCGATCGCCGGGTAGGCAATTTCAAAGGGCAGACCGGACGCAACGCATGCCGGTAACCAGAGCCTTGGAGTGACCGCTGCGAACGTGAGTGCGAAGTTGCGAATCATCCAACAAACTCAGCCGCGGCCCTGCTGAACTACGGCCTACTTCTCCACGGGGAAGTAATAAACCCTTTTGATCAGAGAGCCTGAAAACTCATAGACAGACACGCTTTGCTGCTCTCGAACGCCCTTGCTCGTTTCAGAGCTTGCAATTTCCAGCGCCGAAACCCTGGCACCTGTCGAAAAAACATGTGCGAGACGTGATTTACAACTGCTGCAGGACTTGAAGTAGCCCACCATGCCGCTACGAAGCTCTTCTTTGCTGTTTGTTTCCTTGATGATTTTCTCGCCGTCAATATTCAGCCATTGAACGTCGTCAGTGACCATTTTGAGCATGGCTTCCGTGTCATGCGCGTTAAAGGCAGCGACATAGCTATGCACAATTTGCTCGTGTGTTTCTGCGACGGATCGATCTGCTGCTGTGGCAAGACCCACGAACGCTCCGAGGCAAACGAATACAAGGATGCGATGCAACACGGCTTTTCTCTCCTAATGCCAACCCCCGAGCGGGTCCGGGTACTTCCTTATTTCGGCAGGTACTTGTCGAGGAGGATGCCGACGCGCAATCGAGCTTCCGGTGCGATCTCGGCAGCAGGCGTGATGATCGCGTGGGAGAGTGCGTCGCCGCAGCCGCACGCCTTGCGCTCTCCGGGAAGCGCCAGCACCGCGTCGCGGAGCGTACCGGCTGCCAACGCGGCGTTGGCCCGCAGGTTCTCGAGAACGCCGGCGACGGAGACATCGTCTTCTTCGTCGTGCCAGCAATCGTAGTCGGTCACGAGCGCCAGGGTGGCGTAACAGATCTCCGCCTCGCGGGCGAGCTTCGCCTCGGTGAGGTTCGTCATCCCGATGACGTCGACGCCCCACGAACGGTACAGGCGCGATTCGGCGCGCGTCGAGAATGCAGGCCCCTCCATGCAGAGGTACGTGCCGCCGTCATGCGCGGAGGCTCCCGCCGCGCGAGCGGCGTCGAGCAAGATGCGTCGCGTCTCGGGACACACGGGGTCGGCGAACCCGACGTGCGCCGCGATGCCTTCGCCGAAGAAAGTCGCGACGCGCCGTTGCGTGCGGTCGACGAACTGTTCCGGAAGCACGACGTCGCGCGGGCGAATCGATTCCTTCATCGAGCCCACCGCCGACGCGGACAGGATGCGGGCAACTCCGAGCGCTTTCATCGCATAGATGTTGGCGCGATAGTTGATCTCTCCCGGGAGGATTCCGTGGTGGCGGCCATGGCGCGCCAAGAAGGCCACGGGTCGATCGCCGATGCGTCCGACGAAAAAGGCGTCCGAGGGGGCCCCGAACGGGGTCGGCACACGCACCTCGACCGCCTCCGTCAACCCGGACAGCGCGTAGAGCCCGCTGCCGCCTATGAGTCCGATCGCGGCGTGTGGCGCGCTCACGGCGCGCCGACGCCCGCCTCGACGAGGCCCTTCAGCTCGGAGGCCAGGGCGGCGGGGTCGGTCACGCGGCGGGTGCCGCCGCGCCACGCGAGCGTCGCCGTGGGCGCCGCACCTTGCGCCGTCTTGATGACGACCCACCCATGGTGGAGGTTCAGCACGGCCCGGCGCAGTCCGTTCGTCTTGGGATCGTTTGCCGGACCCTCGATCGTAACGAGAAGCGGCGCGGAGAGGAACTCGTCAATCGCCAAACCCGGCTCAAACGCCCGCACACCGTGGACGGCCAGGTCGCCGGCGTAGGTTCCCAGCACCTCTTCGGCAGCCGCGCGCCCGTCATCCAACACCCCCTGCGCCGCCAGCCGGACGAACACCCGCGCGAGAAGCGCGTTGTCCTGCATCGGGCGCAGCGGCATGTCCAACAAGCCGGACTCGGGCCCCACGGCCAAGTGATCGCGGTAGGACGTCTCTAAAGCCCCCTTCATGTTGTTGCGCACGAACTCCGCGACGTCCTTCGCCGCAGCAAGGTAGCGTCCATCTCCGGTCGCCTCGTAACCGTCGAGCAGACCGAATGCGACCTCGGTTTGGGTCACCAGGTAGCGACCCCTGTCGGGCTCGGACTCGATGACATGCCCCACGCCTCTCCCCGGCACGACCCCGCGCGCGAGGACGAGATCCAACGCCGCGCGTCCCGCCTTTTCCAACGAGGGGTCGCCCAGGAGCGCCCCGGCTCGTACGAGCGCCGCGCCGGCGAGCGCATTGGGACCGGAAAGGACGAGCTTGTCGATCGGCGGCGCCTTCGCGGGATCGCGTTCCACGGCAGCCCAGTACCCCGACCCGTCGGGCGACGCCGGGTCGGCGGCTTGGGCGAGGTAGAACCCTCCCGAGGGACGGGCGAGCACGGTCGTCACGAAGCGAGCCGTGGCGCGAAGCACCGTGCGCAGCGCGGGGTCGTCCTCTTCCCTCAGGGCGAAGACGATTTCGCGGATCAGATCGACGTTGCCCGCCAGCATTTTTTCGTATTGGATGGCGCCCCAATCTGGCGCGGCCGCCATGCGGTGGAACCCTCCGTCTCGCGCGTCGTACAGCGGGCTCGCCGCCAGCTTCTTGAGCGTCGCTCGTGCCGGGACGACGATTCCCGGGCGTCCTTGGTCCTCGCGGAGGAACGCCCATTCCATCAGCCCGCGGAGGGCGTATTTCGGCGCCGCGCCGAATCCGCCGTTCTTCGCATCGACGTTGCCCAAGAGCCATCTCACGACGGGGTCGACGGACTTGGCATCGACGGGCCCCGACTTGGTCTCCTCGAGATCGACGCGCCTTTCGTACACCTGCGAGACGCCCGCAAGGACGCGTTGCCACTTGTCAAAGTACTTCCGCCCCTCAGCCAGTGTATGCAACACACCTTTGACGTCGGTCGCGCCCACGGTGATCGGAAGAGCGCGCCCTTGGGCGTTGGCCTGGCTCAGCATCGGAGAACCGTCCGGTAGTAGCATCGAGATCGCCGGCCAGTTCCCGGTCCCATAACGGGCATAGACGTCGGGCCGGCGATCGGCGCTGACGAGCACCGAAACCCAGTCGAAGTTGAGGGTGCGAAGAACGAGAGGATCCGCCAGCGCCTCTTGCGCCATCCTTTGCGCGGCGCGATTCCACGGCACCGTCACGAGCAGGAAGACCGGCTGATTGAAAACCACGGCGCGTTGCAGCGACAGCGTCGACCAGGGGAGCCAATACGGACGGTCCTTCAGCTCTTTCGGCGGCCAATCCTGGAACGCGGCCTGGGCCGGCTGATTCAGGTCGATTCCCTTCAAGTAGAACGGGAGTGCCATGGGCGCGTCCGGCTGGTCGCCGACTACCGCGGCGCCGACGAGGGCAACCCCCGCAAGCGCCGTCACGATGGCGGGCGCGATCCTCCTGAACAGCCCGCGGCAGGGTGCGGTCATGTCGTCTCCCCGACAAACACGTGAGCGAACACGCCATTATCCGAAGGGTGGGAAGGACCGTCAAGGCGCGCACCCCGCTTCCGGCGAGGCGCACGCGGGCTTTGACGGTGTTGCTTCTCTCCGGAATGGCGGTAGGTTTGATTCGCGCCGGGCAGGCCGGACCGGGCCGGCCCGCGATTGTGCCTATGGACACCACGCTCTACGCCTTGCTCCTGACGCTGTCTGCCGCCGCCACCGCGTGGTGGTCGACGCGTCCATCCGGCCGGCCACGGCCTGTCCGTTTGGCGCCTTGTTTCGTCGTCGCAGCCTTGCTCGGCTTGCCGGCACCCTCCGGTCTTGGCGTCGCGATCGCGGTCCTTGCGACAAGCCGAGGCACCGGGCTCGCCGGAGCCTCCGCGCCCGGCGCGCGCGCCGTAGTCTCCGGCCTTTGCGGTGCGATCGCGGCCCAGGCGTCGGCAGGGGCGGTCGTCTCGCTCCCACCGCTTGCGGCTGCGGCTGCCGTCTATGCCGCGCTTCTAGCCGCGGTCCTCGCGGTCGAATCGATTCTCGGCGCGACCCCTAGCCCTTGGCGCGAGGCGGTTTACGAACTCTCGAACATCTTCGCCGCCTCGGTGCTCCTCGACATCTTACGTGACGGCGATCTGCCCGCGCTTCTCTCCGCCCTGACCCTTCTCGTCGTCGCGGGTTACGCCCTCTCTACGCTCGCACGCGCACTGCGGCGCGTGAGCACCACCAATGACGCGCTGACCGCGCGAGTTTCCGAGCTCGCAACCCTCCACTCGATCGGCCGGGAGATTCTGGCGACGCTCGACACGGAGCGTATCTTCTCGATCGTCGAACGCGAGTGTCGAAAGATCTTCGAGGTCGATTTCTTCTTTGTTGCGGTCCTCGACCGCGACACGAACGAGATCCGTAGTGCCGACCGCCCGTCGAACGGGGAGATCGCAGAGGCCGCGCTTCGCCCGCTCGGGGACGGTCTCCTCTCGTGGATCGTGCGTGAGAAGCGCGCGCTACGTATCGACGACGCGTCGAAGGACGCACCTCATCCGCCGTTCCTCAAGGAGGCCGCGAACGGCCCGGTCCGATCCCTCCTCGCGGTGCCGCTTTTGGTCGGCGAGCGCGTCGTGGGGGCCGTGGCGGTTGCCAGCCGGCGCGTCTGCGCGTACGACGACCACCACCTGTCGGTCCTCTCGACGATCGCCCAGCAGGCGGCCGTGGCCGTCGAGAACGCGCATCACTTCGCACGCGCGACGATCGACTCCCTGACCGGCCTCCATGTTCGCGACTACTTCTTTCGCCGTTTCGAGGAAGAGCTCAACCGCGCCAAGCGCTATTCCGGCGTCTTTTCGATCTTGATGCTGGACCTCGACGGGTTCAAGGAGATCAACGATCGTGAGGGTCACCTGGCCGGAGACCGCTACCTGCGTGCGCTGGGCGCCGCCATCAAGGGGCGCATGCGCGGAGCGGATCTCGCCTGCCGCTACGGCGGCGACGAGTTCGGCATCCTGCTTCCCGAGACGGACCTCGCGAAAGCGCGGCCGATCGCCGAGCGGCTCCGCCAGGACCTTGCGCGCCTCGTGGTCGAGGTCCCCGGCGCGTCGCTGCGGACGACGGTCTCGATCGGAATAGCGTCGTATCCGGAGCACGATACCGGCGACATGAAGGGTCTCCTGCTCCGCGCGGATCAGGCCCTCTACGAGGCGAAGCGCACCGGCCGGGACCGGGTCGTGCTCGGGAAATAGGGGACACTCCCTTTTTCTTTCCCCGGATACCGCTTTGAAAAGAAAAAGGGGAGTGTCCCCTATTTCCCTAGCTCAGCGCGCTCTGGACGGTGCGGCCGGTCCGCCGAAGGAAGTTCTCCGACAGGGACGGAAGCGTCGGCGTGCCGCGGTCGAGCAGCACGCGCTCGACGCGTGCCATCGGGAGGAACAGCAACGACGGAGCGATCCCCTCCTCGCCGCGCTCGACCTGGGACGTCCACGCGCCGAATGACGCAAGGTCCAGCCCTTCGACGGTGACGCCCGATGCGTCGCGCTCGCGCAGCACGCCCCACATTTTCTCGTGCGGGTCGCGCAGATAGAGGAGGACCGCATCGCCCGCGACGATCGCCGCCCGACGCGGCCCGGCCGCAACGGGCTTCTCGACGAGCTCGACCAAAACCCCCCCGGCGGAGCGTGGGTGGAGAAACGCGACCTTAGTCCCCGAAGCTCCGGGGCGCGGCGCATCGTCCAAAAGCGGAACGCCCCGGGCTTTCAAGCGATCGAGAACGGGCTGGATCGCCTCGACCTCGAACGTGATGTGGTGGATCCCCTCGCCCCGTTTCTCGACGAACTTCGCAACCGGCGAATCGGGGCGGCTCGCCTCGAGCAATTCGACCCGGCAGGTGCCGGCCGACAGGAACGCGACCCGGACGCCTTCGCTCGGCACGGTCTCCGTCCCGCCGAGCGCAAGCCCGAGCGCCTCGTGCCAGAAGCCGAGGCGCTCCTCGAGGCTTCGCACCGCGATTCCGACGTGATCGACCTTGAGGATCATGGCTCGTTCCCTCCCAAAAGCACGCGATCGGCCGCCGTGTACGGGTCCACCCGCCGATCCGCGATCTCGCTGACGACCTCCGCGAACCGCGGACCCGGCAGGAGTCTTGCGCGTACGTCGCGCACGAAGCGCTCCGTCAGAACGCTCAGAAAGCGCATCTCCGCCCGTTCCCACCGGCGCTTGGCGCGCCGCTCCGATCCCGCCGACGCGACGAACGCCAAGAGACCGTCGCGCAGTTCGGAAACCCCTTCGCCGCTCGTGGCGACGGTCCTGAAGATGGGAGGCCGCTCCTGCGACGTCGCGGGCGTAAGCGCCATCATCGCCGTGAGATCGGCGGCGAGCCTGTCGGCGCCCGGACGGTCGGCCTTGTTGATGACGAAGACGTCGGCGATTTCGAGGATCCCCGCTTTGATCGCCTGGATGTCGTCGCCCATGCCGGGGACCAGAACGACGCCCACCACGTCGGCCGCGCGGGCAACCTCGATCTCGTCCTGACCCACACCGACCGTTTCGATGATCACCGGATCGTAGCCGGCCGCGTCCATGAGATCGACCGCGTCCGAGGCCGCCCGCGAGAGGCCGCCCAAGTGGCCGCGGCTCGCCATCGATCGGATGAAAACGCCTTCGTCTTCCGCGTGTCCCTGCATCCGTACGCGATCGCCCAAGATCGCGCCGCCCGAGGACGCGCTCGACGGATCGACCGCCACGACACCCACCCGCCGGCCCTGTTCCCTAAATGACGCGACAAGCCGATCTACCAAGCTCGACTTCCCCGCTCCCGGGGAGCCGGTGACGCCGATCACGGTCGCCGCACCGGTGTGGGGAAAGACGCCACGGAGGAGCTCCGCGCTCTGTCCCGCGTTCTCTTCGACGACGCTGATCGCGCGCGCCAGAGCACGGACGTCCCCGCTCACCACCCGGTCGACATCGTTCACTCTAGGGCCTTCAGGAGCTCGCGCGCGATCACGAGACGTTGGATCTCGCTCGTCACCTCGCCGATCGTGCACAGCTTCATGGCGCGGTAGAATTTCTCGACGGGAAAGTCCTTCACGTAGCCGTAGCCGCCGAAGATCTGCAGCGCTCGATCCGCGACGTAGACGCCGATCTCCGAGGCGAAGAGCTTGGCCATCGACGACTCGAGCGTCGTCTTTAGCCCTTGATCTTTCATCCACGCGGCGCGGTACGTCAAAAGCGAGGCCGCATCGAGCCGTGTCGCCATCTCCGCCAGCATGTGCTGCACCGCCTGGAACTCGGCGATCGGCTTGCCGAACTGGTGCCGTTGCTTCGAATACGTAAGCGCGGCGTCGTAGGCGCCGCGGGCCATGCCGAGCGCCAACGCCGCGATCGAGATCCGTCCCCCGTCCAAGATCTTCATCGCGTCGACGAATCCCTCGCCGCGGGCGCCGATCATCGCCTCTTCGGGGACGACGCAGTCCTCCATGACCACTTCGGCGGTGTCCGACGCCCTAAGGCCCATCTTGTTTTCTTTTTTTCCGCCGCGGAAGCCGGGCGTCCCCTTCTCGATCGCGAACGCCGAGATTCCCTTCTTCTCGAGGCCGGGATCGGTGACCGCAAACACGATCGTCAGGTCTCCTACCGAGCCGTGGGTCGTGAACGTCTTCGATCCGTTCAGCCTCCACCCGCCGCCTTTGGCCGGCACGGCCTTGGTTTTCGTCCCGCCGGCGTCGCTTCCTGCGGTCGGCTCGGTCAGACTCCACGCGCCGATCCAGCTCCCCGAGGCGAGCTTCGGCACGTACGCTTTCCGTTGCGCGTCGTTGCCGCACGCAAAGACGTGATTCGTGCACAGCGAGTTGTGCGCTGCGACGGAGATCCCTATCGAGCCGTCGACCCGGGAGAGCTCCTCGACGACGATGACGTACTCCACGTAGCCCAAACCCGCGCCGCCCAACTCCTCGGGAAAGAGGACGCCGTAGTACCCCTGGGCGGCCGCTTTCTTGACGAGAGCGTGCGGGAACTCCTGCGCTTCGTCGAAGGCCATGACGTGCGGGCCGATCTCGGTCTCGGCGAACGCGCGGACGGAGCGCCGTAATAGCTCCTGCTCTTCGGTGAACTTGAAATCCACGGGACCTCCTTACGGGGAGAAACGAACGGGATTATAGCGAGGTCATGCCAGGCGCGGCGGCGGACATGCCGTTGAACCGCGTGCCCCAACGATGTATGTTTCGTAAGATGCTGTAGCTATCGATAGGAGGACGGTATGACGACAATTACGATTTCGCCCAAGTTCCAGATCGTCATTCCCAAGGCGATCCGGACCCTGCTCGGGCTGCGCCCGGGCCAGAAGATCCAGGCCATTCCTTACGAGGATCGGATCGAGTTGATCCCGGTTCGCCGTATGAAGGAGATGCGCGGGTTCCTGCGCGGGATCGACACGACGGTTGCACGTGAGCCGGACCGCGCATGAACGTCGTCGATTCTTCCGGCTGGCTGGAGTACTTCGCGGGCGGCAAGAACGCTACTTTCTTCGCACGCACGATCGAGGGTACGTCCCGGCTGATCGTGCCCACCCTGAGCTTGTTCGAGGTGTTCAAGCGCGTGCTTCAGCAGCGGGGCGAGCCCGCGGCCCTTCAGGCCGTCGCCCTCATGCATCAGGGAAGGGTCGTCGACCTCGATGCCACGATTGCGCTCGCGGCGGCCCGCGTGAGCGCCGCCGAGCGCCTCCCCCTAGCCGACAGCGTCATGTTGGCGACGGCGCGCGCCTTTAGCGCAACCCTCTGGACCCAGGACTCAGACTTCGAAGGGCGAGACGGCGTCCGCTACGTCACCGCGTCACCGACCTAGGGCGGCCCGTCATCTGTCGCGCGAGCGGAGGAGGGCGATCGCGCGATCGATTCCGGCGTCATCCACGTCCAGGTGCGTCACGAAGCGCAGGCGGCCGCGCCCCATCGTCCCGGCGAGGACGCCGCCGGCGCGCAGATACGAAAGCCACTCCGTCACCGAATCGACGGGATCCACCTCGGCGATGACGACGTTCGTCTCGACCTCGGTCGGATCGATCGTCAGGCCGGGAATCTCGGACAACGCCGCCGCCAAGCGGCGGGCGCGCGCATGATCCTCGGCGAGGCGCGCGATGTTGTCTCTGAGCGCGACCCGCCCCGCCGCCGCGAGCACTCCTACCTGGCGCATCCCGCCACCCAGCCGCTTCCTGGCCACGCGCGCTTGATCGATGAAGCCTCGCGTCCCGCACAAGATCGAGCCGATGGGCGCGCCCAGTCCCTTCGAGAGGCAAAATCCGACCGAGTCGAATCCCGCAACCACCTGCTTGGGGGCGAGTCCGAGCGCGATCGCCGCGTTGAGCACGCGGGCGCCGTCCAAATGGACGGGCACGCCGTGGTCACGGGCCGAGGCGATCAGAGCTTCCTTGCGCTCCATCTTGAGCACCGCGCCGCCGGCGTGGTTGTGCGTGTTTTCGAGGAGCAGGAGCGTGACCGGCGCGTGGTAGTACGACTTCTTGCGGCAGAGGTACTCCACCTCGGCCGGGTCGGGACTACCACGCACTCCCCGCACGACGCGAGGGAGGACGCCGGCCAGCGCCGCCATCGACGCCAGCTCGTAGTTGTAGGCATGGCTGCCCGCCTCGACGATCGCCTCGGTGCCGCGTTGCGCGTGGAGCCCTACGGCGATCAGGTTGCTCATCGTCCCGGATGGAACGAACAGAGCGGCTTCGAAACCCATGAGGGCCGCCGCTTCCTCTTGAAGCGCGTTGACGGTCGCGTCCTCGCCGTAGACGTCGTCGCCGACCACAGCACCCGCCATGGCGCGCCGCATCGCGTCGGACGGCCGAGTCACGGTATCGCTCCTGAGGTCGACCACCTGGCTCACGCGGGACCTCCGATCAGCTCGGCGAAAAGCTCGTTCGACCGTACGCGACCCGCCGGCGTCAGGCGCACGCGGGGTCCCTCCCAAACGATCAGCCCGGCGGCGGTGCCGCGCTCCCAGGCCGAAGCAAATCGTCCCGCGAGATCGGCATCGTACCGTGCGCCGAGCGTTTCGAGGTCGACCCCCTCGACGACCCGCAGTCCCAGGAACAGCGCCTCCTCGACGCGCCGATCGCGATCGTAGGGCTCGCACCAATCGACGGGAGAGACGGAAGCCGCCATGGCGGCGAGATAGCCGTCGAGATCGCGGCGATTGGCTCGCCTTACGCCTGAGACGTAGCCGTGCGCGCCCATCCCGAACCCGACGTACGGCGCGTCGCTCCAGTATTTGAGGTTGTGTCGCGAGCGGCAAGCGGTGCGCGCGAAGTTCGAGATCTCGTAGAGCGGGAGGCCCGCCTCGTCCAGGGCGGAAACCGTCCGATCATAAAGCTCCGCCATGGCGTCGTCGTCCGCCACGCGCGTGCGCCCACCGCGGATGGCGCGCCCCAACGGCGTGTCCTTGTCGGATTCGAGGAGATAGACCGACACGTGATCCGGTCCGAGCGCCAGAGCCTCGCGGAGCGTATTCGGCCAGAGCGCCAGGTCTTCGCCGGGTAGACCCGCGATGAGATCGAAAGAGACCAGCGGGAATCCGGCTTCGCGCGCCGACGCCACCGCGCGCTTGGCCGCCGCGGCGTCGTGAGCCCGCCCGACCCGTAAGAGCACGTCGTCATCGAGGGATTGAACGCCGACGCTGATCCTCGTGATCCCCGCGCTACGAAAGCCGGAAAGAGCGGTAGCCGTCAGCGATTCGGGGTTCCCCTCCAGCGTGACTTCCGCGTCGTCTGAGACGTCGAACCGACCTCGGATCGCCGTGAGAACACGAGCCACCTGATCCGGGCTCATCCGGGACGGCGTGCCGCCGCCGAAGAAGATCGAATCCGCCGCACCCGCGGCATCGGGCTGCATCCCGCCGATCTCGGCGATCAGCGCGTCGAGATACGCCTCGATCCGGTCGTCGCGTCCGGCGACGGTCGGGAAATCGCAGTAGGTGCAGCGGACCGAGCAGAACGGGAAGTGGGCGTAGATCCCCAACGGGGAGGTGGCGGGTGGGGCGCCGGGG
>CAZUGP010000078.1:0-23376 GCA_964619965.1 uncultured Acidobacteriota bacterium
GCATCCCTCCTCGGCGAGGTCGTTCCCGGAGACCTCGACAATCCTTGGATTGATGAAAATGTGGAGTTCTTCATCCTTCTCGCCCACTGAGAGATCGACGACGCACACCCGCTTCGAGACGCCGAGCTGGTTCGCCGCGAGCCCGATTCCCGGTGCCGCATGCATCGTGTCGACCATGTCGCGAACCAGCGATTCGATCGTGTCGTCGATCCGCTCCACCCGTTCGGTCGGAGTCAAAAGGACCGGATCGGGATAGAGAACGATCGGCCGCAGCGCCATGCGCGGACGGTAGCATCGGCCGTAAACGAGCGTCAACGTGATCGTCCCTTTCGGGGGACGCCGCCGTCCTCGCGACGTCGCGGCCACATACCCCGCTGTGACATGCAAAGCGACGGGATCGCTTCGTTTTTCACCGAGTAGCCCGTGGCACGCGCGGTGCAAGAGGAACAGTCGTCCCTGAGGGGGAGATCCCCGGGAGGACCCCATGAAGACCGCCACGTGCACCACGACGGCCGCTATCACGGTGCTTCTTGCGCTGGGGCTTTGCGCTCCGGCCTTCGCCCAGGCGGAAGAGCCCGATGGATACGGCGACGGCTACCAATCCGGCGCATACGGCCGCGTCCGTTCCGCGGACGCCGGCGCCACCATCGTGCGCGCTGACACCGAGAGTGCCGAGCCCGACAGCGCGAGCGTCAACACCCCCTTGTTCCCCGGGGACACGCTGCGGACCGATCGGAATCAGCGGGTCGAGGTCCAGCTCGCCGGCGGGTCGACGGTGAGGATCGATAGCAGCGGAGAAGTCGTCTTCCAGTCGCTTCCGAACCCCTCCGCCAAGTTCCAAGACAACACAGTGATCGTGCTGCACGCGGGCGTCATCCGCATCGCCTCGCATTTGGGTGAGAAGGAGGAGTTCCGCATCGACACGCGCGACGCGTCGGTCTATCTCCTGGGAGAGGGCGAATTTCGGATCGCGGCCGACGATCGCGGCGGCACGCGCGTGGCGTCGCTCCGCGGCGTGGCCGAGGTCGTCGGGAACGATTCCTCCGTGCTCGTGCGCGGCGGCATGGGCACGTCGGCCGTCGCCGGCTCCGCTCCCGACGCCCCCCGGGCGTACACCGCGTTGGTGTCGGACGGATTCGACCGGTGGTGCGACTCGCGCGACGATACCTACCGCGTCCATGATCGCTACGCGGCACAAGGCGGCGAGCCGACGGACGTGCCGGACGAGGTGCGCCCTTACTATGGTGAGCTGTCGACTCAGGGCCGCTTTGATGTGGACCCCGACTATGGAACCGTCTGGTACCCGACCGGCGTCGGCGCCGACTGGCGTCCTTACAACGATGGTTACTGGTCGTACGGTCCCGGAGGCTATTTCTGGGTCTCGAACGAGCCGTGGGGCTGGGCCCCCTACCACTACGGGAACTGGCAGTGGACCGCTAGTCATCGTTGGTGCTGGGTCCCCGGACGCGTCTTCGCAGGCGCTTGGGTCTCGTGGTCGTGGGGGTCGCTCTACGTCGGCTGGGCGCCGCTCGACTACTGGGGTCGTCCGGGGTGGATCGGCGGGCCGTACTACGGCGGCTACTACGATCCCGGTTGCTGGACGTTCGTCAACTACAGCAACATCCACGCGAGCAACATCCGCCGCTACGCGGTCCCGATCGGCACGGTCCGCGATGACCTCCGCCATGCGACCGTCGTCGCCCGCGGGCCTCGTGTCGACCCGAAGCGCATCGCCAAATCGCCCGAGTGGCGCGACAAGGCGCTGCGGATGGTCGCCAGCGACCGCGCCGCGCACATGCGCCCGATCGAGGCCGACCGGCGCCCGGAGCGGAGGCTCCAAGACGCGCAGAACCACATGTCGAGGCGGTCGGCCCGCGAGACGCCTACTGCGCGAACCGGCCTTCCGAACGACGGTCGCTCCATGCGCGCAACGCCGAACCCTGGCAGGACAAACGACCGGATGGAGCGTGCGCCGCGGGGCACAACTCCCGCGCCGAGCATCGAACCTCGAACGATCGCTCCGAGACCGCGCCGGATTCTCGAAGACCCGCGTGGTGGCGGCCAAACGCGGGTGCGACCCGAGACCCGGGACGACGTGCGCGAGCTCTACCAACGGATGTCTCGGCCTCGCGAGACGCGCGGGCAAGACGCGGCCCCGCCGCGTAACGACACCCCGTCGTATCGGGCGCAGCCACGTCGCGAAGCCCCGAGCGCTTCGCGCCAGAACACGCCGCGCGTTCAGCCACGTCGCGAAGCCCCGAGTGCTTCGCGCCAGGACACGCCGCGCGCGCAGCCGCGAGTCGAAGCCCCGCGGTCGCAAGCCCCGCGGCAACAAGCCCCGCGAACGCAGTCGCCGCGGTCGCAACCGCCGCCGCAGGCCAAGTCGAAACACGGGGACCGGCACTGATCGAGGCAAGACTGGTCGGCTTCCGCTCCCCCTCACACGGAAGCCGTCCCGGGCCGGCGGCGCTGGGCCGCCGGCCCGTTTTACGTCAACCCTTCGTGCCGAGCGCGGCCAGGAGTTTTTCGTGGATGCCGCCGAACCCACCGTTGCTCAGAACCGCGACGACATCGGCCGGCCGCGCCTCGGCCACGAGGTGCGCGACGATGGCGTCCACCCCGGGCAGAAAACGCGCGGGGCGGCCGCGACGGGCGAGGTCGGCGACGAGGCGCGCGGGGTCGAGGCGATCCTGGGGCGGGAGCTTGTCGGCGCCGAAGACCTCGGCGAGAACGATCTCGTCGGCATGATCGAAAGCGGACGGGAGGGTGTCCTGAAACACGTTGCGGCGCAGCGACCAGGAGCGCGGCTCGAGCACGCACCAGACGCGGCGCTCGGGGTAGCGCTGCCGCACGGCACGCAGTGTCTCGGCGATCGCGGTTGGGTGGTGCGCGAAGTCGTCGATGACGACGATGCCGCCGGCTTCGCCCTTGACCTCCATCCGTCGCCTGACCCCTGAAAACGTAGCAAGGCCCGCGGCGATCTCAGCGGGGGTCAACCCCTGCTCGGTCGCGGCGGCCGTCACCGCGAGGGCGTTGCGCACGTTGTACTCACCCGAGACCGCGAGCGTCACGTCGAGGACCCGCAAACCGTCACGCATCGCGCGGAACGAAACGCCGCCCGTGCCGTGTTCGATCGACGTCGCGCGCCAGGAACCCGAGGTGAGCCCGTAGCCCTGTATGCGCGCCTGCGCGTTGGCGGTGACTTCGATCGTCGACTCGCAGTCTTCGTGGCGCACGATGAGACCGCGGCGGGGCACGATGTTCGTCAACCATCGGAACACCTTCTTGACCTCGGCCTCGTCGCGGTAGATGTCGGCGTGGTCGAATTCCACCGTGCCGATGAGCGCGGTGTCGGGGCGGTAGTGCATGAATTTGGGCCCCTTGTCGAAGAATGCCGTGTCGTATTCGTCTCCTTCGATCACGAACGCCTTCCCGGCACCGATCCGGTACGGGGCCTCGAAGTTCTGCGGCGAGCCACCGATCAGGAAACCAGGATCGCGCCCGGCACGATGGAGAACCCATGCCAGCATCGCCGTCGTTGTGGTCTTTCCATGCGTCCCCGCGACCACGATCACATGCCGCCCGACGAGGAACCGCTGCTCGAGCGCGGCGGCCATCGAAAGGTACGGGAGCCGCAGGTCGAGGATCTGTTCGGCCTCCGGGTTGCCGCGGCTGACCGCGTTCCCGACGACGATCAGATCGGGGACGGGGTCGAGGTTTCTTGCGTCGTAGGCGGGGAGAACCTCGACACCCATCGTGGCGAGGATCGTGGAGGTGGGCGGATAGAGCGGCCCGTCGGAGCCGGTGACTCGGTACCCGGCGTCGTGAAACAGTCCCGCGAGGGAGGCCATGCCGGTTCCCCCGATGCCGATCAGATGCACGTGTTCTCGCGCCATGTCACCGTCCGAGGAGCTTCTTCAAGAGGCTCTTCGCTCCTTCCTTCTTCAGCTCTTTCAGGAGGCCTTCATTGATGACTTTGTTCAGGTCGAGTTGAATTCGAGGCTCCCGGATCGTCCCTCGAATCTGGAGCGGCACGCTCAGTCTCCCGTCGGCCCCTTGACGGATGGACAAGGCGTGCGTCTTCGCCACGAGCTGGTCGCTCACCGTCCTCGAAAACGACGCCAGCGCGTCGATGTTCAAAGCGCCGCCCGATCCGACGCTCCCCGCGCCGTCGCCGTCTAGATCCTGCGATCGGAACTCGAGGTCCTTCGTGGTCGCCGTGCCATGCACGAGGTCGAAATGCGCGGAGAGATGATCGAACGGGGTCTCGTCTTTGGCGATCCCCTTGGCGCCGGCGATTTCGAGCGTCTTCATCACCTGCTTGATGACGCCGAAGCTCGCGATCTTCCCATCCTCGATGGTCACGTTTCCCGAGCCGTTGACCGAGGGGAGCATCGCGGCCCCGCCCGCCTCGCCGCTCAGACGGACCGCCAGCGAAGCGTGGCCTACCACCGTTCCCGCCTGCGCGGGCGCTAACGCCGCGATCAGCGGCTGGAGGGCGATCCCCTCGGCGGTCTGGTCGAGCGAGAACGGAAGCCGCGGCTCGAACGGTTGCAAGGTCAGGGAACCCTTGGCCTTGCCGCCGTAAAGCGCGAGCGTGATGTCGTGCACCTCCGCCACTCCGCGGGCCAGGGAAACGCGCATCGAGAGTTTTGTCATCTCGACCCCACGGACGACGCACCGGTCGGCGTGCATCGTTCCGTTGGCGGTGACGGTCCGCGCGAACGACGGCCCGGCGGCGGCCGGGACGGTCTCCGCCGCATTCACGGGCGTGGCGAACCAGGAGGCCGCGCGCGGTGCAGGGGCCGTTCCGGCGAAAAGCGCAACAACCGCCATGATCTCGTCCGCGTCCAGAAGCGGCGACCGCAAATCGAACGTCGCCTCGGGTTGCGCTGCCGCGACGACGTCGAAGCGCCCGTTGACCTGCGATCGCTTCAACCGTGCCGAGCCCGCAAGAACGAGCCTGGGGGCCTGCGAGAAGATGTCCGCGACGCGACCTGCCGCCTCGATGCGCATCGGACCGACGTTGGCGTCGAGCGAGGCGAGCTCGAGGGTTTCGTGCGCGAGCTTGGCCCTGAACTCGGCCTGGACGGGAGGTGCTCCGGTCATCGCCGAGAGCGATCCCCGGATCGATCCTTCCGTCTCGACCGTGCCGTCCGGGGCAATATGCAGCCGGCTCGACACGCGAAGGTCGGAGACCAGCGCTTTCCCATCCTGGGTCACCCTGGCGCCCTCGACGGTGATCGAGCGCACCACGACGTCCCGCCGCAGAAGCGGAAACATCGCGACGTGGACGGAGGTGGAACCCGCCTCGACGAGAAGCGCGCCCGCGGTCGAGCCGGCGACCGGCTCCCCGATGCGAACGCTCGCGGCTCGGACGGCCAACCCGGTCCAAAGCGACAGTTTGAGTGCGCCCAACGACACGCGGCGTCCGAGCGCCGCCTGGAGCCTGGACTCCGCCTGCGGGCGCAAGCGTTCGACATCGATCGCGAACGGCAGGACGATCGCCGCGAGGAGGATGCAGACGGCGACCGTTCCGACGATCGCGAGCAGGATCTTTTGCGGACGCTTCACGCGGGACCCTTCAGTCCATGGTAAATCGGAGATCTGCGGAAGCAAGGTAGCGCTCCGCCATGCGTTTGCCGAAGCTCGGGCGCACCATCGACCGGAATCGTTCCTGGCGCAGCAGGTCGCGGATCTTAGGCACCGCCTCGGTGGCGGCCTTGTCGCCCGCTTCGATGCAGAAGCTCACGGACTCGAAGTCGGCCCAGTGGATCTTTCGCACACCGGGCTCGATGACGATGTCGGCGAGCCGGCGTTGCGTCTCGATCATCGCGTTGTCCTTGATCAAGTTCGCCCGCAAGACGATGTCGATGCCGCGTGCGTAGCGTCTCGCGTCGTCGAGGTCGGCGGAGATGTCCACCGCGATGACGACGTCGGCTCCGAGCCGGAAGGCCGGGAGGACGGGGATCTTGTCGACCCATCCGCCATCGATGAGCAACCGCCCGTGCAGACGGCGTGGCGGCAGGATCCCGGGGATCGCGGCGCTCGCCGCGGCCACCTCGCGCAGCCGGCCGTGGCAGAGGACGACCTCTTCCGCGGTGTCGAGATCAACCGCCGAGGCAGCGAAGCGGATCGGCGTGGTCCTCACCTCGACGTCGGGGAGGATCCGTCCGAGGCTGCGCGCGAAATTCTCGGCGGAGACGAACGACGGACGCATCGTCGACACGCCGTAGACGATTCCGCGGCGCACGAGGTTGGTCATCGAATAGAGGAGGCTCCCGCGGGTCCGCCGGGTCTCCCGTAGAAACGACACGCGCGTCCTGTGGAATTCGTCGCTGGCTAGAAGTCCCCGGACCCGTCGCTCGATCTCGCCGATGTCGCCCATCGCCGCATAGGCTCCTCCCACGACGGCGCCCATGCTGGTCCCGGTGATGATGTCGATCGGGATCCCCTCGCGGACAAGGGCTCGCAGCACGCCGATGTGGGCGAGCCCGCGCGCCGCGCCCCCTCCGAGCGCGAGTCCGACCTTGAGACGCCACGGCGGCAACACGGCGGGAAGATAATGCCCCGGGACCTCGCACGTCGAGGAGGAGGACGCCGGCCATGACGCACGGCGCGGTTGACTGGTGGAAAGGCGCTGCCGAGCGCATGGTCGCAGACCAGCTCGTCTCCCGCGGCATCACCGATCCGGCCGTGCTCGACGCCATGCGGTCGGTGCCACGGCATCGGTTCGTGCCGTCCAATGAGCGGGCGCGGGCCTACGACGACGGCCCGCTGTCGATCGGGCACGGCCAGACGATCTCGCAACCCTACATCGTCGGGCTGATGACGGAGCTCGGCCGCGTCACCCCTGCATCGCGCGTTCTCGAGGTCGGCACGGGGTGCGGTTACCAGACTGCCGTGCTCGCCGCCTGCGCGCGGGAAATCTGGACCATCGAGCTCGAACCGAAGCTGGCGGCGCAAGCCGCCGGCACGCTCGCGTCCCTCGGCGTTGACAACGTGCATCAACGTGTTGGGGACGGATCGCTGGGCTGGCCCGAGGCGGCCCCGTTCGACGCCATTCTGGTCACCGCCGCACCCGCGGACGTCCCTAAGGCACTGCTCGATCAACTGGAAGAAGGCGGGCGACTCGTCATTCCCCTCGGCACGAGCTCGCAGGATCTCTTCGTATTCACCCGGGAGCCCCATGGAATTCGCCGGGAATCGATTATCCCGGTCCGATTCGTCCTGCTCCGCTAGAGGAAGAGGACACTCCTCTTCCTCTATCCGAGCAGGGCGAAGGCGTTATTGATCATGTGGGCCAGAATCGGCGCGGCCAAGCTGCCGGTGCGACGCCGCAGCGCGAGCAGAGCGAACGCGAAGACGAGGTAGGCGGGGAAGAACGCAGGGATCCCGTGGATCGCGGCGAAGGCGAGCGAGGAGATCGTCCCCGCCCAGACTGGACCCAAGGAAGGAGTGAAGGCGTCGAGAAGCCTTCCACGGAAGTACATCTCCTCAACGATCGGCGCCAGAATCGCCGCCCACGCGATCAGCGCGTACTCCGGGAGCAGGCCGCGCAGCATCTCCGCGACGTCCGGCGGGACGACGCCCAGGCGCTCGAGCGCAAGCCCGTAGAGACCGTTGAACGCCAGGAGAAGCGCCCCGCCTGTCAATCCCCAAAGGAGAGCGCGTCGATCGATGCGAAACCAAGAGGCAAGCTTCGAAAGCTCGGTTCGGGCGACGTGGATCCCGACCAATCCGTGCAGGCCGAACAGCGCGACGCCGGGAGCCGCCGCCGCGAGTCGTCCGCCGCGGCCCTGCAGAAAGGTCGCGGTGAGAATCGTGACCGCGAACGCGGCCAAAAGCCACGCCCCCTCCTCGGCCAGAAACCTCCCCAAGCCCGGGCGCGGTGGATCGTGAGACGACGCGCCTTCTATAATCCCGGCTTCGTTCTGCTGCATACAGCAAGAAATACACCGAAAGGAAGGCCATGGCCAAGCTCATCACGCCCCGGTCCGAGGATTACGGGCGCTGGTACACCGACGTCGTCACTCAGTCGCGCATGGCCGACTACTCCCCGGTCAAGGGCTGCATGGTCATCCGGCCCCACGGCTACGCCCTCTGGGAGAACATGCAGCGGGTCTTGGACGGCATGTTCAAGGAGACCGGGCATCAGAACGCCTACTTCCCGCTGTTCATCCCGAAATCGTTCCTGGCGAAGGAGGCCGAGCACGTCGAGGGGTTCGCGAAGGAATGTGCGATCGTCACGCACACACGCCTCATGTCCGTGACGAAAGACGGGAAGACCGAGCTCGTCCCGGACCCGGCGAGCGCCCTCGAGGAGGAGCTGATCATCCGCCCGACCTCGGAGACGATCATCTATTCCATGTTCGCGAAGTGGGTGCAGTCGTATCGCGACTTGCCGCTGCTTATCAACCAGTGGGCGAACGTCGTCCGGTGGGAGATGCGCACACGCCTCTTCCTCCGCACGACGGAGTTTCTGTGGCAGGAGGGGCATACCGCGCACGCGACCTACGACGAAGCGGAAGAGGAAGCGCGCAGGATGCTCGACGTTTACGCGACGTTCGCCGAGGAGTACATGGCGGTCCCCGTGTTGCGGGGCCTGAAGACCGAGAAGGAGAAGTTCGCCGGGGCGCATCACACCTATTGCATCGAGGCCCTGATGCAGGACGGGAAGGCCCTCCAGGCCGGGACTTCGCACCATTTGGGGCAGAGCTTCGCGAAGGCGTTCGATCTCAAGTTCCAGACCGAGGCCGGCGACTGGCAGCACGCGTTCAACACGTCGTGGGGCGTCTCCACGCGCCTGGTAGGCGCAATCGTCATGGCGCACGGCGACGACAACGGCCTCGTCCTGCCACCGCGTCTCGCGCCGATTCAGGTCGTCATCGTGCCGATCTGGAAAGGCACCGACCCGGTCGAAAAGATCCTCGCCGCGGCGAAGGACGTCGAAGCGACGCTCAAGAAGGCCGGCATCGCGGTCCGGCTTGACGCGCGCGACAACCTCTCCCCCGGCTTCAAGTTCAACGAGTGGGAGATGCTCGGCGTCCCGCTGCGCATCGAGCTGGGGCCCAAGGACCTCGAGAAGGGGTCGGTCTGCTGCGTCAAGCGGTTGAACCGCGCGAAGTCGTTCGTGCCGGTCACCGAGGTCGCAACTTCGGTCGCGCGGCTCCTCGACGAGCTGCAGGCGGAGCTACTCGCCGCGGCCAAAGCGCGGCGAGACGCAGCGACGGCCACGGTCGACGGCTATGACGCGTTTAAGACCACGCTCGACTCCACGGGCGGATTCCTCCTCGCACACTGGTGCGGCGACGGTGCCTGCGAAGCGGCGATCCACGAGGAGACGAAGGCGACCGTCCGCGTGATCACGTTCGACGGGGCGAAGGAGTTGGGCGCCTGCGTTCGTTGCGGCAACCCATCGGCTCGAAGGGTTCACTTCGCAAAGGCCTACTGACGGAGAAGGGGACACTCCCCTTTTCCTAGAGCGCGGCGAGCTTCCCGATCAGGTCGACGACGCGGCAGGAATAGCCCCACTCGTTGTCGTACCAGGCGATGACCTTGACGAAGTTGCCGCCCAGAACGCGCGTGCACAGCGAATCGAAGGTCGCCGAGTGCGAGTCCTGGATGATGTCCGACGAGACGATCGGCTCGTCGCAATACGCGAGAATGCCCTTCAGCGGGGCCTTCGAGGCAGCCTCTTTCATCACGGCGTTCAACGACGTGACGGTCACGCTCTTTTCGAGCTCGGCGACGAGGTCGACGATGGACCCGTCGGGGACGGGGACGCGCATCGCGACGCCGTCCAACTTCCCTTTGAGCTCGGGGAGAACCTTTCCGACCGCCCGCGCGGCGCCCGTCGTCGTCGGAATGATGTTCTCGTTCGCGGCCCGGGAGCGGCGCAGGTCCTTGTGCGGGACGTCGGCTAGGCGCTGGTCGTTCGTGTAGGCGTGGACGGTCGTGATCACGCCCTTGACGATGCCGAACGCATCGTTCAGGACCTTGGCGACCGGGGCGAGGCAGTTCGTCGTGCAGCTTGCGTTCGAGACGATGCGGTGGGAGGGCAACAGGAGGTGATCGTTGACGCCGACGACGACCATCGCATCGACCTCGTCTTTGGCCGGGACGGTCAGGATGACGCGCTTGGCCCCCGCCTGCAGGTGCCACGCGCACTCCTCGCGCTTGCGGAATTTCCCCGTCGCCTCGACGACGACATCGACCCCAAGCTCGCCCCACGGTAGCTTCGCAGGGTCCTTCTGCTCCAACATGCGCACGGTCTGCGTGCCTGCAGACATCGTGTCGCCGCTCAGTGTGACGACCCCGGGGTATCGGCCGTAGACCGTGTCGAAGCGGGTCAGATACGCGAGGGTCTCGTTGGGGGTGACGTCGTTGATCGCTGCGACCTCGATATCGTCGCGCAGCGACAGCATCCGGAACGCGGCCCGGCCGATACGACCGAAACCGTTGATGGCGACTCGCGGCTTGGCCACGGCTACCTCCCCGCCTTGGCGTCTGGCTGGAGCGAGGCGAGGCGGCCGATCAGCTCCACCACTCGCATCGCGTAACCCCATCCATTGTCGTACCACGTGATCGTCTTCAACATGTTGCCACCCAAGACGAAGGTGGAGAGACCGTCGAAGACCGCCGAGTGATCGTTCCCGACGACGTCGGACGAGACGACCGGCTGGTCGGTGTACTCGACGATCCCTTTGAAGGTGGTGAGCGACGCCGATTTCACGATCTCGTTGACCTCTTCCGCCGTCACGTTACGTTTCATCAGCGTCACGAGGTCGACGTTCGAGCCGTCCGGGACGGGGA
The DNA here is from genome assembly GCA_964619965.1 of uncultured Acidobacteriota bacterium. Classification (GTDB taxonomy): domain Bacteria; phylum Acidobacteriota; class Polarisedimenticolia; order Polarisedimenticolales; family DASRJG01; genus DASRJG01. The sequence continues at coordinate 10,816 of CAZUGP010000078.1, forward strand.
CGTTCAACGCCATACCGTCGAGCTTCCCTCGAAGCTGCGGGAGGATCGACTGCACGACGTTCGGCGAGTGCGTCTCGGTCGGGATGATGTTCTCGGCGGCTGCCCGTGAGCGGCGCATCTCGGTGTGCGGCACGTCGGCCAAACGCTGGTCGTTCGTGTAGGCGTGCACCGTGGTCATGAAGCCGCGCTCGATGCCGAAAGCGTCGTCCAAGATCTTGCAGATCGGCGCCAGCGCGTTGGCCGTGCACGACGCGTTGCTGACGATGCGCGTCGTCTTGTTGAGGACGTGATCGTTCACCCCCATGACGACCAGAGCGTCGATCTCGTCGCGCGGAGGTACCGTCAGGACGACGCATTTCGCGCCGAGGTCGAGGTGCTTTTGCAGGATCGCGCGGGTCCGGTACTGCCCGGTCGCTTCGACGACGATGTCGACGCCCAAGGCCGCCCAATCCACATCGCCCGGGGCCTTGGCCTGCAGCAGCCTGATCGCGCGGCCCTTGGCGTAGAGGCTGTCGCCTTTCACCCAGACGGGGTCTTCGAACCGGCCGTGCACCGTGTCGAAGCGGAGAAGGTATTCGAGCGCTTTAGGCTCCGCGATGTCCACGATCGCGGCAACCTCCACGTCGTCTCGGCCATGGACGATGCGGAAGACGTTCCGGCCGATGCGGCCGAACCCCATCAGTCCGATGCGGGTCGTCACGAGATCCCTCCTTCCGGACGGCATGTGGCGCACGGACAGGCCCCTCTCAACCACTCGAACGAGTAGATCCCCGTGTCGTGGCCGTCGCTCCAGACGATTTGAACGGCGTACGCCCCAACCGGCACCAGCTTGAGGATCAGGACCTCCCCCCGGGCCGGCGCCTTGACGATTCGCAGAGGGTCCCGCGGCGCTTCTTTCTGGCCACGGCACAAGGAGCAGGGGCAACGGCTGCGCAGCTCGTCGAACGGCAGGTACGACTCGTGGCCGTCACCCCAGGCCAGGGCGAGCTCGCGGCCGGCGACCGCAATGTTCCGCAGCTTGATTCCCGGCGAATCGTGGGTCATGGATTTCACTAGTGTACTCTGCGATCCGCAATCCTTCCGTCCTTGCGAGACTTGGGAACCTTGGCGGCCATGGAGCGTTACACCCACCCGTCAGGCGAGACCGGGGACGACCGGGCCGCCCTCGACCTCGCAATCGTCCGCGAGATCCTGGGTGGCAAGACCGAGCGCTTCCGGGAGCTGGTGACCCGCTACCAGAACATGGTCGCGGGGATTGCATGGCGGTCGGGCTGCAAGCGCGAGGACGTGGAGGATGTGGTGAGCGAGGTGCTGCTCAAGGTTTACCGGAATCTGCACCAATACCGGCCCGACCACGCGTTCTCCACCTGGCTCTACAAACTGACCGCTAATCACGTCGTGGACCGGTCGCGCCGGATGAAGAAGGAGCGCGGGCGGACGGAGATGCCGGCGCACGTCGAAGATAAGTCTCCCGGCGCCGACGACACGATGGAGGCCGACGAGAGGCAGGCGCTCGTGCGCGAGGCCCTCCTGCACGTGGATCCGCGCTACCGCGAAGTCATGCACTTGGTGTACGTCGAAGGGCTGAAGGTGGACGAAACCGCGCGCATTCTCGGGACCCCCGAGGGCACCGTGAAGACGCGATTGATGCGCGGCCGCGAGGCCTTGAGGAAGGTCCTCATCCGGCGCAATCCGGAGCACTTCCCCGCATGAAGGACGACAACACCTTCGAGGCACTGCTTCACGCGTCGCTCGACCGGAGGGGTACGCCGGCGCCGTTTTCGATCGACGTCGCCGAGCGCGTCATGGCACGGGTCGCCGTCCTCGGCGTTCCACCGCGCACCGAGATGGGCCTACGCCAGTTCGGACGGTGGGCCGCCGCCGCCGCGGTTTCGGGCGTCGCGCTCACGGCGGCGATCGCGTGGCAGGGACCCAGCCTCGAGGCGGTCGTCTCCAGCCTCGGTCACACACTGGCAGGAGCAACCGACGCCGCACTGAAGCTACGAGAGCCCGTTGGATCGCTCGCCGGCACGCTGGGCCGCGTCGGCTTGGCGCTCGTCGCGTCGGCTCAGACTGTCCTGCGGCCTCTCGAGCCGCTTCAACCTCTCGCCCGCGCCATGCTCACCGCGATCACCGCGGCCATGCTGGGCATAACGACCTTCATCGTGGGTCGCGACGTTCGCGGCCGCGTCGCCGAGTAGGAGCCCGCATGAGACTTCGACGCGTCGCATCCGTCCTCTTCGCCTTTGTCCTTGCAACCGTGGCTCTGGCCGAGACGCCCGCCCCCGCCGAAAACAAGTCGACGACGGCCAAACCCGTCGCCGTTCCGCGCCCTCCCGACCCCCCCGCAGCGGGGGACGCGTCCAGCGGTCCGGGGATCCTCAGTGAGCGGCGGGACGGGGAGATCCACGGCGTCAACGAGGACATCACCATCCGGGCGGGCGAGACGCACGACGGCGACGTCACCTGCATACGCGGTCACGTGACGATCGACGGGCAAGTCAACGGCGACGTGACGGTTGTCGCGGGCAGCCTTTACGTCTCGGGCTCGGTGGATGGCGACGTAACGGGGGTCGTCTCGCGGATGGATCTGGACGCCAAGGCTTCGATCGATGGTGACGTCACCAATGTCGGGGGAACACTGCGACGCAACGGCGCGACGGTGCAGGGGCAGGTCGTGAACGTTCCGTTCGGCATCACGCTGCCATCTTGGGGTCACGGCTGGCGATCCGGATGGGGAGCCTTTGCGGGCTTCTTCTTCTGGTGGAGACTCTTCGCGATCTTTCTGTTCTTCGTCTGCGCCCTGCTCCTCGCGGCGCTCGTCCCGGACCGCATCCGCTTGATCAGCGAGGAGGCTCCGGCCCGGTTGTTCAGCGCGTTCGTCTTCGGGTTGATCGGCTACGTGGTCTTCGCCTTTGCACAACTCTTCCTGACGATCACGCTGATCGGGATCCCGCTCGTCTTCTTGCTGTACCTCGTCTTCGTCGTTCTCAAGTGGCTGGCGATGTGCGGGATCTTCCACCAGATCGGGAGCCGCATCGGCAGGGCGATGGGGCGCGAGCTCTCGCTGCTCGGCGCGATCCTGGTCGGCTTGCTTCCGTTCGCACTTTTGCGCTTCGTTCCATTCTGCGTGGGCTTTTCGATCTGGTTCCTGGTGGAGATCCTGGCGTTCGGATACTTGATTCTGACCCGCGTCGGGACCCGCGGCAGCCCAGGTCCGCTACCGCCGGTCCCGGGAACGATCGTCTCCTAGAAGCGCTAGGATGGGGAGGCCATGACCGGCTCCCCGCCCAACGTATCCGGCTCGTTCTCGATCAGGGGCCGCGCGATCGCACCGGGACTTGCGTGCGGCCCTCTGAGGCGCAACCGGACGGAGCTCGACCCCCGGGACGTCTTCGGATCCGTGCTCCTCGCGGAGCGCGCCGTCCCCGACGATATCGGGAGGATCCTCGCGTCGGCCGGAACGCTGACTCTCTCCGGGGCACTCCTCTCTCACGTGAGCCTGCTGTCGCGAGAGTTCGGAAAACCCTCCGTCTCGCTAGCTGGAATCACCCCGGCACGTCTCGCGGCAGAGGGTGAAGACGGCCTGCTGGTGCTCGAAGACGTCGTCGGGACGGGAGCCCGCGCCATCCTCGATGAAGGCGATATCGTATTCCTGGACGGAGGCCGAGGCGTGCTGACCGTGCCCGGCGGTCTCGATCGAGAGGCGCGCCAGGCGATCCGCCGTCTCTACGCGCCGCTCACCGCCTTCTCGAAACTCCCAGGCGACGAGGCACTGCTGCGCACGCTCCTTTCCGCGTCCGAGGACGCCGCCCTCCACGGGTTCCTCCTCGAGGCGGCGTATCCGTACCGTCTCGTCCCCCCGGGGCCTTCCGCGAGGCGATTGCTCGCGGCACTCGCGGCGATGGCGCCGCAGCCCGCATTCGATGCCATGCTCTCCGCCCTGCGAGAGCGTGTGTTGGCGGAGGCCGCTGCGCGATGCGACGACACCCTCGCCGTCCTCCAAGCGGCCGAAGACCTCGAAGACTTGCAACGCGGGCTGCGGGCGCTCGAGGGAGCGTTGGACCATGACCTCCGGCTGCTCGAGGATCTGGGCGGCGATCCCGATCGTCTCGAGCAGCGGCTCGAACCGGTCTTGGCGGTGGCGGCTGCCCGCCGGACCGGGCTGGAGGAAGAGCTGCGGCGGGAGGTCGGACAAGCGCTGGCGCTGTCCGACGGGCAGCTGCGCTCGCGGCTCGGAGGGCTGTTCCGGCTTTTGCGTCGCGCACGGGCTGCGCACCTCGACGTCGTCGAGGTGAATCGCCTCCACCAGCGCCTTGCGCGCCAGCTCGCCGACGAGCGGGCCCGCGCCGGCACGCACCTCGTCGTTCCGCTCGATTCGGGAGGGCCGCGCGAGCGCGCTTTGGTCGGTGGAAAGGCACAGGCGCTCATCGACGTGCGCAGCGCGGTGCCCGAAGGGTGCAGGACACCTCGCGGGTTCGTCGTGACCTCCGCCTCCTATCGCCTGCACCTTCTGGGCGAAACGGGAGAGAAGCTGCGCCTTGCGGTCGACGCGATCGACGAGAACGCGATCTCGAGGAAGGCCCGGGCGGCGCTCCTGTCCGGAGACGTTCCGGACGAAGTGAAAAACGCCATCAAGGCGGCCTTCGACGCGCTCGGGGCACAGCGTTTTGCGGTTCGGTCGTCCGCGACGATCGAGGATGGTCCCCTGGGGAGCCTGGCGGGGCTCTTCGATACCTACCTCGGCGTCTCCGGGTTCGACGATCTCGTCGATCGCATCCGCTGGGCCTGGGCGTCGCTCTGGAACGCGCGCGCGTTGTCCGCGCTGTCGTCGATGGGACTGTCCCCCCTGCGCGCGAGCCAGGCCGTGATCGTGCAGGAGATGATCGAGACGCGATCCGCGGGCGTTTTATTCTCGCGCGACCCGACCGGGCGACCCGACACGATTCTGATCAATGCCACGTGGGGCTTGGGTGAAGGGATCTCGCAGGGCGAGCTCGCGGGCGACCTCTTCTGGGTGCGGCGCAGCACCGGAGAGTTGATCGCCGCAGAGACCGGACACGCGACGCACCGGATCGAGCTTGCCCCCCAGGGAATGGGTACGATCGAAGTCCCGTTGCTCCCCGAGCAGCGCGGCAGATCCTGTCTCACGGCGATGGAGCTCAGCCGCGTCGCCGCCTTGGCGAGGGCGCTCGAGGACGTGACCGGGCGCGCGCAGGACGTTGAATTCGGCTTCGATCACGACGGCGGCCTCGTCGTCTTCCAGATGCGGCGGATCGTGCCGCGCCGGCAGGAGTGATATGCGGAGCATGACGTGGCGTGCGGTGTTGGCGACGACCTCGCTCGTCATCGCGTTGTGGCCGGCGCCCTCTCGGGAGTCCGGCCCGACCCTCGAATTCGTGGCACCCCGCCGCCTCGCGACCGTCGTCGGCCCGTCTTTGGCACAGCTTGCGCTGACGCCTCCGGCCGGAGCGACCGTCGTGTCGGTCGCCTTTTTCGTCGACGGGGAGGCGGCCGGGACCAAGAGCGATCCGCCGTGGACTTTTCCGTGGGACGCCGGAGAGGGAACGGCGGGCCATCGGCTGACGGCCGTCGCTGCGTTCTCCGATGGAACGGAAGCGCGCGCCGCAGTTGCGACCAGCCGGATCGTGATCAACGAGACCGTGGAGGTCGCGCTCGTGAACGTGTACGCCATCGCGCGAAACGCCAAGGGCGGATACGTCACCGACCTCGCAGCAACCGACTTCAAGGTGTGGGAGAACGATCGCCCCGAAGCGATCGACCAATTCTCCGCCGAGCGCCGCCCCTTACGCATCGCGATCGTCCTGGACACCTCGTACAGCATGGAGGGGGACAAGCTCAAGTCGGCGATCGCGGCGGCCGTCGAGTTCCTCAACATCCTCGAGTCCGGCGACGAAGGGCTCGTCATCGGGTTTTCCGACGACGTGCGCGTCCTCTGCGATCTCACCTCGAACCGGTCGGAGTTGGAAGCGGCGATCCGCACGGTCCAGGCAAGAGGCGGAACGTCGCTCTACGACGCGATCTTCAAGGCGTCGGAACGCCTCGCGGAGTTCGACGGCCGGCGCGTGATGGTCGTGCTGTCCGACGGTCGGGACGAGGCGGACAACGGGCTCGAGCCGGGAAGCCTGCACACGCTCCAGGAGGCGCGGGAACGCGCGCTGCGGAACGATGTTATGGTTTTCGCCATCGGACTCGGGCGGTCCCTCGCACGAGACGCGAAGGCGCTTCACGAGAACCCGACCGCCCGCGCCGAAGATCTTGACTTCTACGGCCGGAAGCCGCTCGTCACCATTCTCGACGGTCTCGCCGAGACGACCGGCGGCACGGCGGTCTTTTCGCCCGGCGCGGGCCAGCTGCGCCGGAGCTTCGAGCAAGTCGCCAACGACCTGCGGCACCAGTACGCGATCGCCTACCGATCGGAGGACAAACGCCACGACGGAACCTGGCGCGCGATCAAGGTCGTCGTCTCACGCCCGGGCATTGCGGTAACGAACCGGAAGGGCTACTACGCCCCGTCCGACGCGACGCTCCCGCGCAAGACGACCACGGGCCAACCCTAGGCGGACGATCCGCCAGGAGCGGTCTCATGGGTCGCGGCGAACGACTTCGTAGCCCAAGCGACGCGATTTCATCCACCGGACGGCGAGCAAATCCGCAGACGAGCGGAAGACCCTGTTCCACACGCCGTACTTGCTCGTCCCCATCAGTCGCGGCCTGTGATTCACGGGGACTTGCACCACGGTCCGCCCCTCGAGCCTGATCAGGGTCGGCAGGAAGCGGTGCATCCCGTTCCAGAGCTTGATCTCGCGCAACGCGTCGGCGCGAAACGCCTTGAGCGAGCATCCCGTGTCGATGATGTCGTCGCCGGAGAGGCGATTGCGCACTCCGTTTGCGATTCTCGAGGACCAACGACGGACGAGGCCGTCACGCCGTTCGGCACGAAATCCGACCGCGGCGCCGTGCCCTTCGAGCGCCCGCAACAACGCGGGGATGTCGCGCGGGTCATTCTGGAGGTCCGCGTCGATCGTCACGACGATGGCTCCACGCGCCGCTTTGAACCCGGCGTCGAATGCCGCAGACTGGCCGCGGTTCGCCTTGAAGTGCACCCCGCGCACCTCGGGATGGGCGGCAGCCAACGCGTCGATCGCCTCCGCCGAGCCATCCTCGCTGCCGTCGTCGACCAGCACGATTTCGAACGGAACCCGCGTCGGCCCTAAAACGGTCAGCAGCTCGTGAACGAGCGGCTCCAGATTCTCGCGCTCGTTGAAGACCGGGGCGACGACCGAGACATCGACCGAGCGCGAGACTTCGCTCACGCCGCCCTCGAATTCGTCTTCCGGCGCTTGAGATTGAAAGGCCACAACACGCGCCACCTCTCGAAACGACGGAGGAAGGCCTCGTCCTCGATTGTGTACGATCCCGGGGCGATCATCCCCTTCCACTTGAGGAATGCCGCCTCGTCCGCGACGGCAAGGAGGGGGAAGAACAACTTGTGCGCTATCCCACCCGGACGCAGGCGTATCGATCCCGCGAAGTCGATGACCGAGAGCCCGCCATCCCGACGCAGGAGGACGTTTTCCCGGCCGCGCAGGTCGTTGTGCACGACCCCGCGCGCGTGGATTGCGTCCAAGATCGCCCGTAGCTCTACGAGGTGCCGCGCCGCGTCCTCGGGCCGCTGTGCCGCGAACGCGAGACGCTCGCCATCGATCCACTCGATCGCCAGAGCGAGCGGGTCGATCCGGCCCAGGAAGGTGGGGATACCGGTGACGCCTTGGAGCCAGCGGTAGGCGGCGGCCTCGCGACGGATCTGCAGTCGACCTAGACCGCGGACCCAAAAGCCGCGTCCTGCAAAGTCCTTCACGATCACCGACCCGCCGTCCCCGCTCACGACGAGTACGTCGGCCTTGGCACCGACGCCGGAAACGAGGACCTGGCGGAGGCCGGGGCCGATCTCGTCACGCCGTGGACAGCGTGGTATGTTGGGTGACCTAGAAGGTGTCAACGTAGTTAATCTCAACGTTTGCAAAGGGTTACGATGACTCGCTCCGTGGCGGAGTCTAGCACAGGACACACATCCCCCTCGCTGATCCGGGAGGCCTTGGTCGGCCTCAACCCCCAACTCCGAATACCCGGACGGAACGCGTCGAAGGCCGACATAGCGCTCTACTTAGTGGGGGGGCGGCGGATCGCGGTCAAGGACTACCGGGCCCGGCCGTTCTTTGCGCGTCACACGTTGGGCCGTCTGCTGATCCGGCGCGAGTGCCGGGCTTACCGACAGGCGGGGCCAACGCCGGGGCTCGCCCCATTCCTCGGACGGCTGGGCCCCTTCACGATGGCGACCGGCTGGATCGAATCGGTTCCGCTCTCGGAGCTCCCCCGCGGGGCCGCTTCCCCCGAGCTCTTCGATCGGCTCGATGCGGTGATCGCCGTCCTTCACCTGCGCGGTATCGCGATTGCGGATCTCCACCACCGGGACGTGTTGGTCGCCAAAGACGGCGCGGTCCACGTCGTCGATCTCGCCGCGGCCTGTCTCCTCGACTTCCGGTCCAGCACGTGGCGCCGGCGCATCTTCGAGCGGCTTTGCGCGCAGGACCGGCTCGCTGCGGCGCGCATGCGCGCGCGCTTCACGGGGCGCTCCGAGGACGATGCCTTGGCAGCGATCGACCCGGCCGCCGTTCGGCTCTGGGGGACCGGTCGCCGGATCAAGGTGTTCTGGGATCGGCTCCGACGAAAGCGCGCGTGATCCGGCGCCGCGGTCACGAGTGCGGTATCCTCCCGCGCACGTTTCCCTGAGGCGTCCAAGGAGACCGCGCGTTGAGCACAGCAGGCTACAACCGGACGTTGGCCGGCATCCGCCTGACCTTGACGTTCTCGTTCGTCGCCGTCCTGGTCGTCCTCGCGAAGCCGAATCCGGCGGAGGTGGCGATCGGTTTCGTCATCGCCGCGCTCGGCGAGGCGATCCGTTTCTGGGCCGCCGGGCACCTCCTGAAAACGAAGGAGCTGATCACCTCGGGGCCTTACCGGTACACGCGAAACCCGCTCTACCTCGGAAGGCTTCTCATCCTGACGGGGTTGTGCGTGATGTGCCGCCTTCCGTACTACGCCAATTTGATCCTGCTCGCCGCCGGCTACGCCGTTTTCTTCTTCTACTACATGCCTCGGAAGGAGCGCGTCGAGCCTGCACGACTGCGCGCCGTGCACGGAGATGCCTACGATCGTTACTTCAAGGCGGTGCCGGCGCTGTTGCCGACGATCAGACCGTATGCGAGCGCGTCCAACCTCGGCTGGTCCTCGGACCGCATGATCCGCAACCGGGAGGTCTGGATGGTGGCGGGAATCCTGGCGATCACGCTGTTCTTGCTGTGGCGATCGCACGAGATGCCGCTCCGCTAGCTCAAGAGTCTTGCATCTGGAGCGAGTGGAAGCGGGCGTAGAGTCCGTCTTGCTCTAGAAGCTCGCGGTGAGTCCCCGTTTCGACGACCCGTCCCTTTTCCATGACGAGGATCCGGTCGGCGCGCCGCACGGTCGCAAGGCGATGGGCGATGACGAGGCTGGTCCGGTTCTTCATCAGGACGAGGAGCGCCTCCTGGACGAGCTTCTCCGATTCCGAATCGAGCGCGGAGGTCGCCTCGTCCAGGATCAGGATCGGAGGGTCCTTGAGGAGCGCCCTCGCGATCGTCAAGCGCTGGCGCTGCCCCACGGAGAGGCGCGCTCCGCGTTCGCCCACGATCGTCTCGTACTGCTCGGGGAGGCCGAGGATGAACTCGTGCGCGTGGGCGGATTTCGCCGCCGCGACGATCCGGTCCATCGGGATGTCCGAGCGCCCGTAGGCGATGTTGTTCTTGACGGTGTCGTTGAAGAGCATCGTCTCCTGCGTGACGAGGCCGATCTGACCGCGAAGCGAGGCGAGCGTGACCGATCGAAGCTCGTGGCCGTCGAACAGGATGCGTCCGGCATTCGGGTCGTAGAAGCGCGGCAGGAGGTTCGCGATCGTGGTCTTGCCGGCGCCCGAAGGGCCAACGAGCGCCACCGTCTCGCCCCGCAGGATCGTCACGTCGATGCCGTCCAGGATCTTCTCGTCGTCGTAGGCGAAATCGACGTGCTCGAAACGGATCTCGCGTGCGAACGGCGGGAGGGGCACCGCTCCGGGAAGATCCCTGATCTCGCGCTCCCGGTCCATCATCGTGAAGACTCGTTTCGCCGCGGCGATCGCCTGCTGAACCTCCGAGTTGATCGTGTTCATCCGGCGCAGCGACATGAAGAAATAACCCAGACTGACGACGATCACCGTGACGTCGCCGCCCGTGATGCGCCCCTTCGCCACCTGGCGCCCCGCGTAGGAGAACAGGAGCGCTCCGGCGACGGCGCCGAACAACTCCATGACCGCAGGCCCTAGCGCCAGTGCGCGGGCAGCCTTGAGGTCGGCCGCGAGCATCCGGTCGAGAGCGGCTCGAAAACGGCCGATCTCGAATCGCTCCATCGCGAAGCCGGAAACGACCTTCGCCCCGGCGATCGACTCGGCGAGCAGGCTCGCCGTTTCGGCCTGCCTCTCCTGCGAGCGCGTTGCGGCCCGTCGAAGCCGTTGGGACAGCTTGACCATCGGATAGGCTAGAAGCGGCAGCCCGACCATCGCGACGAGAGAGAGCTTCCAGTCCTGGAGCAGCGCAAGCCCGAGGAACAACGGCATGCTCGAGCCGACCCGGATGAAGTCGGCGAAGATGTCGGTGGACACCCTTTGGAGGCGCGCGACGTCGGCGACGATCCTCGAGAGGATCGTGCCCGTCGGGTTGGCCTGGAAAAAGCGCAGCGACTGGTAGGAGATCGCCTCGTGAAGATCCGCCCGGATGTCCCGTATGACCGACGTTCCCGCCTTCATGACGTAGTACTGTCCGAAGTAGAGGAACACCGAGCGGAACAGGAAGATCACGACCAGGAGCAGCGGCACCTCGACGTAGGCGCGATCCTTCGCCCACGCCAGGATCTTGGCCGTCGGGATCGCCTTCTTGGCCGCGTCGAGAATGTCGAAGGCGCGTGACGTCCCACCCTCAGGGGGTGCCGTCGAAACGACGGCCGCGCTCCCTTCGGGAAAGACCTCGTTCATCAGGGGCCTGAGCGTCGCGACGACGGCCGTCATGAGGAGCGCCGCAAGGCCGAGAAAAAGCGACGCCAGGATCAGGCGGCCGAGGTGCGGACGCATATATCGAAATAGCCTCTGGACCTCGTTCATCGGGCCGGATGGTACTCCAGACCTGGTCCCGGTTTGACCCGCCGCCCGCCGCGCCTACATTCGTAGGCGGGAGCGGTGCGCCCATGCCCCTTCGTGTCGTGATCGTGTCGGAAAACGCCAAGACGCGGGAGACCCTCGCGCGGGCGGTCCGGGAACGCGGCGGGAAGCCGACGTTGGCAGGGAGCGCGGACGAGGCTCAACGGGTTCTCGAAACGGTCGCCGCCGACGTCGTGCTCTTAGAGACCCGCCGCGTGGACGTTCGCGCCAAGCGCCTTGCCGCGCGCCTCGAGCACCGGCGTCCCGGGTGTCGCGTCGTCTTGGTCACCGGCTTCGCCGCGGTACGCCAGTCTCCCGATCTCCTTCAGTTCGGCTCCGACGATTTCCTCATCGGCGCGGAGTCGCTGCTGACGATCGTCGATCCGCAAGGCGCAACGACGGAGGTCCCCCGGCCCGACGACGCGGACCGTGGATTCGACGCGCTGGTGCAGACGGTCGACGTCCTCGTGGGACTGCTCGAGCTCGGCGACACGCACTTTCGCGGTTCGTCGCATCGCGTGACGCGCTTGGTGCGCGCGGTTGCGGACGAGCTTGCGATCCCGAGGGAGCTCGTGCAGGAGGTCGTGCTCGCCAGCCTCCTCAAGGACATCGGCAAAGCGACCGTGGATCCCGCACTCGCCCCGTCGGAAGTCGACGTCGCGGACATCCAGAAGGAAGCTCTGAAGGAGCACGCACCCGCCGGCGCGCGCCTCCTCGAGCACATCGCGTTTCCGTGGAACGTGCTCCCTGCGATCCGGCACCATCACGAAAGATACGACGGCCGGGGCTACCCCGACGGCCTGAAGGGCCGCGAGATCCCGTTAGGCGCGCGGATCGTCGCCGTCGTCGATGCGTACGTCGCGATGTGCTCGCCTCGCCCACACCGTCCGCCGTTTCGACCGGAAGAGGCGATCGACGAGCTGGAGCGGAACGCCGGACTGCAGTTCGATCCCGAGGTGGTCGAAGCCTTGATCCACGTCCTCGAGAAGTCCCCCGCGGTTTTCGCCGGCGGCGAGAAGCCCTCGGTCCTCGTGTGCGACGCCGACGCGGAGTTCCGCAAGCTCGTCGAGATGCGACTCGTCAATAACGGATACGACGTGCGATCCGTCGCGAAAGCGGACGAGGCGCTCGAAGCGATCCTCGCCGCAACGCCGGATCTCGTCCTCGCCGAGGTGGACTCCGAGGCGAGCGACGCCTTCCAGCTCCTCCGGGAAATCCGGAAGGACGCGGCGTTCCAGAACGTCCCGTTCGCCTTTCTCGCCCGCTCGGACAGCCGC
>CAZUGP010000079.1:0-21527 GCA_964619965.1 uncultured Acidobacteriota bacterium
GACCCTTCCGGTGCTGGCGACCGCCGGCATTTGGTACTACGGCTCGCCGAAGTACACCGACGTCGGGTATCAACCGGTTCAACCCGTTCCGTACAGCCACAAGCTCCATGTCGGCGAGCTGGGCCTGGACTGCCGTTACTGCCACGCCTCGGTCGAGGTCTCGGCGGTCGCGAACATCCCGCCGACACAGGCCTGCATGAACTGCCACCGCCTCGTGAAGCGCGACAGCGAGAAGCTGGCCGGAGTGAGAGACAGTGCGGCCACCGGCCAACCGATGCGGTGGGTTCGGGTGCACAAGCTCCCCGACTACGCCTATTTCACCCACCGCGCGCACGTCGCGGCTGGGATCGGCTGCGTCACCTGTCACGGCCGGGTCGACACGATGGAGGTCGTAACGCAGATGCAGCCGCTCTCGATGAGCTGGTGCCTCGACTGCCACCGCAACCCGGACGCCAACCGTCGCCCCGTGTCCGAGGTCACGAACATGAAATGGTCGGCGCCCAAGGATGCCGCGGCACTGTTCGCGAAGCTGGCCAGCGAACGCCCCGTTCACCCGCCCACCTCGTGCTCGGGGTGCCACCGATGAACGAGACCTACTGGCGCTCGCTCGGCGAGCTCGAAGGCTCCGAAGCGTTTCGCGCGCAGCTCGAACGTGAATTCCCCGAAGGAGCGTCGGAGTTGCCCGAGGGCGTGACCCGCCGCGAGATGCTCATGCTCCTGGGTGCGTCCCTCTCGCTGGCGGGCTTGGCCTCGTGCCGCCGCCCGGTGGAGACGATCGTTCCTTACGCCAACGCTCCGGAGGAGATCATCCCCGGCGTGCCGCGTCGCTACGCCACGACGATGCCGTTCGGACGCAGCGCGTACGGGCTGGTCGTCGAGAGCCACGAAGGCCGTCCGACGAAGGTCGAGGGGAACGAGCTTCATCCCGCAACGTTGGGCCGTTCGAGCGTTCGGATCCAAGCGGCGATTCTCGGGCTGTACGATCCCGACCGTGCCCAGCGGGTTCTCCGTGCGGGCAACGATGGGACCAAGGATTCGAGCTGGGCTGAGTTCGTCGCCGCTTGGGGGGAGCTCGAGAAGAAGCACCTCGAGGACGGCGGCGCGTCGCTCGCGCTGCTGACCCCCTCGTTCGCGTCGCCGACGAGGTTTCGGCTGCTGAAAGAGTTCAATCGCCGGTTCCCGAACGCTCGCATTGCGATTCACGAGCCCGTCTCGGACGAAAACACCCTCTCGGGAACCAGACTCCTTGCCGGCGGGACTCCGTTGCAACCGGTTCTTCACCTCGAAAACACTGCGGTGATCCTGGCGCTCGATGCGGACATCCTGGGGAGCGATCCCGAGGACGCCCCTCACATCGCCGGCTTCGCGTCCGGCCGCCGCGCGGCGATCGACGGCAAGCCGATGAACCGCCTCTGGTCCGTCGAAGCGGCGTATTCGTTGACCGGCGCTATGGCCGACCACCGCTTGCGGCTGCCGAGCCGGCAGATTCCCGCCGTGGTCGCGGCGCTCGCCGGCCGCGTCATGGCGGGTGCGGGCAGCGCCGAAGTCGCCGGCGTCGACGCGACGTGGCTCGATGCGGTCGCCAAGGACCTGAAGGACAACCGCGGACGCGGCTTGATCGTCGCCGGGCCGGGTCAACCGAGCTCGGTGCACGCCGCCGTGCTGGAGTTGAACCTGGCGCTTGGAAACGTCGGAACGACGGTGACCTATCACGAGAGCCTCGATGCGGCCGTGCCCGATCGCGCCTCCCTGCAAACCCTCGTGACGGCGATGAACGCGGGACAGGTCGCGACGCTCGTCAGCCTGGGTGGGAATCCGGTCTACGACTCCCCGGCCGATCTCGCGTTCGCTTCCGCCATGAAGGAGGTCGCAACCACGATCGCGCTTTCGACCCACGTCCACGAGACGGCTGCGCTTTCGAGCTGGTCCATTCCGTCCGCGCACTTCCTCGAATCGTGGGACGACGCGCGTGCCGTGGACGGGACGCTCAGCGTGGTGCAGCCGCTGATCCTCCCTCTCTTCGGAGGCAAGGGTGCGACGGAGGTGTTGGGCCTTCTGGCGACCGGCAAGGACACATCGGGGTACGACCTCGTTCGCGAGACCTGGAAGCCCGCGTTGGGCGAGGCCGCGTTCGACCGGAGCTGGAACCGTGTCCTTCACGACGGCCTCCTCGCAGGGAGCGCGACGCAGCCTCAAGTGCCAAACGTCTACCCGCGGGCTTTCGCGGCGCTTACGACGAGCGCGAGCGACGGCATCGAAGTCCACTTCCGCCCATCGCCTTACCTCCATGACGGCCGCTACGCGAACGACGGGTGGCTGCAAGAGCTTCCCGATCCGGTCACCAAGCTGACCTGGGACAACCCCGCGCTTCTCTCCCCCGCCACCGCGAAGTCGTTGGGGGTCGCCGATGAAGATCTCGTCACCGTCACGGTGCGTGGCCGATCGCTGACCCTTCCCGCCCTGATCGTCCCGGGCCAAGCCGACGGGACCTTGATGCTCACCCTGGGATACGGCCGCAAGGATGCAGGCCGCGTCGCAAGCGGGGTCGGGTTCGACGCGTATGCGTTACGCCCCTCCGAGGCTCCCGACTTCGACACGGGGACGGTCGTCAAAGCGGCCGGCACCGCGAAACTCGCGCCGACCCAAGAGCACGGGAGCATGGAGGGCCGTCCGCTCATCCGGGAGGGGACGCTCGCCGAGTACAAGCACGATCCGGCCTTCGCGCAGGAGGCCGTGGAGCTCCCCAAGCTCGAGTCGATGTGGACCGAGAAGCCATACGACGCGGGGCACCAGTGGGCGATGACGATCGACCTCAACTCCTGCGTCGGCTGCAACGCGTGCGTCGTCGCCTGTCAGAGCGAAAACAACATCCCGATCGTCGGCAAGGAGCAGGTGCGCAAGGGGCGCGAGATGCACTGGATCCGCGTGGACCGCTACTTCGAGGGAGCTCCCGAAAAGCCCCGGATGATCTTCCAGCCGGTGCCGTGCATGCAGTGCGAGAACGCTCCGTGCGAGCAGGTTTGCCCTGTCGCTGCAACCGTCCATGACGACGAAGGCTTGAACGTCATGGTCTACAACCGCTGCATCGGCACGAGGTACTGCTCGAACAACTGCCCCTACAAGGTGCGCCGGTTCAACTTCTTCAACTACACGAAGGACACGCCGGAGATCTTGAAGCTCGTCCAAAACCCGGACGTCACCGTGCGCTCGCGCGGCGTCATGGAAAAGTGCACCTACTGCACGCAGCGCATCAACGCCGGGAAGCTCGATGCCAAGCTCGAGGGGCGCGAGTTGAAGGACGGCGACATCAAGACGGCGTGCCAGCAGGCCTGTCCGGCGGGGGCGATCGAGTTCGGCGACCTGCGGGATCCGGCGAGCCGAGTGGTCGCAGGAAAGAAGGACCCGCGCAACTATGCCCTTCTCGCCGAGCTGAACTCGAAGCCGCGCACGACCTACCTCGCCAAGGTGCGTAACCCGCACCCGGACCTGGAGGCGTCTTGAGGCGCGTCGCAACGGCCCTGTCGCTGGCGCTCGTCCTGTCCGGGTGCGGCCTCCTCCGCGGCTGCACGTCCAGCCGGCCGCCGATCCACATCAATCCGAGCATGGACAATCAGCCCAAGCTGCTGCCACAGGCCGAGAGCGCGTTCTTCTATGACGGCTCGGGGATGCGGCTGCCCGTCGAAGGCACGGTCGCGCGCGGCGAGCTTCGAGATGACGACGCGTTTTTCCGAGGGATGGGGCAAGACGGCAAGCCGGTCGCGACGATTCCGGTCGAAGTCGACGCCGCGCTGCTTGCTCGCGGGGCCGCCCGTTACGCAATCTACTGCCAGCCCTGCCACGACGCGCGCGGCGACGGAAAGGGAATTCTCTTCCAGCGCGGCAACGTACCGACCTCGTCGTTTCACAACGACAAGGTCCGCGCGTACCCGCCCGGCCAGATGTTCGACATCATGACGAACGGCTCCGGCCTGATGCCTTCCTACCGCTGGCCGATCCCACCGGCGGATCGCTGGGCGATCATCGCCCACATCCGGGAGCTCACGCGCGAGCGCGCCGAGACGATCGCGCGAAGAGCCACGCCATGACGCCCAAAGGACTCAAGATCGCCGTAGGCGCGGTGCTCGCTCTGCTTGCGATCGTAGCCTCTGCCCGCGTCGCCCTCTACATGGTTCAGACGCACGAGTACAAAGAGCCGGTGCGGGCGAAGGCCGCCGACGCGACCCCGCGCGAGCAGGGGCTGAGCGACGAGAAAGCGGCGGTCGAAAAGAAAGACGCCGCGAAACCGTACGTCGAGTCCGAGTACCGAGCTTTCCCGCGTGTCGGGAGCCGCGTCGCGATCTGGATCGTCGCGCAGCTGCACCTGCTATTCGCCGCGTTCGTGCTGGCGGTGCCGATCTTCGCGCTGATCATCGAGTTCATCGGCTACAAGACGAAGGACAAGCGCTACGACCACTTGGCCTACGAGTTCACGAAGCTGCTGTCGGTGTCGTTCTCGCTGACGGCGACCTTCGGCGCGGCGCTGACGTTCATGCTGGTCATCTTGTATCCGAAGTTCACGAACTACATGATGAGCGTCTTTTCCCCGACGTTCCTCCCCTACGTTCTCCTGTTCTTCTTCGAGGCGTTCTTCCTCTACACCTACTACTACGGTTGGGGGAAGTTCTCCCCACGCATCCACCTGCTCTTGGGCGTCGGGCTCAACCTCGTCGGGACCGCGATCATGTTGATCGCCAACGCATGGCTGACCTTCATGACCTCGCCGGCGGGCGTCTCCGAGAAAGGTGCGGTGATCAACGTCTGGCAGGCCGTCCACAACTTTACGTGGATGCCGATCAACGTGCACCGCATCATCGCCAACGTGGCCTTCGGCGGCTCGATCGCCGGGGCCTACGCCGCCGTGAAATTCCTCCAAGCGTCGACGGACGAGGAGCGCGCGCACTACGACTGGATGGGGTACATCGGGAACTTCGTCGCCATCAGCGCCTTCCTACCCCTACCCTTCGCGGGCTACTGGCTGGCGAAGGAGATCTACGCTTATTCGCAGACCCTGGGGCTGACGATGATGGGCGGCGCCTTCTCGTGGCTGTTCATCATCCAGGCGGTGTTGATCGGCAACCTCTTCCTCGGCGCCAACTACTACCTGTGGCTGGGTATGGGCCGCGTCCAAGGGGCGCAGCACTTCCAGAAGTACATCAAGTACTTGCTGATCGTGGTCGCGCTCTGCTTCATGGTCTGGGCGACGCCCCGGTCGATCATCGCGACCGTCTCCGAGGTGCGCGCGATGGGAGGCGGTGCCCACCCTGCGCTCGGCTTCCTGGGGGTCATGTCCGCGAAGAACACCGCGGTCAACATCCTGATCCTGACCACCTTCATGAGCTTCCTTCTCTACCGCCGAACCGGAAAGACGCCGACCGTCCCCTGGGCCAAGACGGGAAACGCCGTGCAGCTCGCGATCTTCGCCGCGGCCGCGGCGATCGTCATCGGCTTGGGGATCGCCGGCTACTTCGTTGAGGCGAAGGTGCGCATCGGGCTCTCGGTGCCGCAGGTCGGCTCCGTGCTCTTCGCGATGATCGCGATTACGGCGATCGACATCCCGCTGTACCGCAGGGCCGCGATGTCGGGCGAGGTGCAGTGGGGGCGCGTCCCCGCCATCTCGCAATACGTGCTGATCTTCATCGCGGTCACCTTCACCTGGCTGATGGGGCTGATGGGGTACGTCCGCTCGGGGCTGCGGCAGCACTGGCACGTCTACGGCGTCATCCGCGACACCTCCGTGGACGCGTTTACCCCGACGCTCGGATTCGCCACCAAGGTGGTCTCCGTGACGGTCCTGATCTTCTTCGCGCTGATCGGGTTCGTCTTCTGGCTGGCGAGCTTGCACGACAAGAAGGATTGGGAAGAGAGGGCGGGCTCATGAAGGTCCGCGTCCCGCTGCTCGCCAAGCTCGGCGCGCTCGTCGTGGCCACGACCGGGTTCTACACCTACGTCGGGCAGATGGTGCCGCAAAAAGAGGTCTACCCTCCGAAAGAGATCCTGATCAAGGCCGACGTGACGACCGCGGAGATGGTGACGATCGGCAAGGAGATCTTCGAGGGGAAGGGACTGTGCACCACCTGCCACACGATCGGGAAGAAGGCGGGCCCGTTCCGCTTCCCGGACCTCGACAACGTCGCGGTGCGCGCGAAGACGCGTGAGCCCGGGATGACCGACGTGGACTACCTCGCGAAGACGATGTACGAGCCCGACGCATTCATCGTTCCGGGGTTCAATCCGGGGATGCCGGCGATCAACAAGCCGCCGATCGGACTGACCGACCAAGAGATCCTCTGCGTGATGGCGTTTCTCCAGTCGTTGGGCGGCACGCCCAACGTGACGCTGGCGACGAAGCATCACTACAACGGCGGTGGGACCACCGCGGTCGCGGCTGCTACGCCGGCCGGGGAGCCTGCCGCGCCGGCCACCCCGGCCGAGGCGCCGACGAAATGAAGATCTCCGTCCTTGTCGCGATCCTCGCGGTGTTCGCGTTCCTCCGTTTTCGGAAGGCGAACTTGCTGGCGTGGTCGCTCGCCTGGTGGTTGGGCTTTTTCGTCGCGATCCGCTTCGGCTTCACCGTCCCGATCCCCGCGTCGGTCGTCATGCTCTACATGGGGATCGCGTCGATCGCGCTCGCCGCCTACGTGACCTCGAGCGCCGAGAGGCGCGCAGCGGTCTCGGGTCCGATCGTCAGCTTGATCGTCGACTCGAGGCACCGCCTCACGCTGGCGGGTGTGGCGCTCCTGATCCCCGCGTTCACGACCGCCGGCGTATGGGTGAGGCTGTCGCAGCCGGTCGAGGCACCGTTTTTCGCGCGGACGGTTCACCCGGCGTCGCCTGCCGAGATCACCTTCAAGGACAAGAAGATCGATCTGGACCATGGCGAGAATCCGTATCGCGCCTTGGAGACGACGAATCCGGAGGATTTCAAGAAGCACGTCGAAGCCGGGAGGAAGGTCTATTACGAGAACTGCCACTTCTGTCACGGCGACGACATGGCGGGCTCGGGGATGTTCGTGCACGGGCTCGACCCGATCCCGACCAACTTCACCGACCAGGGAACGATCCCGATGCTTCGCGAGACGTTCCTGTTCTGGCGGATCGCGAAGGGAGGGCCGGGGCTCCCGGACGAAGGCGGGCCGTGGGACACGGCGATGCCGGCCTGGGAGAAGTTCCTCACCGAGGAACAGATCTGGGACGCAATCCTGTTCGTGTACGACTACACCGGACGCAAGCCGCGGGCGAAGGAAGGGGGCGAGGAGAAGTGACGCGCGCCGTGCTCGCCGCCGCCGCCGCACTTTGCGCCGTGGCACCGGCCTTCACCATCGGGCCCGACTTGGGCTCCGACACCGATCGCAAGACCGGCGCCGCGCTCTATCAGAAATCCTGCGTGCAGTGCCATGGTGAGCTCGGGGACGGTGCGGGTTACGCGGCGCAGCACCTGACGCCCCGACCGCGCAATTTCACGACAGGCAAGTTCAAGATCCGCACGACGGGAAGCGGCGTCCTGCCGACGACCGACGACCTGAAGGCTGTGATCCGCCGCGGGATGCCCTACACCTCGATGCCACCCTGGCCCAACCTCACCGACGATGAGCTCAAGGCCTTGGCCTACTACGTGAAGTCGTTCTCCGCCGATTTCGCGAAGCCGGATTTCAACGCGGCGCCCCTGGAGTTTCCCAAGGCGCCGGCGTACACCGAGGAATCAGCCGTTGCCGGACGCAAGATCTACGAGGACACCGGGTGCATCACGTGTCACGGCGAGCTCGGGCGCGGCGACGGCGACTCGGCGCGGACGCTGGTCGACGACTGGGGGTTCCCGATCAAGCCGGCCGATTTCACGCAGCGCTGGACGTTTCGCGGCGGGTCGACGCGGGAGGACATCTTCCGCACGATGACGACGGGCCTGAACGGGACGCCGATGCCGGCGTTCGGCGACGCGCTGAAGCCCGAGGAGCGCTGGGCGATCACCGACTACATGGTCTCTTTGGGGGACGGCGAGGATCCGCGGTACGCGAACCTGATCACCGCAAAGCACGTGAACGATGCGATCGATCTCGCCAAAGGCGCCGCCGCGTTCGAGATCGCTCCGGCCGCCAGGCTCCCGATCGTCGGGCAGATCATGGAGCCGGGTCGCGAGTTCCATCCCCCCGTCGTCTCGGTCCTCGTGCAGGCGATCTACGACGCCACCGACGTCGCTTTCCTGGTTCGCTGGAACGACATGAGCGCCGAGACCACCGGATCGAACAGCCCCGCGCTCGTCGTGCCGGTCGAAGAGGAAGAGGCTCACGAGGCGGCGGCAACAGCAGGGGCCGGCGCCGTCGACGAATGGGGCGAGGCAGCCCCGGCGGCGGGAGCGGTGGGCGCCGCGCCGGCGGCGACGTATTCGGACGCCGTCGCGATCCAGCTTCCGCTTCAGCTCCCAACCGGCGCGCGCAAGCCGTACTTCCTGTTCGGCGATGCGACAAACGGCGTGGACCTCTGGTTCGCCGACCTCGCCCGCGGTTCCGCCGATCAGTACACCGCCAAGGGGAGCGCCGCGATCGCCGTCTTGGACGCCGCCGACGTCACCAGTGCCGCGCGCTACGACAAAGGCGAGTGGTCGGTCATCTTCAAGCGCGGCCTGACCGCGGCAAGCGGCGTCCCGTTCACGCCGGGCAACTTCGTGCCGATCGCTTTCTCGGTGTGGGACGGCGGCAGCAGCGAGCGCGGCAACAAGCGCGGCTTGACGCTCTGGTCCAGCCTCTACGTCGAGCCCCAGGTCGTGGTCTCGGCCAGGGGCCCGGCAATCAAGGCGGGGCTTCTCGTTTTCGGTCTCGAGATTTTGATCATATTCTGGGTCCGCCGGAATCAGTCCGCCTAAGGAGCACCCCATGTATCAGCGCATCTACGTCCCCGTCGACAACTCCGACTACTCCAATCGCGCCGTCGACGCGGCGCTCGAGCTGGGCCGTGCGTTCCAATCGAAGCTGACGGGCTGCCACGTCTACGCGGCGAGCATGCACGACTACCGCTTCAAGCAGATGGAGTACACGCTCCCCGAGGAGTACCTCGACGAGACCGAGCTCGAGCGGCAGCGGAAGATCCACGACAGCCTGATCACGATGGGGCTGAAGCTGATCTCGGAGAGCTACCTCGACGGGATGGCCAAGCGCTGCCGAGAATCGGCGCTGGAGTTTACGCCGCGCATGATGGACGGAAAGCACCACACGGAGATCGTGAAAGACATCCGGTCCGGGGACTACGACCTGATCGTCATGGGTGCGCTCGGCATCGGCCGCGTGCGCGACTCTCAGATCGGATCGGTCTGCGAACGCGTGACGCACACCGTCGACCGCGACGTCTGGGTGGTCAAGCAGTTAGAAACCGCGGCGGCCGGCGTCAGGGACACGATCCTCGTCGGCATCGACGGCAGCCCGCAATCGTTCGGCGCGCTTTTGACCGCGATCGATCTTGCGCGCCGCTTCGACAAGAAGATCGAGCTGATTTCGGTCTACGACCCGTACCTGCACTATTCGGTCTTCAACGGGATCGTCGGCGTGCTCACCGAGAAGGCCGCGAAGGTGTTCCGCTTCGAGGAGCAGAACCAGCTCCACGAAGAGATCATCGATACGGGATTGGCGCAGATCTACCAGTCGCACCTCGAGGTCGCAGAGCGCATGGCGAAGGACGAGGGGGTCGACGTCGTCAAGACTCTCCTGGACGGAAAGGCTTTCCAGAAGGTCTTGGACCACGTGAGGAAGACCAACCCTTGGCTCCTCGTTGTCGGGCGCATCGGCGTGCACAGCCCCGCGTCCGAGACCGGCCTCGGAAGCAATGCCGAGAATCTGCTCCGCGCCTGCCCGTGCGACATCCTGCTGACGACGCGCCTCGAGATCCCTCAGCTCGACGTCAAGGCCGAAGAGAGCATCCGCTGGACCCCCGAGGCGGAAGAGCGGATGAAGCGCGTCCCGTCGATGGTGAAGGGGATCGCGCGCACCGGAATCCTGCGCCTCGCGGTCGAGAAGGGGCACTCTGTCATCACGAACGCCGTGATCGACGACGCGATGGAGCGCTTCATGCCGAAGTACACGTCGGAGGCCACCGCAGCGTTGGCGGAGGCGGTCGCGCTGGAGCGCGCGAAGTCGCAGCCGATCTCGATGTGCGTCAAGTGCGGCGTCACCGCGACCGAGAGCCAACCCGTGCGCTGTGGCGTCTGCGGCGGCACGGTCTTCGAGACGATCACGCGCGAGATGATCGAGAGGATCGCCGCCGTCGAAGGCGCGCTCACCGAAGAAACAACTTACGACGGCCACAAGCTCAAGTGGACCGAGGAGTCCAAGAAGGCGCTGTGGACGATGAAGGACGCCTACCAGCGCCGCCGCACCAAGGCCCGCGTCGAAAAGAGCGCGCGCATGAAGAAGCTCCCCGTCATCACCCTGGAGTTCGCCAAGAAGGTCATCGAGGACGAAACGGGCGCTCCGGTGGATCTAGGGGCGACTGTCCCGTCGGAGGGGGCTGTCCCCTCCGAGAAGAAGCTGATTGCAAGGGATTCGAAGAACGTCCCGCTCGTCTCCACCCTCAGTTGGACGGCCGACGCCGCGCAGCGCGCACTGCGCATCCCCTCCGGGTTCATGCGCAACAGGACGCAGGACCGCATCGAGGCGGTGGCGGCCGAGCGCGCCTTGACGACGATCGATCTCGCCCTCGTCGAAGAAGGAATCGAGTACGGCAAGGCGGCGATGGCGGAGATGATCGCGAAGCAGGACGGCTTGAACGAGGTCGGGACGATGTCCGCGATGGCCGCGAAGCGCGCGGAGCTGAAGAACCAGGAATCGTAGGAGACCGCTCGTACGGAACCCCCCGCCGAAGCGAGGGGTTCCTGCGAAGCGGCGCTACTCGATGATCTCGTCGCAGATCGGCTCGGCGATGCGGCCCGCGGCGCCGAGGTGTCCCCGCTCGATCTCGGTCCGAATGGCGGCGATCTTACGATTGAGCCGCCGGGCCTCGACGGCGCCGAGCGTGTGGATGAAGCGATCGCGGGTCCACTCCAACACGACGACATCGCCCAGAGTGGCGCCGGCATCCTCCTCCGCGGCGTCGAGTACGAGAGTGCACGCCCGGATCTGCAGGCGGGCGCGATCGATCGACGGCACCGGGCGATGACGGAGTTGCAGGTCGTGGGCCGACAACATGACTTCGAGCGCCGCACGCTGCACGCCCTCGGCGTCTTGGGCCGCCACGGCGGCCTCGAGTCCGTCGATCTTCTCGGCCATGCGAGCTCGAACGAGCGGCGGCACCTGGCCGGCACGGTAGGCGTCCCAAGCATCGACCGTTTCCTCGGTCGCGTCCAAGGCGTCGCGCCAGTGGCCGTCCTCGGCGGCGTCGAAAACGTCGGCGGCTCCATCGACGATAGCCGGCAGTTGTGCGGGGATAGGGCCGGAGAGCGCATCGGTCGGCGATGCGAGCGCGAGCGACTCGAAATCGCCGCCGACGTTACCCGTGTGGAACTCGCCGTAACCGGGCGCAAACAGCTTGTCCTCGTGCGAACCGTCCATGTGCAGCTCGTTGACCTTGATCGCACGGGGTACGGGGCCGTTGGGGCCGTCGACCGTCACGCCGACCTGAGTCACCGCGACCTCTTCGAAGACGAAACCCGGGGCGTTTTCAGGGCGATAGACGTCGCCGACTTGCGGGTTGGCGGGCATGATCATCGCCGCGGGGCCGTCGCGTCCCGCGAGCCAAGTGCCGTCGGTATCGGCGACATCGCCGTCCTCGTAGTTGAACACGTCCTCCCCGAGGTACCAGACAGCGCCGTCGTCGGCCTGCGCATAGAGGTCGAGGGCGACCTCGTCGATCTGGCCGTCGATGAACGCGGCGTACTGGGATACGAGCGCCTCCACGGCCACACCGTTGATGTTGACGACCTTCGTGCGGGGAAGAAGCGTGACCTCGGTCCTGAATTCGCCCCCATCGACGAAGCCATGCATCAGGATCGACGCCTGGCTGCTCACGGGAAACCAGGGATTCGTGATGTTCGTCGAATTGCAAAACATCGGCGACGTGAGGTCGACGCGCTCGCTCTCCGGCGCGCAGCCGTTTCCGTCGAAGGTGCCGCAGTCCTGCGACGGAGCAGGCGGCAGCGACGCGCATCGCGGCGCGGAGGACCTCCTAAAGGTCGTGGGAGGACGGGCGTCCACCGTGCCGGTCGATACCGCGAGCGTGACGATGGCGAGCAAGGCAACTGCTGCTGCGATCCGGAGAAGGGTTCTCATGGTGGCGCTCCTCTGGGCACTTGGTTCGTGCCCGGTTCCTCGACCCGTCGGCCGCGGGATCCGGCTGATTCGACGTCTCAGGCAGTCAGAGGGGCGAAACGCGGCGAATCCTTCGAAGTCTCTCTCGCGCGCCAGGGAGCTAGGATGACGGGATGGATGGGGGCATGGCGGGGACGGTCACTGACCCCACATTCGAACCTATCGGAAAATCATCACGACGTACGCTACGAATGACGGACAGCCACCGTCGGACCGCGAACGAGTCGACGGCGGCTGTCCGCTATTCGTTATTGCGTGGGGTTCGGACAGACGACGTCCAGGCACCACATCTGCTCGCACTTTCTGAACGCCGTGACACTCCCCCAGCTGATCGTCTCACCGCAGCAGCCCGTGCCGCGTTGGCCGACGACCGTCTTGTACTTGGCGCTGCTGTAATACGTGCAGACGCCGGGAGTGAACATCGCCGCTGGTTCGGGAAGGAGCGCCATGTAGGCCAGCCCCCCGACGACGAGGACGAACGCGGCGATCGCGACCCCCTCGAAGGAGATCTCGCCGTCGCCGTCAAAACGTCCACAACACCTGGAGCGACGGGGTGATCCCCAGCCAGTAGTCGTACGTCGTCTTGCTGTCGATGCGCCCGTCGGGCCTCGCCGCGAACTGGACCTCATCTACGCAGCAGGCGTTCTCTCGGTCCGTCACGTTCACGATCGACAGCTCGACGCGGACATTTCCCTTGGCCGTCGCGATCGTCCGCCCCGCCTTGAGATCGAGCCGTGCGTAGGTCGGGTAGCGCTCGGAGTTGCGGGGGCCGGCGACCGGCTCGATCGCGGTGGAGCCGTCGGGAAGGCCCACGGCGCTCCCAGTCACCGGAGTGATCGGCCAGCCGGTGTGGACGGTGCCGCTGAACGACATGAACCAACCGGGGCGCCATCGGTAGGACACGAGAAAGCTCCCCGCATGGGGCTGATCCCAGCTTCTGGGAACGTCCACGCCGGAGATCACGTCCGTGGCGCTCGAAAAGGTGTAGCTCGCCAGCCACTGGAGCGGGGCACCGGCCTCTCCGTGCGCGGAGACTTCCACGCCCTGGAGCGTGGCGCCCTCCGGCGCGACGAGCACGCGGTCAGGCTCCACCTCGGGGAACAGCTCGATCGGGTGGAACAGATTCTCGTAACGCGGTTGAAGCCCCCCCAGCTCGTGGCGGTAGGCGTCGATCCTCAAGCTCCACCGCGTCGAAAACCGATGGAGATACGAAAGATCCAGCTGCTGGGAGATTTCGGGGGAACCGTAGGCCGTCTCGCCGTCCTCGATCCGTAGCTCGTTGATCCGCAGGGACTGGGCGTAGCGGCCGGCGCCCAACCGGAATTCGGATCGTTTCCCCGCTTGCCACACCAGATTGAGCCTGGGGCTCCATTGCCTGTCGCCCGTGTACGTCTGCCGGTCCCAGCGAAGACCGGCCTCGGCGATCAGGCCTGAGCCGATCGCCGCCCGGTACGCGGCGTACGCTCCAATCGAGGCTCCCGAACGCGCGACCGCCAGCGTCGACGGCACGCCCGGCGGCCCAAAGGTGTGCGCAAGGTCCGCGTCCAAGAACTGAACGTCGAGCCCCCCTCGCAAGGCGTTGGAATTGCTCAGGGTCCAGGTCGCATCGTTTCGGAGACCGACGAATCGAACGCTTCGGTCGTCGTCGAGGGAAACCAGCTCGTCCTCCGGCTCCGCGATGCCGGAACGGGCGCGGTCGATGCGTCCCGCGGAGACGACCGTGTCGGTCGTGACCGCAGGCGACCACGATCGCGCCACGCGGAACCAGAGGTAACCGCTCCCATTCGACGAGGTGAGGCGCTCGTTCCCGTCGGATTCGACGAGCGTCGAGCGATCGGAAGCCAGTAGGAGATGGCCCGACACCGCGGTTTTCGGCGCCGAAACCAGCCCGAGCTTCACGTATAGGTCGCCGAACTTCGGGCGAAGCCCGTCGGCGCCGAAAGTGATCGTGTCGCCGATCACCTCCGGGTACCAGTACCTCCCTGAGACGAGAAGCTTGCCGAACGGCGTGGGTGCATCGTAGGAGGCGCGACTGTTCAGCGTGCCGAACTCGAGCTGCGTGCTCGCGGTTTCGGACGGGGAGGTGCTCGAGATCTCGAGGAAGCCTCCGTGCCGGTCCCCCCGATCCGCAGTAAATCCGCCGCCGACGAAGTTGATCGAGTCGACGATCCGTCCATCGATGAAGCTGAACGGGCTCCGCAAAGGGCTCAAGTGGAACGGGTCGTACAGCTCGAGACCATCCAGAATCAGGGAGACGTCCTTGGTCTCGCTGCCGCGTGCGTGGAACGTCGCCGATGCGTCCCTTGCGGCGATCCCGGGGAGCAGGGTCACGATCCGGCTGGGATCGCTGCCGAGCGTCGGTGCGGCGATCACGTCGTCGCCGCCGAGCGACCGCACCGCACCGAGCTCGTGCGGGACGATCTTGTGATGCGCGGGCGTGACGACGATGTTCTCGACGAGACGCACGCCCTCTATGGGTCGATCCGGAGTTGGCGCGGCCGGGACGATGAGGATCGTCCCCTGCGCGCCGTTTTCCGCTTGCAGGCCGCAAGGGGCGAGGATCTGGTCCAGGATGGCGCGAGGATCCCGAGCCTTCGGCTCGTCGGCCACGACGAGCTCCGGACGAACCACGGCGGAACTGAAGATCAAGCTCAACCCGCGTTGCCGCAGCTCTTCGAGGACCGCAATCAGCGGACGGCCGCGGAACCGCGCCGATGGGTCCGCGCTTCCGGCCGCCTGCGCGGGCACCGCGGCGAGGACCAACACGGCCGCGAGCGCGACCCTCGCGAAGGGGCCGCAGGACCCGAGGCGTGACGCTGCGACAGAGACCGTCTTCACGGCTGAAGTGTGCGACGCAACAGGAGAGGAAACAATCGAAAACCGATGTCCGCCGCGGACCCTTTACGGCGAGCGAGGACGGTGGGGCTCGCCGCCGACAAGAAGGGCGCCGTTTTCCCACCGGTGGCTCAGTCCGCAAGTCGCAAGAACCGACGTCGTGGCCTGTTCCAGGGTCATGCCGGCGATCGATCCGCTCAACACGATCGCCGGCGCCTTTCCTGCGAGGCCGGTGTCGACGAATTGAAGGCGGACGCCGCGTTCCCTCACGATCCAATCCAGAAAATCGAGAAGGGACCTCCCCTCGATCTCCATCATCGGCGCGATGGCTTCGACCCACGTCCACCCCTCGCCGGTCCGCGCATCCTCGGCCCGGTCCACTCGACCCGAAGCGTCGAGCCTGAGCGCCTGCCCCGCCTGGGCCACGAGTCGCCCGGCGGGGCCTTGCACCGTCACGACGCCCTCGCGGACCCGTAGGGAGAGCGCGCCTCCGTCCAAGCGCGCCGCGAACTGCGTCCCCTGGTCTTCGATCGTTCCTACCGGCGTGTGGATCCGGATGGACGCCGCCGAGGAAGCTGTTCCACGGTGCGCGTCGACGTAGATCGCGCCCCGCTCCAGAACGAACTCGCTGCCTGAGAGAACGCGCAGGCCGGTGTCCGTGTCGAGGCGCAGCGAATGACCTGTGGGCGCGCGGAGCGCCACGCGGGCATCGGGTCCGGTCGTGACGGAAGCACCGCGCGGAACGATCGAACCCACAGGAAACAGCGCGACGTTCACCACACGCTCCACGCGGACTCCGGAGAGCTCCGGCATGATCGATGACCTCTGCGAGCGAATCCCCAGGCCGACGGCTGCGACAACGACCGCTGCCGTGGCCAAGGACACGACCCATCCGATGCGCCGGCGCCGGGCGTGGCGCGCAACCTCGGATTGCCAGCGCAAGCTCACCGCATCCCGAACCCGTTCCGTCCGGTCGGCGGAAACCGCGGGACGTCGGCCGGTCGCCTTGAGCAGTCTCTCGATCGGGTCGAGTTCGTTCATGTCGGTTCTCCGGTCACGCGGGCTCGAGTCACGATCGAGAATCCTTCCCGGAACGCCTCCCGCGCGCGGGTTAACGTCGACTCCGCGGCCTTCGCGGTCAGATCCAAACGAGCGGCAATTTCCTTGACCGAGAGTCCGTCGATGTATTTCCACTCCAGCGCGGCCGCATAGCGTGGGGGAAGTCGATCCAGCAGCACATGGACGAGACGTGCCGTCTCGTCGCGCCTTACGGCCTCGTCTTGGCCGGTCTCCGTCGCCGCAGCGAGCGAGTCGAGCGCGGCCGCCACGAGCGGGTCGTCTTCGACCAGGCCGACCGTGAGCCGGTCCCTCCGCGTGCGCCGATAGAAAGCGGAGATTTCATGGCGGCAGAACGTGCACAGCCAGGTGAACAGCGCGGCTTCTCCGCGGTACGTTCCGAGTTTCGGGATGGCGGCGCAGAGCGTTGCCTGGACGACCTCCTCGGCGGCATCTTCGTCCCTCCCCATGCGGGCGAGCGCGAATCGGAAGAGGCCCGGAAAGTAACCGTCGAAGAACTCCGCGAACGCCCGTTCGTCGCCGGACGACATCCTCTTGACCAATTCACGATCGACGGAGCTCATCTTGATCCCCAGGGTCCGCCCATTGGAGGGCGATCGGAGGCGAAATCCTTCGTCACCCCCTAATCTTCGATCCCCGCGAAGGATTCTCCCCCTCCGGGCCGTCCAACGGTCGAGAACTTCGACACCACGGATTTCAGGAGGGTGGAGTCATGCGCACAATTCGCGGAATCTCCCCAAGAATCGCCACAACCCTCATCGCGGCGCTGACGTGGGTCGTCTGGGCGTCGTCGCGAGCCGAGGAACCGCCGATGCCGCCGTACCTCGCCGACCGCGGCTTTGGCATCTCGACGTCACTGTTCGGCACCTACGTCGGCCCGCGCGAGTTCATCGTCTACCCGTTCTACGAGTACACGAAAACCACGGCGTTCGAGTACAAGCCGAGCGAGCTCGGATACCCAGGGGACACCGACTTCCTCGGAACGACGGTCGAGCAGGAGTACCTTCTCTTCCTGGGATACGGGTTCACGGATCGGCTCGCCGTCGAGCTCGAGGGGTCGCTTTACACCAAGACGTCCTTCGACAAGGCGCCAGACGATCCTTCGAGCGTGCCATCGCGTCTTACGGAGTCAGGCCTGGGCGACGTCGACATGCAGCTCCGCTGGCGCTGGTCGGCGGAGACCGAGCGCCGCCCGGAGATGTACAGCTTTCTCGAGGTGACTCCCCCCCTCCAGAAAGACAAGGTCCTGATCGGGACGCAGGACTGGGAATCCGCCATCGGCTTCGGCGTCATCCGCGGCTACCGCTGGGGAACGATCACAGGCCGGGTGGCGATTGCGTGGGATGGGGCGGATTCCAAGCTCGACCTCGGCGAGTACGCTTTCGAGTACCTGAAGCGGATCTCGCCGCAGTGGCGATTCGTCGCCACCTTGGAAGGAGAGACCGACGAGGTGTCGCTCATCGGCGAGGCCCAGTGGTTTTTCAGCCGCGTGGCATTCCTGAAGCTCAACTGCGGCTTCGGCCTGACCGAGAAGGCCCCGGACTTCGCGCCGGAGGTGGGAGTTCTATTTCGGTTCTGACACGACTCGTAGGGCAGGACCCGGCCGATGAGGCCTGCCGGCCGGCTTCACCGTATACTTCCGGCGTCCGTTCGCGAACCGCGCTCGAGGTGGCGCCCGTGGGAACGAAACAGGCAGTCAAAAGGGTCCTGGATCAGCTGCCCGAAGACTGCAGCATGGAAGAGGTTCTCTATCACCTCTACGTGGTCGATGCGGTGCAGCGGGGGATCGCCGATGCCGACGCCGGACGAACCATTCCTCACGGCCAGGTTGTAGCTGAGCTTCGTGGCAAGTGGCAGATCGACACCGGCGAGTAGTCTGGGCAGCCGCCGCGCTTGCGGCGCTCGACGATACAGCGATCCGAGAGGTTGACGTGGTCACGGTCATCGGTTTCGTCCATGGGGCCAGAGACTTCGAGCGATGGCGCCACCATCCCAAGGCCTGAGCCGGACGTCGCGTCCTGCCAGAGGAGCTGCCGCGGTACACCGTGACCAAGACCGCCAAGACGATTCGCCGCCGGAAAGCTCGAGGCCCAACCGTTGTAGAGTAAGCCATGGACTGCTGTGCGGGGTACGCCAACGACGAGTTTTTCGACGCCAAGGTCGCCCGCCGCGAGCTCAAGCGATACCGCAAGCGCGGACCCGGTCCCTGGACGCAGAAGCTCCTGACAGCGATCGAGGCAGCCTCTCTTCCCGAAGGGTCGACGCTGCTCGACATCGGCGGCGGGGTGGGCACGATTCATCACCGGCTCTTAGAGCACGGCGTCGCGCACGCGACCCAGGTCGATGCATCCAGCGCCTACCTGGCCGCGGCGGCCGAGGAGGTCGAACGCCTAGGCCACTTCGGTCGCGTCGACCTCCGGCAAGGCGACTTTCACGCACTCGCCGCGGAGCTCCCGCCGTTCGACATCGTTACTTTGGACCGCGTCGTCTGCTGTGACCCCGATTATGAATCGATGCTCGGCCAGGCCGCGGCGCACGCGCGCCGCCTCGTCGCGTTCACCTACCCGCGGCCCCGGTGGATGGTACGCGCCGTCGTTGGCTTTGGGAACGCTTTGGGTCGCATCGCAGGCCGCACGTTCCGGGCGTACGTGCATTCCCCCGACGCAATGGCCGCCGTCCTCGAACGGAACGGTCTGCGTCGCCGCTGGGCCGGCGGAACTTTTATCTGGGCCGCAGAGGTGTTCGAGCGTTGAGCGCCTATCGCTTCTGCCGCACCGACGACATCGCCTTGCTCGTCGACGCGTGGAATCGTTGCGGCCTCCCGCACTTCCCGGGCGCGCAGCCGCTGACCGTGCTCGCGTTCAAGCAAGAAATCCGCGAGCTGGACCTCTGGTGCTCGAGCTGCATGGTCGCCTTCGACGGCAAGGAACCGGTCGCCGTCATGATCGGCTGCAAGCGCCCGCCGCACACGCTTGTCCTCCGCATCGCCGTCCACCCCGACCATCTCCGCAAGGGGCACGGCCGGCATCTCCTGACGTCGCTCTCCGCCAAGCTCGCGATCTTGGGCCCCCCGCAGCTCGTAACCGAGCTTGCCGCCGACAACACGCCCGCGCGTGCGCTCTTCAAAGCCTGCGGCTGGCGTGAGGAGCGGACCTACGTCGACCTCGCACTCGACGCCCCCATCGCCTCACCCGCCCCGCCCGGCCTGGTCGTCCCCGTGACCGTGGACGATCTGATCGACATCGGCCTCCCCGCCGCCGACGCCCCGCGCTCGTGGAACCGCACGCGCGCCACGCTCCTCAATCGCAAGGAGCGCCTCTTAGGCCTCGCCATCGCCGGCGGCGAGCGCCTCGACGCCAGCCTCCTCTATACGCGCGAGGACGACGGCGGTATTGCGATTTGGAGCCTGTCCGCGGCTCAGGGCGCGGGAGGTCAGCGCGCGCTGGCACCGCTCATGGGGGAGCTAGCGCATCGGGAGAGTGGCCGGCTCGTCGTCCCCAGAGTTCACGGGGACGAAGTGTCGGTTGAGGTGTTGCGTGGTCTCGGATTCTTCCCTGGTGTGGAGACGGTCGGTGTCGCGGCGGAGGCGCAGTCGAGGGCGTAGGACAATCCATTTAGATATCCGCGGACTCGATGAGAATATCGTTCGGCCGAATTGGCGTTGGGCGTCTTGTCCGAGCCCGACGACGTCGACGGAGATTAGACTGCAAGCCTGCGGAGGCCGAATGAACCCTATCCAATACGATGCGATCGCACCAAACATTGCCCAGGTCGATGTGAATGGCGCCCTGGTTCGAGTGAGTTGGAAGTGTCCCTTGACGGGTCGCGACGTCGGGCAGTCCACCGCCAACATGACCGCCGACCCCTCTGTGGCAGGCAGGGTTCAGGCGAGCGTCCAGCGTAGCATTGCGTCTGAAGTCATCTACGGCGCGGCTCGCTTGGTCGCCGGACTGCTTGGTGGCGCTGTTGGCCGGGTCGTCGGCAACGCGGCATACACCGCGGCCAGCGATATCAACTCAAAGCTCACCGCCGGATCCGATTACACCGAGGCCAGTAGGAAGGCGGCGATCGTGACGGCATTCGAATCGGTGAAGCCGTCTTTTGTCTGGGACGAGCAGCGACAGCGGTTCGTTGCACGGTAACATGCTGACCAAGCTCCTGCGCTCCCTCGTCGCCTCATCCCTGGGTATCGCCTCCGGGCTCTTCGGGTTCGCGGCGGGAGTCGGAATCACGAATTCCTGGTGGGAGGCCGCGCTCATCGGAGTGTGCGTTGCGGGCCTCGTCGGCTGGTTGGTTTACAAGCGCGCGATCGTGCCGCTCGATGGCTCCGCCTGCTCCCTTGGGCTCAAGATGGTGTCCGGGCTGGCGACGTTTGCGGCGCTCGTTCAGCTCGCCCGGCTGACGGTCTTCATCGTCGATCCGTCGCAGACCGCATTCTCGTTCGTTCCCTCGAGCAAGTGGGAGATCGAGCATTCCTGCCTCTCTGCGTACCACATCAGCGGGCAATCCGCGCCCTCGGTGCCGGACGTCTACGACAATTCGCTCTACTCGATGCCCGACGACGATCCGAACCAACTTCGGAAGGCGCGCATGCTCGGTCCGTTCAAGATCGACGTCTTCGAGTATCCACCACCGTTCTTGTTACTTCCGCGCACCCTCCAACTGCTCACCCCCGATTTCACGCACCTTCGCATGCTCTGGTTCGGGTTTTGCGGCGGTGTCGTCCTGCTCGCTTTCGTCGTCGTGGTGCGCTTCATGAGTCCCGCGGCGGGAACACGGGCGCTGTTGCTGTCACCGATCGTGTGGCTGTCGTTCCCGATGATCAGCAATCTGCAGAAGGGGAACGCCCAGGCGACGGTGATCGCCGGTGCGATGCTTGCGATGGTCCTCTTCGAGCGGCGGCGCGAGGCCTGGGGTGGCGCCATCCTGGCCTTCGTGGCGATGAGCAAGATCTACCCGGGGATGCTCGTCATCTACCTTCTCGCGCAACGCCGCTGGCGGGCGCTGGCTTGGACGACGGCGTGGGGCTTCGTGTTTCTTGCCGTGAGCTTCCTCGACACCGGTTGGGCGCCTTACGCGGCGTTCCTCCACCATCTCCCGGGAATCCTAGGCGGTGAGGCCTTTCCGGCGTTCCGCAATCCCGCGGCCATGGCGTTCAACTTCTCGATACCGGGATTGATCTTCAAGCTCAAGCTGTTCGGCGTGCCGGGGATGGGCTTCGGGGCGTCGAAGTTGGTCGGCTGGGCGTACACGCTCGTCGTGATTGCGGCAACGATCGTGGCTGGACGG
>CAZUGP010000080.1:0-26487 GCA_964619965.1 uncultured Acidobacteriota bacterium
ACAACGACCAGAACACCGCGATGAACACGTAGATCACCAGCAGGCGTCCGATCAGGCTGACTCCCTCGGCGCTGCGCAGGTCGCGCAACCACTTCGCGCCGGCCGGCGGCACGATGGCAAACTTGCCGCGACCCAAAGCGAATGCAATGGTCGCGCACAACATCGCTATACCGGGAATGCCGAAGGCCCAGCGCGGCCCGTACTTCGGGTTGGCCAGCAGCACCGGGCAGAACCAGATCGAGATCGAGGAGCCGGCGTTGATCGCGAGATAGAACCACGAGAACGCCCGCTCGATCAGGTGCTGGTTCTTGGACGTGAACTGGTCGCCCACGTTGGTCGAGACGCAGGGCTTGATGCCGCCGGTGCCGAAGGCGATGAGCAACAGGCCGAAGCCCAGCGCCGCGGGCGTGTCGCTGAACAGCGCGAGCGAGATGCAGCCGGCGATGTAGGCCAGCGAGAAGACGATGATCGTGCGGAACTTGCCCCACAAGACGTCCGAGACGATCGCGCCGATCATGGGGAAGAAGTAGGCGCCGGACTTGAACAGCGATTGCCAGGAAGCGCCTTGAGCGTCGGTGAAGTGTAGGAACTGCACCAAGTAGATCGTCAGGATCGAGTTGATGCCGTAGAAGCAGAAGCGCTCGGCGAACTCGTTGCTGACGATGTAAGGGACGCCCGGGGGCATGCGGTCATCGCGGGCCGGGGTGACGTTGGTCGGGGGCTTCGTGGACAATCGACACCTCGATCGGCGCACCAGGGCGCGTCAACGGCGGGCGATCATAGCCTACTGGCGGTGGCCGTTGCAGTTCACTTGCGCGATCGGCGCCGTGAGCCCGAGGCCGCCGGGCGCGATCCCGGCTCGTGGAGCGTCAGGCTGAGGGGATCGAGCGGCTCGAGGAATGGAAACCGGTGAAAGTCCGTGTCGCGTGTGTAGATCCTTCGAATCCCGTGTTCCCGCATCAAGACGCCGGTATGTGCGTCGTGGACGAGGTTCCCGGCCAGGTGCGGAATCTCCTCGATCACCTGTGCGGCCACCGCAGCATGACGCTCAGCCGGGACGAGCACGCCCAGCCCCGGCGAATCCAGAAGGATCGAGACGAACTCCCAGGATCGAGGCGCGGTCCACGGTTTCCGCATCACCTTCGGGTGGGTGGTGATCCTGAGAAACTCGTACAGGATCCCCCAGGTCACGAACCAGGCCTCGGCCTGCCCGCGCCAGATCTCCAGCCGTTCGAGGCAGCGCGCGTTATAGGGGGAGTCTTCATCGGAGGCATAGACGAGGACGTTGGTGTCCACGAGGAACACTAACGTCCCTCCATAGCTGATAGAGGGCCTCCCGGTCCGCGGTTTCCACGAGCTCGGACATCGTGCGTCCCTGTCGCACGGCTTCGCGCTTCAACTGAGCCATGACCGAATCGTCGATGTTGCGGGTGCTCTTCGTATGGAAAACCATACGCATTGTATGGCTTGATGTCGAACCCAAGATCCGTCTTGACAGCCTCAGCCCGTTCGCTGCACGCTTGCCTATCGCAACGGGATCGAGACTGAAGGAGGATTCCCATGGAGAAGCGCATCCGTATCTGGGCCGTGGCCCTCGTGATCGGAGCGGCGTCGCTCGCAACGCAGGCGGCCGACACCACGGCGGCACGGTTCGACAAGCTCAAGGCCCTGGCGGGCGACTGGACGAAGAGCGGCGGCGATGGGTCGGTCGAAGCGACCTATCGCGTGACCGCGGGCGGTACCGCCGTGATGGAAACGCTGTTCCCCGGAACGCCTCATGAGATGGTGACGGTGTTCACCATCGACAAGGGGAACCTCGTGCTGACGCACTACTGCGCCGAGGGGAACCAGCCGCACATGAAAGCCGACAAGGACGGCGACGCGATGTCGGTCGCCTTCAAGTTCGATGGCGGCGGCAACATCAAGTCACCGAAGGACCCCCACATGCACGAGGCGTCGTTCGCCTTCAAGGACGCCGATCACCTGACGTCCACGTGGCAGTTCTACAAGGACGGCAAGCCGGGAGAGAAGGCGGAGTTCGATCTCGTGCGGAAGAAGAGCTGACGGGAATGCCGATCCAGGAAGGCAAGCCCGCGCCGGCATTCACGCTGAAAGACGCGGAAGGGAACTCCGTCTCGCTCTCGAGCCTCGCCGGGAAAAGCGTGATCGTCTACTTCTACCCGAAGGACGACACCCCCGGATGCACCAAGGAGGCCTGTGGGTTCCGTGACGGGTGGAGCGACCTGAAGAAGTTGGGCGCCGTGGTGCTCGGCGTGTCGGCCGACTCGGGCGAATCGCACAAGAAGTTCGCCGCGAAGTACAAGCTTCCGTTCACCCTGCTGTCCGACCCCGACCGCTCCGTGATGGAGAAGTATGGCGCGTGGGGGGAGAAGGTCATGTACGGAAAGACCGTGACCGGCGTCATCCGCTCCACCGTCTGGATCGGCCCCGACGGCAAGGTGAAGAAGCACTGGGCGCGCGTCCGCGAGGCGGCCACGCATCCCGACGAGGTCATCGCGGCTTTGAAGGGGCAGTAGCCGTCCAGGCGTCCCACTGACCGAACGCCTTCATCTGGTCGTCGAGATGGGTCTCCTTCAGGAGCGTCTCCACCTCGGCGCGTGATTGGCGCGGACCGAGACGTGCATCGCGGTTCGCGAGATCCCAAACGAGCGCAGCAAGCGCCGCCTCGGCGGCCTTCGCCTCGCGCGCGTCCACCTTGTCGAAGGTGTCCGACTCGGCGTGGTAGTCGGGGAGATACGGGGCCGCGTCCTGCATGCCCACGAGGTTCGGCACGCCCGCGAGAAGGAAGTAGAAGTTGTCCGTGCCGTCCAAGGCTTCGATCGAATGCGTGAAGGGGCCGAGCGAGGCGACCGGTGCGAGCGCCCCCTCGACCGGCCCGCGAAGATCGTGGCGCCCGTTGAGGTACATCCCCCCGAGCTTCCCCGAGCCGATGTCGTAGATCACCGCCGCGACGTGCTTGTCGAGCTCGGCCGCGTGCCCGTTCACGTACGCGTTGGAGCCGATCATCCCTTGCTCTTCGCCGGTGAAGAGCACGAACCGGATCGATCGGCGTGGCTTCAGGCCGGAAGCCACGATCTGCCGTGCGAGGTCGATGACCTCGACGCAGGAGACGCCGTTGTCGTTGGCGCCGGTTCCCAAGTCCCAGGCGTCGAGGTGCGCACCGACGAGTACGATCTCGTCTTTCTTGTCGCTCCCGCGGATCTCCGCGACCACGTTTCGAGACAGGACGTTGGGAACGATCGCGTTGTCGATGGCGAGGCGGACTTGCACGGGCCCCTGTTCGAGCAATCTGAGAAGACGTTCCGCCTGTTCTCGTGCGACGACCGCGACCGGCATCGGGTGGTTGGTTCCGTTGAACGTCATGGGGTGGCGGTACAGGAGTCCACGAGGGCGGCTGGATTCGAGGAGGACCGCGGCCACCCCCGCCTTTCGCGCCGATTGGAGGATCTCCGCGCTTTTCAGATACTCGGCGAACAGATCCTCGAGGCTGTGCATCTCGGGGTTGCGCACGATCGCGATCGTGCCCTTCGCTGTCGTACCGAGCTTCGCAAACGCCTCGGCGCTGCCCGTGCCAGCGTCGACGAGAAGTGCCTCCACCGGCCGGCCCGACGGGGTCGAACCGGTCCCGGGCGCCGCAGCCACCCGCAGCGGAAACGCGGCGGGGGCGAGACTGGCGGCCTCGATGGTTCGCGGAGCCCACGCCTCGACCAGCGTGAATGGCTCGAGCGTCACGGCGTCGACGCCGGCCTCGCGGAACTTCGCGGCGGCCCAATCGATGGCGCGGTCGCACGCGGGGGTTCCGGAGATGCGCCCGCCGATCCGGTCGGTCAGCTCGCGCAGGTCGCCCATCGCCGGGGTCTCGCCCAGGATGCGTCCCGTCAGGCGGACGACGTCGTCTACGGGCTCGCCCGCGCGCGCGGCGGCCGCGAGGATCGTCGCCATCATCAGCGCGAGGAGGATCGCCGAGGCGATCCACGCCGCCCGAGGGGGAACCGACGCGGGGGTGCGTAGGGCGGCGGTCATGCCGCGCCGAGCGCATCGATCTTCGCCGCGCAGATGAAGTCGTTCTCGGAAAGCCCCGAGACGGAATGCGTCGCGAAGACCACCGTCACCTTGTTGTAGCCGACCGTCATGTCCGGATGGTGGTCCTCGCGATGAGCGATCCACGCGACGGCGTTCACGAACGCCATGACCGGGTAGTAGTCCTTGAACGCAAAGGTCCGGCGGATCTCCTTCGCGTCGGCGTCGATCGTCCAGCCTGAGAGCTGTTTCAGGAGCTTTTCCGCCGCGTCGCGGGTCAACGCGGGGCCGTGCTGCGGTGAAGAGTGCCGCGAGGCGAGTTCGTTCATGGGGTTCCTCCGGGCGAATGCCCTTGAAAGCAAGGCCAATTTAACCTCAAATCCCACCTGGAGGAACGCCATGATGAGACGCATCGCAACGTTTGTCGTGATCGGACTATTGGTTGCACTCCCCGCGCTCGCAAGCCCGCTGGAGGGCAAGACGTTCGTCGGGGAGATCGCGAAGAAGGGGGAGACCAAAGCGGATCCCGATACCTTCACCTTCAAGGAAGGCAAGTTCCACTCGACCGGCTGCGACCCGTATGGATTCAAGCCTTCGCCCTACAAAGTCGAGAAGGCCGGTGAGGATTGGTCGTTCACGTCGGAATGCACGAGCCCGAAAGAGGGCTCGATGTCGTGGAAGGGGGCCGTCAAGGGAAGCGCCATCTCGGGGTCGGTCGTCTGGACGAAGCCGGGTCAAGCACCGATCGAGTACACCTTCAAAGGTGCGGCGACTCCGTAGACCTAGCGGCCCCGAGAAAGGGCACATTCCTTTTTTCTTATCAAAGCGGAATCCGGGGAGCTTTGCAAGAAAAAAGGAATGTGCCCTTTCTCGGGGCCGCTAGATCCGAGTCCCGAGCTCGAGCTGCAGGAGGCGCATGAAGTCTTGGGCGTTGGTGACGACGCCGAAGGCTTGGTGCGTGCCGCGGTCCTTCAACTTCGACACCAGGAATTCGGTTTGGTCGACGCAGATCGTCGTGATCTCCCGGATCTCGCCCCCCGGCGCGACACAGAACGTCGCCAGCATGTTCCCGGCCGCGATGCTGTGGAGAGCGCTCGCAACCATCACGACCATCGTGGCCTTCGTCGTCTGCTCACGCATGGCGGCCTGGGCCGCGAGCGTATCGACGATCGTCTCCGGTAGGGGGCCGTCGTCGCGGATCGACCCTGCGAGGACGTAGGGGATCTTGGCGACGGTCAGCGCGTGCATGATGCCTCGCTTGATCTTCCCCGCCGCAATGAGCGCGCGAATCGAACCGGCCTTCTTGACCTCGTTGATCGCACGCATGTGGAATACGTGGCCGCCGGCGTGTCCCGAGCCGTCCGCCTTCATGCCCAGGGTCGAGCCGTAGAGCGCGGCCTCGACGTCGTGCACGCCGACCGCATTTCCCGTGAGAACGGCGTGCGCGAAGCCGTTCTCGATCATCCACTCCATCGCCTCGCGACCTCGCGCGTGCACCAGCGCGGGGCCGATAACCCAAACGATGAACCCCGAACTGCCCCGATTCTCGATGAACTTCTCGAAGATCGCCTCGTAGTTGACAGGCTTCTCGCGGCTCACCTCGGAGGCCATGAACGCGAACGCCTCGGCCTGGGTCAGGTCGGCCTCGTCCTCGAATCCTCTGTCCCAGACCAAGACGCCCTCGGAGCCGTCCTCCTCGGTAGCGACGGCAACCAGATCGCCCTTCGCGACGAGGCGAAACTCCTTCACCGCGAGCCGTGAGGCGTCGGGGTCCCAGACGAGATGGGAGTCCATCCTCGGATGCTCCGGCATGCGCCACGCGCCGCCGATGTGGACATAGGTCGGGAAGTTCGTCGTCGACATGAATCCGTCGGGGAGCGTCGTGTCGTCGGGAGCCG
This sequence comes from uncultured Acidobacteriota bacterium, assembly GCA_964619965.1. GTDB lineage: Bacteria > Acidobacteriota > Polarisedimenticolia > Polarisedimenticolales > DASRJG01 > DASRJG01. The sequence goes on from CAZUGP010000080.1 coordinate 5,940, forward strand.
GCGCGAAGCGGCACTCGGGGGCGTCGGCCAAGCCCAGCGCGGCGAAATCGGGGTGGCGGTAGGGCATCGAAACTCCTCTGGCGGCGGCGATGACGCGCCACTACATTGAGGATTCTACCGGGTGTCCACAACGGCCCGGGTGCCATCGAGGCTTTCATGAGCGCCTCCCCCTCCCCGAAGGCGATCCACAGCGACCGCGAGCGCGAGTCGCTGCGCGTGGCCGAGGCCGCGCGCCAGACCGAGTGGACCGAGCCGAGCTTCCTCAAGGAGATCTTCCTGGGGAACCTCCAGATGCACCTCATCCGCCCCATCCCGGATGCGATGAAGGAGCGTCCCGAGTTCACTGCGTTCTACGAAAGACTTCGGACGTTCCTCCGCGAACAGGTGCGCCCCGGCGAGATCGACGCGGCCGGTGAGTACCCGAAGGAGGTCGTCGACGGGCTCAAGCGGCTGGGCGCCTTCGGGATGAAGATCCCGGTCGAATACGGTGGCCTGGGCTTCAGCCAGGTCGAATACGGCCGGGTCATGGAGCTCCTCGGGTCCTACGACGGTAACATCTCGGCGCTGCTTTCCGCGCACCAGTCGATCGGCGTGCCGCAGCCGGTGAAGATCTTCGGCACGCCCGAGCAGAAAAGCCGGTTTCTTCCGCGTTGCGCGGCGGGGGCGATCTCGGCCTTCGCCCTCACCGAGGACGGCGTCGGGTCCGATCCGGCGCAGCTTGGGACGACGGCCGAACTGACCGCCGATGGCGAGGCGTACATCATCAACGGCGAGAAGCTGTGGTGCACGAACGGCACGATCGCGGAGCTGCTCGTCGTCATGGCCCGCCACCCGAACTCGAAGAAGATCAGCGCGTTCGTCGTGGAGGCGTCGTCGCCCGGCGTCAGCGTGCTGCACCGCTGCCGTTTCATGGGATTGAAGGCGTTGGCGAACGCGGTGCTCGCGTTCAAGAACGTGCGCGTGCCGAGAGAGAACCTGATTGGCGCCGAAGGCCAGGGATTAAAGATCGCGCTCGTGACGCTGAACACCGGGCGGTTGGCGCTTCCCGCGGGCACGACCGGTGTCGCGAAGGTCGCGCTCGAGACGTGTCGTAACTGGGCCGGCGAGCGCGTGCAGTGGGGGCAGCCGATCGGCAAGCACGAGGCGATCGCGCACAAGATCGCGGACATGGCCGCCAACGGATTCGCCATGGAGTCGATCTCGGACCTGGCCTCGCGGATGGCGGATCGGGGCGGCTACGACATCCGCCTCGAGGCGGCGGCCGCCAAGGAATGGAACACCGTCACCGGATGGCGGATCGTCGACGAAACGATCCAGGTGCGCGGCGGCCGGGGGTATGAAACCGAGCAGTCGCTCGCCGACCGTGGCGCGACCCCGTACCCGGTCGAGCGCGTGATGCGCGACTACCGTATCAACCTGATCTTCGAGGGTTCCTCCGAGATTATGCATCTCTTCATGGCGCGCGAGGCCGTCGACAAGCATCTCCAGGTCGCCGGCGCGATGATCGATCCCGACAAGAAGCTCGGCGCCAAGCTTGCCTCCCTCCCGAAGATCGCGCTCTTCTACGCGGGTTGGTATCCGACGCGCTGGATCGGTTGGGGCCGCTGGCCGCGTTATGGCAGGTTCAAGGCCCTCGCCACGCACCTGCGCTTTGCGGAGCGCGCGACGCGCAAGCTCTCCCGCGAGATCTTCCACGGGATGATCGTCCACAAGGCCAAGCTCCAGCGCCGCCAAGCGTTCCTGTTCCGTACGGTGGACGTGGCGATGGAGATCTTCGCGATGGCGGCGTGCATCTCCCGGGTGCGCACGATGCGCGAGGAGAATCACCCAAAGACCGCGGAGGCCGGCGCCCTCGCCGACCTGTTCTGCCGCAACGCGCGCCACAAGATCCGGCGTCTCTTCCGCGAGCTCTGGGACAACGACGATCTCTTGAAGTACCGGGTCGGGCAGAGCGTCTTGAAGGGCGAGCAGGTGTGGTTCGAAGCGGACACGATGGGGGCCCTGCCGCACGGGACCTCCGGCGCGAAGCGTGAATTCTCCGCCGCCGCCGACAAGCTCGGGTAGCGGTCCCTGTATGCTCTCCCCGCGAACGCGCAGGGGAGGGGCGATGAGCGGGGCATCGATCGACCGGCGCCACGTTTTGAAGGTGCTGTCGGCCGCGGGGGTCGGCTCCGCGGTCTTCGGCCGCGCGCTTTGCGCGGTGGCCGCGGACGCGCCCAAGGTCACCGAGGAGATGATCCGGCAGGCCGCGTGGATCGCCGGGACCCCGGTCACCGACGAGCAGCGCAAGCTGATGCTCGAAGGGCTCAACCAGTCCGATGCCGACTACGCGAAGATGCGCAGGGTGGCGTTGTCGAACGACGTGCCCCCGGCTTTCACCTTCGATCCGACCATCGTCACGGGCAAGCCGCAGAGACCGTTTCCGGCCAGCCGGAAAGCGGTCTCTGCGGCTAAGCACATCATGCCGGTCGGATCGAAAGAGGACGTCGCGTTCGCGCCGGTGACGCTGCTCTCCGAGTGGCTGAGGCGCAAGGCGATCTCGTCGACGGAGCTGACGAAGCTCTACCTCGAGCGGATCGATCGTCTCGACCCGAGCCTCCACGCCGTGATCACGCTCACCCCGGAGCGGGCGCTGACCGCTGCCGCGGCCGCCGACGCCGAGATCGCCAATGGGCGCTGGCGTGGTCCGCTCCACGGCGTTCCGTACGGGGCGAAGGATCTCCTCGCGGTCGCGGGGTACAGGACGACGTGGGGCTCGGTCCCCTTCAAGGACCAGGTCCTGAACCAGACAGCGACGGTCGTTCTGAAGCTGGACGCCGCGGGCGCCGTGCTGATCGCGAAGACGGCGGTCGGCGAGCTCGCGTGGGGGGACGTCTGGTTCGGCGGCATGTGCCGCAACCCCTGGAAGCTCGAACAAGGATCGAGCGGGTCGTCCGCCGGTTCCGCGTCGCTGACCTCGGCGGGCTGCGTCGGGTTCGCGATCGGGACCGAGACGTGGGGGAGCATCGTGTCGCCCTCGACGCGGTGCGGCGTCACGGGCTTGCGACCGACCTTCGGACGCGTCAGCCGGAGCGGGGCGATGGCGCTGTCGTGGACGATGGACAAGGTCGGGGCGATCGCGCGATCGGTGACGGACTGCGCGCTGGTCTTCGAAGCGATCCACGGGCGGGACGAGCTCGATCCGTATTCGCGCACGGCGCCGTTTACGTGGCCGGTCGAGCGGAAGGGCAAGCCGCTCCGGGTCGGCTACGTGAAATCGCTGTTCGACGCCGACTACACGAAGATGGCGGACAAGGACGAGGACAAGCGAGGCTACGAGGAGTGGAAGGCGTTCGATGCGCGATCGCTCGAGACGCTGCGCACGCTCGGGTACGAGCTGACCCCGATGGAGCTCGATTTCTCGGTGCCGATCCCTCCGCTCGCGGCGATCTTGACCGCAGAGGCCGCGTGCGCGTTCGACGCGCTGGTGCGCGACGGGCGCGTCGATACGATGGTGCGCCAGGTGGCCGACGCGTGGCCGAACGTCTTTCGTCAGGGGGAGCTGGTCCCGGCGGTCGAGTATCTGCGCGCTCATCGCCTTCGCACGATCGTCATGCGGGAGATGGCGAAGATCATGGAGGCGGTCGATGTTTACGTCGTGCCGTCGTTCGGGGGGGACAACGAGCTGCTCACGAACCTCACCGGCCACCCGGCGGTCGTCGTTCCAAACGGCTTCCGTACCCTAGACGGCACGCCGACGAGCGTCACCTTCCAGGGCCGGCTCGACGAGGACGACCTGACGCTCGCGGTGGCAGAGGCGTATCAACAGGCCACCGACTTCCACACGCGTCGCCCGCCGATGGCGTAGGTGAAGAAAAGGGGAGTGTCCCCTTTTCTTAAGTGTCACTTACTCCAGCGCCGCGCAGATCGTGCGGATGTCGGCGGGGGTGGTGCGGCAGCAGCCGCCGATGAGGCGCGCGCCCGCGGATCGCCACGACGGCGCCAGAGTCGTGAAGTCGACGGTCCCGGCGACCCCGACCCAACCGCGCGACGCCGGGTCCCAGGCATCGCCCCGGTTCGGGTAAGCCCCGAGCGGTTTCGACGTCCCCAAGGCGAGCGTGCGAAGGAGCGGGGCGACCCGTTCGGGAGCCACGCAATTGACGCCGACCGCGATGATCCGAGAGGAACGCTCGGCGAGGGCCGCGGCCTGCTCGAGGGGAGCGCCGTCGGCGAGCTGGTGCGTGTCGCGCGCCTGGAACGAGATCCAGGCTGGCGGTCCGTCGCTCTCCGCCAACAGGCGCACGATCGCCTCGGTTTCCGGAAGCGAGGGGATCGTCTCGAACGCGAGCAGCTCGACCCGGCTCTCTTCCAACGCGCGCAGGCGCGGCCTGTGCCAGTTGATCAGTGCCGCAACCGACAGGCCGAACTCCCCGCGGTACTCCGACCCGTCGGCGAGAAACGCGCCGTAGCTCCCGATCGATCCCGCCACGATCGGTCGAGCGCGACCGGTTGCGCCCACCCGCGCCCAGTAGGCGTCCCGCGTGCGCTGCGCGAGTGCAACCGCGGCGATCAAGATGCGGCGCGCCTCCATCGGCGACACCCCTCGGGCGACAAGCCCCGGGATCGTCGCCTGGTAGGTCGCCGTCTCGATCACGTCGGCGCCCGCCTCGAGGTAGTCGCGATGCACCGCCGCCACGATCGCCGGGGCATCGATCAGCGCCCGGGCCGACCAGAGCGGGTCGTCGAGCGTGAGGCCGCGCGCTTCGAGCTCGGTGGCGAGACCACCATCAAGCACGGCCGCGCCGCGTCGCTCGAGGAAGGGCCTCAGGGGATCGATCATCGCGAGATGAGACCACGTGACGGCCGCCGGCGGAATAGGGGAGTGTCCCCTTACGCCGTGGTGTGGTCCAATGCGCTTCATGAACAAGCTCTTCATCGTGGCGCTGATGGCGCTCCTCGGCATGGCGGTTCCGGCGCTCGCCGCGGTCGATGACAGCTTCCAGAAGTCCGAGCAGGCCTGGCGCGACGGCCGCGTCAAGCGTCTGAAATCCCCGAATGGCTGGCTGACCCTCGTCGGCCTTCATTGGCTGCACCCGGGGGAGAACGTTTTCGGATCCGATCCGGAGTGCGCGATCCCGCTGCCGGAGGGGAAGGCGCCCAAGCGCGCCGGCGTACTCGTTCTCGATGCAGGCAGCGTGCGGATCAAGCCCGATCCGGCCGCCGGATGGACGATCGACGGCAAGACGGTCGCCGAGCGCGTCCTCGGCGACGACACCGCGGAGAAGACCGACGTCGTCACGCTCGGCGACCTGAGCTTCGTCGTGATCAAGCGCGGCGACCGCGTCGGTGTTCGCGTCAAGGACGCGCAGAGCCCGGTGCGGACCCACTTCAAGGGGCTCGACTACTTCCCCGCCGATCCGGCATGGCGCGTGACGGGGACGTTCGTTCCGTACGACGCGCCGAAGAAGGTCGCGATCCCGACCGTCCTCGGCACAACCGAGACGATGGAGGCTCCCGGTCTCGTCAAGCTGACGATCGGTGGGAAGGATCTGACCCTCGAGCCGGTAGTCGAGGACCCGTCGGATCCGAAGCTCTGGTTCATCTTCAAGGACGGCACCAGCGCCAAGGAGACCTACGGCGGCGGCCGGTTCCTCTACGCCGACATGCCGCAGGACGGGAAGGTCGTCGTGGACTTCAACCAGGCCTACAACCCGCCCTGCGCGTTCACGCCGTACGCCACGTGCCCCCTTCCCCCAAAGCAGAACTGGCTGCCGATCAGGGTCGAGGCGGGGGAGAAGGCGTTCGCGGGCGGGCATCACGAAGGGCCTTGAGCCGGTTTGACACCGCGTCCGGGCGGGTCTACGGTCACACTCTCCATGCGAATCCCTCCTTCGCACCCGCCTGGTCGCGCGCGGCGGCTCGCGGTCTTCGCGGCGATCGTGGCGGTTGCCGTCGCGGTCGCGGGATTCGAAGCCGGAGTCCACGGCCACCTACCGGCCATGGACGGGTGGCACGACGCGACGCCGCATGGAGAGGCGGCGCGCGAGGACGGACCCGATTCCTGCTCGATCTGTCGCCTGGCCCACGAGACCTCATCGGGCCCCGTCGCGCCGGGCACGGTCTCCGAACCGCTTCAAACGACCGCCTCACCCACCAAAGACCGGTCGGCCCTCGCCCTTGTCATTCTGGCCCCCGAGCACTCGCCCCGCGCCCCTCCCTGCCTGGCGTCCTGCTGAGCCGTCTTCGCTTCGGCCTTTCAGCGACGCTTTGCATCGAGGAGGACTCCATACATGAAAGGACTGGTCTTGATCGCGCTCGTCGCGCCGGCCTTTGCGGCGTACGCGCAAGAATCGCCGCCTTCGCCCCCGGCTTCGCCCGCGCCGATCACCGTCGCCTCGGGAGGCGCGGGGAAGAACTACCTCAATATTTCGGTGGACGGTCTCGTCGTGGTGGGTGGGTCGACCGAGCCCGATGTGGCGGGGCTCGAGGTGGGCGGCCACGACCCGGCACAGCGCGGCTTCACGCTTCAGAATCTCGAGCTGGTGTTCGACGGCGCCGTCGACCCGTACTTCAGGGGACAGACGAACATCATCCTCCAGATCACCCCGGAAGGTGAGACGAACCTCGAGCTGGAGGAAGCGTTCGTCACGACGACCTCGATTCCTCACAACCTCCAGGTCAAGGTCGGTCAGTACCTGACGGAGTTCGGGCGCATCAATCCGACGCACCCGCACACCTGGGATTTCGTCGACCAGCCGCTCGTGTCGGGAAAGATGTTCGGCGGCGACGGGCTGCGCAGCGTGGGTGCACGCCTCTCGTGGCTCATGCCGACGCCGTTCTACTCGGAGATCCTGCTTGGCGTCGAAAACGCGAACGGGGCCACCATGACCAGCTTCGGCGGGGTCGCCGGGGACAGCCAGTTCGGCCGCCCGCTCGACCCCGACGTCGTCAAGACGTTCGGCGACCTCCTCTACGTCCCGCGCTGGAACGGCTCGTTCGACATCGGCGACACCCAGACGTTCGTCGTGGGCGCTTCGGGAGCGTTCGGTCCGAACGCCACGGGGCCCGACGCCGACACGGCGATCGGCGGCGTCGACGTCCTTTGGAAGTGGAAATCGCCACGCGCCGACAAGGGGTTTCCGTTCGCAAAGATCCAAGCCGAGGGGATGTGGCGGAACTACGGCGCGGCCGAGACCCCGACGCTTCCGGCGGCGGTGTTCCAGGACCACGGGGCTTATGCGCAGGTTGTCTGGGGCATCAAGCCGATGTGGACGGTCGGAGCGCGCTACGACGCGGTGGGAGGGGACGTCGGCGACGATCCCGCCGACCCGCGGTTCCAGCCGCGCCGGCGCGCATCCGTCGAGGGCACCTGGTATCCCACCGAGTACTCCAAGCTCCGCGTCCAGTACGCCTACGACGACCGGACCGGATCCGCGAACGCCAGCTCCGTCTGGCTCCAGTTCGAGTTCCTCTTGGGCGCGCACGCCGCTCACAAGTTCTGAGGACGTCATGAGCGAAAGACATCGAATGTTCGTGGCCGCCGTAACGCTTCTTGCCGCGTCTCACGCTTCAGCCGCCCTGCGCGTCGTCGCGACGACGCCCGAGTACGGAGCGATCGCCGCGGCCATCGGCGGCGACAAGGCGACGGTCGCCACGCTGGCCAAACCGACCGAGGACCCGCACTTCGTGGACGCCAAGCCCTCTCACATCGTGACCTTGAATCGTGCGGACGTCCTGATCGAAGGGGGCGCGGACCTCGAGGTCGGTTGGCTTCCCACATTGATGGAGGGGGCGCGCAATTCAAAGATCGCGGGCGGCGCTCCGGCCCATATCCGGGCCAGCGAAGGGATCCAGCTTCTCGACGTTCCCGCCGTCCTCGACCGTTCGCAGGGTGACATTCACGCCGCCGGGAATCCGCATTTCATGATGGACCCCGCGAACGCTCGCATCGTCGCGGCGCACATGGCCGAGGCGTTTTGCGGTCTCGACGCTCCGTCGTGCTCCGTCTACCGTGCCAACCTGTCCGGCTTCCAATCGAAGCTCGACGCCAAGATCGTGGAGTGGGCTTCGGCGTTGGCACCGTTCAAGGGGACACCGATCGTCACCTACCATCCGACCTGGCGCTACTTCGCGCAGCGCTTCGGGCTCGTCTCGGACCTGTACCTCGAGCCGAAGCCCGGAATCCCACCGTCGCCGCCGCACCTGGCCGAAGTCATGCAAAAGATGGGCGAGCGGAAGATCCACGTCGTGCTGGTCGAGCCGTTCCAATCGCGCAAGACGGCCGAGGCGGTCGCCGCCCGCACCGGAGCCGGGGTGATCGGCGTCTGCCAATTCCCCGGCGGGCTTCCCGGGACGCAGAACGACTACATCGCGCTGATCGATGCCGACGTGAAGGCGATCGTCGCGGGCCTTCAGGCGAAGAAGTAGGAGGCGCGATGGAGATCTTCACGCTCTGGCTGTGGCCGCTCCTGGCGTTGATCCTCCTCCCCGGGCTGCTCGTCTACTTCGGACTTCACGTCGTCGAGCGGGGGATCATCTTCGTCGATCTGGCATTGGCGCAGATCGCCGCGCTCGGGATCTGCGTCGCGATTGCGATGGGGGCCCACCCCGGTCACGACGTGCTGCCGTACGTGCTGTCGGTCGTGTTCACGCTGCTCGGGGCGGGGCTCTTCGCCTGGACGCGATTCAATCATCCACGCGTCCCGCAGGAGTCGATCATCGGCATCATCTACGTCGTGGCCGCGGCCGCGGCGACGCTCGTGCTCAGCCACTCGGCCGAGGGGGACGAAGCGCTCAAGAACCTCCTCGTCGGGAACGTGCTGCTGGTCACGAAGAAAGAGGTCTTGCGCACCTTCGGGCTCTTCGCGGCGATCGGAATCGTGCACGTGCTCTTGCGTAAGAAGTTTCTGCTGGTCACCTTCCACGAGGACCAGGCGAAGGCGACGGGCGTTGCGCTCCGGCTCTGGGACTTCCTCTTTTACGCGACCTTCGGCCTGACGGTCGTCAGCTTCGTGCAGATCATGGGGGTCTACCTCGTCTTCTCGTACCTCATCGTGCCCGCGGTCTGCGGCGCGCTGCTGTCCGCCGATGTCCGCACGCGACTGATCATCGGCTGGATCGTCGCGTTCGTCGCGGGCGTTTCGGGCCTGCTCTTCTCGGTGAAGCTCGAAACGCTGGATCTTCCGACCGGGCCGACGATCGTATGCTGCTTCGGAGCGCTTCTGATCGCTTGCGCGATTCTGATGCGGCTGCGCAACGGACGCAGCGCCGCGGCTTGATCAGCGCCGCACGAGGTCGGATGGAACGACCGGCCGATCGAGGAGCTCGTAGAACCGGCTGCGGCGGTCCGCCCCGGCGCCGATCCATTCGCGGACGATGTCTTCACCCAACGAGTAGTTGAAAACGTACGACCGGTAGGTCTTCGCGAACTCGACGGACTTCTTCGCCCGCTGGTCGTTGACGAGCCCCCACTGCGAGATGAACGCGGCCACGTCCGCGTCCGTCCGGCCCTCGTCCAGGAGCATCCGGGCCGCCTCGCCGTTCACGTACTTGAGCGGCTCGATCGCCTCCCGGATCCGATCGAGCGCGAGGATCGCTTCCTTGGGGACTCCCGCCGCGGGGGCGAGCGACTCGGTGAGCGCCCGTCGCCGCTCGTCGTCCGTGAATACGACGTCGATTCCGACGTTCGCGGTCCCTTCGGCGAGCAGCGACTGCGGAGAGTAGAGAGGGTAGACCGTGTACTCCACCCACCCTCGCCCCTTCACCAGCCTGTCTTCGAGAAGAACGTTGTAGACGTGGTGTCCGGGATACCCCTCGTGGCACATCGTGCCGAGTAGGCCATTCAGCTCGGTGGGCAGATCGGTGTTCAGCTCGATGCGGCTTTTGAAATTCCCGAGATACCAGTTGTACGCGCCCCAGGACTTGCCCGTGACGAGGGCGGTCTCGAACTCCTCGCCGGCGGGGAGCGTCACGAACGGGGCGTTGGCGTCGCGGGCGATGTCGAGCGCGCGGCTGAGCGCGTTCGCGATGCTCTCCCTCGGAACGTCGACGGCCCGGCGCATGATCTCGATTCGGGGGCCCAAGGGGCCGTGCCCCGGGACGAGGGTTTCGAGCGCCTCGTGCGCCGCCCTGAATTCGGCGACGTCGTGGTGAGGAGGGTCGGCGTCGTACAGGGCACGGCACTCGTCCGTCAGCGTCATGCGCTCCCCGGAGAGGCGCCGGAGGTGGGCCTCGACCGCGACGAGCTGCTTGTCGAGGTATCGCTTTCGTTCGGCGGGCCCGGCCGCCGACTCGATACGACGGCGCAGCGCGCGCGTTGTGGCGAGGAGCTCCGGGAGCGGCACCGGCGGGCTCTTTGCCGCGTCGGCCCGCCATGCAGGAGGTCCGTAGTACGCGTCGACGTAGAGCGCGTCGTGACGCCCGACCGCCAGCACGAGCTTCACGTACGATGCCGCGGGGATGTCGAGGCCGGGAGCCCCCCCGCAACCGTCGAGCAAGAGCGAGAGTGGAACGAGAGCTAACGCAGCACGGGTCCGTTTCATCGAACTCCTTTCGCGAAGCGCTTTCCGTGTAGCATCGCCCCGGCAACGAATCCGAGGAGAGCTTCATGGACGCTCCGTGGACCGCGTTTTACGAGGAAGGCGTCCCGAAGTCCATCCCGTACCCGGCCTGGACGCTGCCGGACCTCCTGGACGCGACCGCGCGGGAGTATCCGGAAAAGGTCGCACTGACGTTTTTCGCCGACCCCCGGCTGCCCCCCTCGCGAACGACCTATGGGCAGCTCCAGGACCAGACGCTGCGCTTCGCGACAGCCCTCTACCAGTTGGGCGTTCGCAAGGGCGATCGCGTCGCCGTCATGCTCCCGAATTGCCCGCAGTTCCCGGTCGTCTTCTTCGGCCTGCTCCGCGTGGGAGCGATCGCCGTGAACACCAACCCGCTCTATGTCGCGCGTGAGATGAAAGAGCAGTTGAACGATTCGGGCGCCGAGACCGTCATCCTCCTGAACGCGTTCTTCACGCGCCTGCGCGAGATCCGCGAAGAGACCAAGGTCAAGCGCGTCATCGTCGTCGACATCGCCGAGACGCTCGGCGTTCCGTGGAAGTGGATCGTCCACAAGGCGCAGAAGATGCGCGGGGAGCACGTGGAGGTCCTCCCCCAGAGCGACATCTTCTTTCTTCCGCGGTTGCTCGAAAAGCACCCTCCGTCGCCCCCGCGTGTCGAGATCGGGAAGGACGACGTCGCACTGTTGCAGTACACCGGGGGCACCACCGGGACGCCGAAGGGGGCGATGCTGACGCACGGGAACCTCGTCGTGAACACGCTGCAGCTGTCCGCGTGGTTCGCCAGGGCGGAGCGGGGGAAAGAGGTCGTGATGGCGGCGGTCCCCTTTTTCCACGTCTACGGGATGACGGTCTGCATGATCTTCGGACTCTACACCGGCGCCGAGATCGTCATGGTGCCGCGCCCGCGTCCCGTGGACGTCGTCATGAAGGCGATCCACAAGACGCGCGCCTCGATCTTCCCCGGCGTGCCGACGATGTACACGGCGATCAACAACCACCCCGACGCGAGAAAGTACGCGCTCGGGAGCATCAAGCTGTGTCTGTCCGGCGCCGCGCCCCTCCCCCTCGAAGTGGCCGAGACCTTCGAGAAACTGACCGGCGGGAGGCTCGTCGAGGGGTTCGGCATGACCGAGTGCTCGCCCGTGGCGATCGCGAACCCCCTGTTCGGGATGCGGCGCGCGGGGAGCATCGGCCTTCCGGTCCCCGACACCGATGCCAAGATCGTCGACCTCGAGACGGGGGCGACGCTCCCGGTCGGGCACGAAGGAGAGCTGCTGATCAGGGGGCCGCAAGTCATGCTCGGCTATTGGGGTCGACCCGAAGAGACCGCCGCCACGATCAAGGACGGGTGGCTCCACACCGGCGACATCGCGAAGCGGGACGCCGACGGCTTCTTCTTCATCGTCGATCGCAAGAAGGACATGATTTCGGCGTCGGGGTTCAAAGTGTTGCCTCGCGAGGTCGAAGAGGTCTTGTTCCTCCACCCGAAAGTGCAGGAGGCTGTCGTCATAGGGGTCCCGGACCCTTACCGCGGGGAGACGGTCAAGGCCTTCGTCGTTCCCAAGGCGGGCGCCAACCCCACCGTGCCTGAGCTCATCGCCTTCTGCAAGCTGCACCTCGCATCGTTCAAGGTGCCGACCCAGATCGAATTCCGCGCCGAGCTCCCGAAGTCGCTCGTCGGCAAGGTGCTGCGACGCGTCCTGGTCGACGAGGAGCACGCCAAGCAGGCGGCGAACCGGCCCTCATGACGCAAGACGCCGACGACGGCATGGCGCTCCGCCCGAAGATCGCGCTGGTCTTCGTTCTCGCGTCGGCCGTCGTCGCCGCCGATCTCGTCACGAAGGCCATGTTCGAGCGCGCGTTCGACGGCCAGCCGACGTTGCACCTTCTGGGCGACACGCTTCGCGTCGGCTTCGTCCTGAACACCGGCGTCTTCTTGAGCCTCGGCCACACGCTCGCGCCCGCGACCCGATTCTGGCTGTTCGTCGTGGGAGTCGGCGGCGTCCTCGCGATGCTGCTCGGGCTCACGTTGAAAGATGCGCGCTTCCGCAAGCCCGAGGTCGCCGCCGTCGCGGCGATCGTCGGCGGCGGCATCGGCAACCTCGTCGATCGGGTGCACCTCGGCGCCGTACGAGATTTCCTTAACGTCGGGATCGGTCCGGTGCGCACCGGTATCTTCAACGTCGCCGACATGGCCATCACGTTCGGAGGCATCGCGCTGATCCTCGTTCCCCTCGTCAGGAAACGCCCGGGACGCTAGCCTGCTGCTAGAATCCCCGCCATGGTCAACAAGACGATCACCGCAGTGTCGTTCGGTCCGGCGGGTCTCGTCGACGCGTCTCTTTCGGAGAGCGCTCACAGCCTCGTCGGTTCCGAGATCCTCAAGATCGCCAGCGAGATCCGCGCCATGGTCGCGGCGGGGAAGAACGTCTGCAACCTGACGGTGGGGGACTTCAACCCGAAATACTTCCCCATTCCGACGGTTCTCATGGACGAGATTCACAACGCGTTCGCCGCGGGTGAGACCAACTACCCCCCGTCGGACGGCGTGCTCGCCCTTCGACGGGCGGCAGCCGACTTCACGGCCCGCGAGTACGGCGTTCGTTACCCCCTGGAATCGACTCTGATCGCCAGCGGCTCGCGCCCGCTGCTCTACGCCGCGTACCGGTGCGTGGTCAACCCCGGGGACGTCGTCGTCTACCCCGCGCCGTCGTGGAACAACAACCACTACGTGACCCTGACCCGTGCGAAGGGGGTCGACCTTGCCACGCGCTGCGAAGACGGCTTCCAGATGACGCTCGCGCAGCTTGCGCCCCACCTCCCGACCGCACAGATGATCGTGCTCAACACGCCGCTGAATCCCTCGGGGACCGTCATGAAGGCCGAGCACCTCCGCGCCATAGCAGGGGCGATCGTGGAAGAGAACGTCCGGCGCGCGAAGGCGGGGCGGCGCCACCTGTTCCTGCTGTTCGACCAGGTGTACGGCTCCCTGGTTTACGGATCGATCAAGCACGACCACCCGGCGGCGCTGGTCCCCGAGATCGCCCCTTGGCTGATCACGGTCGACGGCATCTCGAAGGGGCTCGCGGCGACCGGCTTGCGCGTCGGCTGGGCGTTGGCCGCGCCGGAGGTCACCTCCCGCATGCGCGACCTGATCGGCCACATCGGGGCCTGGGCGCCGCGCCCGGAGCAGGTGGCCACCGCAAAGTTCCTCGAGAACGAGTCCGCGGTTCATGGTTTCCGGAAGCAGATGCTCTCGTCTTTGCTCCAGCGGCTCGAGGCCCTCCACGCGGGCTTCAGCGCGATGAAAGCGGACGGCTTCCCCGTAGATTGCATCCAGCCGCAGGGCGCGATCTACCTCTCGTTGCGGATCGATGTCGCCGGTCGCGCGATCGACGGCCAGGTCTTGGACGGGAACGAGACGATCCGCAAGACGATTCTCGAGCACGCGGGGCTGGCGGTCGTGCCTTTCCAGGCGTTCGGCCTGATGGAAGAGACGGGCTGGTTCCGCCTGTCCGTCGGCGCCGTCTCGATGGACGAGATCGCTCAAATGTTCCCGCGCCTGCGAACGGTGCTCGGCAGGATTCACTGAGCATCCGTTGGTACCGGCGCGTGGATTTGAACCACGGACCTAAGGATTATGAGACCTTCGCTCTACCCCTGAGCTACGCCGGTCCGAAGGAGCGGCGGGCACTCTAGCAGGAGGCCGGGTAAACCCTCAACGGGTCGCACGCGCCCGTGGAGACTATAATCCGCAGCCTCCGGAGGGGACCGTGCCTGAAGCCATCGCCTGCGTGAAGTGCAAAAAGACGGAGACCGAGACGCAGCTCTTCAAGTGCCCGATCTGCTTCAAGTACGTTTGCGCGGACGATGCCTTCAACTTCAGCGGCCGGATCTTCTGCGACAAGCACTGCGCGGACTATTTCTTCTTCGCGGACGAGGACTAGCTCCCCCGATGTTCCCGGTCACGCGCTTCCGACGCCTGCGCCGCTCTCCCGTTCTGCGCGAAATGGTGCGCGAGACGCGGCTGGCCCCCACGGACCTCGTCTACCCCCTTTTCGTCCGGCACGGGAAGGGGATCAGGACCGAGATCGGCTCGATGCCCGGGCAGTTCCACCTGTCCCCCGACACGTTGGTCGACGAGGTGGGCGCCGCCGCCGAAGACGGCGTGCGCGCGGTGCTGCTGTTCGGGATCCCGGAGACCAAGGACGAACGGGGCTCCGAGGCTTGGGACGACGGCGCCGCCGTTCAGACCGCGGTCCGCGAGCTGAAGCGCGTCTATCCCGAGTTCCTCGTGATGACCGACATCTGCCTCTGCGAGTACACCGATCACGGCCACTGCGGCGTCGTGCGCGACGGGAGGGTCTTGAACGACCCGACCCTCGACCTGCTGGCAAAGACCGCGGTTTCGCACGCGCGCGCCGGCGCCGATCTCGTCGCTCCTTCCGACATGATGGACGGCCGTGTCGGCGCGATCCGCGCCGCGCTCGATGCCGACGGGTTCGACGACATCGCGATCCTCTCCTACGCGGCGAAGTACGCGTCGGCGTTCTACGGACCGTTCCGCGAGGCGGCGGGCTCGACGCCGCAGTTCGGCGACCGGCGCTCGTATCAGATGGACCCCGGGAATGCCGAAGAGGCGCTGCGAGAGGTCGCTTCCGACCTCGAGGAGGGCGCCGACCTCGTCATGGTGAAGCCAGCTCTCGCGTACCTCGACGTCATCCGGCGCGTGAAAGACGCCTTCGGCGTGCCGGTCGCGGCCTACAACGTCAGCGGCGAGTACTCGATGCTCCTGGCTGCGGCGCAGCGCGGTTGGATCGACCGCGAGCGCGCGATCCTCGAAACGTTGACCGGCATCAAACGTGCCGGCGCGTCGATCCTCCTGACCTACCACGCGCGGGAGGCCGCGCGCCTCCTGAGCTAGCGTGCCCGCGCGATGAGCCAGAACATGGAACGGCTCTTCGGCGAGGCGAAGCGGCTCATGCCGGGAGGGGTGAACAGCCCGGTCCGCGCCTTCGGCGGCGTCGGCGGCACGCCGATCTTCTTCGCGAACGGGCACGGCGCGATCGTCACCGACGCCGACGGCCGCGACTACGTCGATTACCTTGGCTCGTGGGGCCCGCTCATCGTCGGGCACACCCACCCGCGCGTGGTCGCAGCGCTAAGAGACCAAGCGGGAAAGGGGACCACGTTCGGCGCGCCGACCGAGCTGGAGAACGAGCTGGCGCGCCGCGTCGTCGCGCTGGTTCCCTCGTGCGACAAGGTGCGTTTCGTGTCCTCGGGAACCGAGGCGACGATGTCGGCGATTCGGCTCGCACGCGCGGCCACGGATCGCTGCGGCATCCTCAAGGTCGAAGGGTGTTACCACGGCCACGCCGACTCGCTTCTGGTCAAGGCGGGTTCCGGCGTCTTGACCTTGGGAATCCCCGGAAGCCCGGGCGTCCCACCGGACCTCGCGGCGCTCACGCTGACGATTCCGTTCAACGATGCGGAAGCCTTGGAGCGCACTCTCGACCAGCACGGGAAAGGGATCGCGTGCCTCATCATCGAGCCCGTCGCCGGCAACATGGGCGTCGTCCCGCCACGACCGGGCTGGCTGAAGGCCGTGCGCGAGCTCACCGCGAAGCACGGCGTGCTCTTGATCATGGACGAGGTGATGACCGGCTTCCGCGTCGCCCCGGGCGGCGCTCAGGCCCTCTACGGCGTCGCCCCCGACCTGTCGTGCTTCGGGAAGGTGATCGGGGGCGGGCTTCCGGTCGGCGCGTACGGCGGACGGGCCGACCTCATGGACCGGATCGCCCCCGCTGGCCCCGTCTACCAGGCCGGGACCCTCTCGGGAAATCCGCTGGCGATGCGGGCCGGGATCGAAACGCTCGACATCCTGGCAGCGGCGGGGACCTACGAGCGGCTCGAGACGATTTCCGCGCGTCTGGCGGCCGGGCTCATGGCCGCGGCGAAGGCGGCGGGCACCGCGGCGGTCGTCAACCGGGTGGGGTCGATGCTGACCTGTTTCTTCACAGCAGGCCCTGTCGTCGATTACCAGACGGCGGCACAGTCCGATACGAAGCGCTATGCGCGGTTCTTTCACGCGATGCTCGCGCGCGGCGTCTACCTCGCCCCGTCGCAGTTCGAGGCGGCGTTCGTCTCGACCGCGCACGACGAGGCAGCCGTGGACCGCACGATCGCGGCGGCGGCCGCGGCGCTGGAGGACGTCGGCTGATGCTGACTCTGACCTACCACGGCCACTCGTGCTGGGATTTCTGCGATGGGACGCACCGCGTCCTGATCGATCCCTTCCTGACCGGCAATCCTCTCGCAGACGTCGGCCCCGATGCCTTCAAGACGCTCGACGCGATCGTCGTCTCGCACGGCCACGGCGATCACATCGGCGACGCCGTCGCAATCGCCGAGCGCACCAAGGCGCTCGTCGTCGCCAACTACGAGATCGTGGGCTGGTTCGGGAAACAGGGCGTCGATGGACACCCGCTGAGCATCGGCGGCGGGCGGCAATTCCCGTTCGGCCACGTGAAGCTGACGATCGCTCACCACGGCTCGACCGGTCCCGACGGCGAGGCGCTTGGCGACCCCGCGGGGATCGTCCTCACGATGGGAGGGAAGAAGGTGTACCACGCCGGCGACACGGGGCTCTTCCTCGACATGAAGCTGATCGCCGAGATGAACGGGCCGTTCGACGCGGCGCTCCTGCCGATCGGCGACAACTTCACGATGGGCATCACGGACGCCGTGAAGGCAGCCGAGTTCGTCAACGCCGCCGTCACGATCCCGATGCACTACAACACCTTCGACTGGATTCTGGCCGACGGGGATGAGTTCGTGAAGCGCGTGGAGGCGAGTGGGCGTAAAGCGGTCGTCGTCACCCCCGGCGCGAGCTACGAGGTTTAGGGGTTGTTCAAAAAGGGGACACTCCCCTTTTCTTGTCAAAGCGGTATCCGGGGAGCTTTGAAAGCAAAGGGGAGTGTCCCCTTTTTGAACAACCCCTACGTCGCTCGCCCGAGGTAGTCGCCGTTCTCGGTGCCGATTCGCACGACCTCGCCCTCGTTGATGAACGAGGGGACCTGGACGACGAGGCCGGTTTCGAGCGTCGCCGGCTTCTTCTGGGCGGACGCGGTGGCCCCCTTGATGCCGGGCGCCGTCTCGACGACCTTGAGATCGACCGACGGCGGGATCTCGATGCCGACGGGCTTCCCCTCGAACCAGTCCATCGTCACCGTGGATTCGGGGACGACGTAGGACATCGTGTCGCCGAGCGTGTCGTCGGCCAAGGCGAACTGGTCGTACGTCTCGGTGTCCATGAAGTGGTACCCCTCCGCGTCGTGGAAGAGGTACTGCATGGTCTTGTTGTCCATGTAGACCTTCTCAATGGTGTCCTCGGAGCGGAACCGTTGCTCGGTCCCGAGCCCGGTCATCACGTTCCGCAACTTCGCCTGGACGAAGGCGCGGAGGTTCCCCGGCGTCCTGTGGGTCGACTCGAGCACCTTGTACACGAGACCCTCGAACCGGATGACCATACCCTTACGCAAGTCGCTGCCCTTCATAGACTCGTCCCTTCCGCGGTGAGCTGGGTGTACGCGGGCAAGATGCGCTTCGTCCCGTACCCCGTGAATTGAATGGTGAGCTTCAGGCTCTTCCCGGAACCCTCGCGTCCCAAGATTTTGCCGCTCCCGAACATCGGATGGGAGACGCGAACGCCCACGGAGAACCCGTCGGCGGCGAGGGGGAAGTCGGAGGGCCTAGGCGCCGCTTTGGGCTGAGCGCCCCGCGCGGCCGCCCTGGCGGCGGAGGAGCCGTAGGAGAAGTCGCCCCATCTCGCGGTGCCCGACTCGCGGAGAGGCGGGTCGAAGAACGCGGCCGCACCGTGCGAGCCGCTCTCAGCCAGCAGCTCGGCCGGGATCTCTTCGATGAACCGGGAGGGGGGGTTGGCCGACGGGACCCCCTGCTGCAGACGCGACATCGCGCGGGAGAGGAAGAGCCGCTCGCGCGCTCTCGTGATCGCGACGTAGCAGAGGCGGCGCTCCTCCTCGAGGTCGTCGTCGCTCGTGCGCGACCGGGAGTGCGGGAAGAGGTTCTCCTCGAGGCCGGCTAGGAACACGACGGCGAACTCCAGTCCCTTCGCGTTGTGCGCCGTCATCAACGTGACCCCGGGGCGCGCTCCGATCTCGTCGGCGTCCGACACGAGGGCCGACCGGTCGAGGAAGCCCAGAAGGGTCGGGGAGTCGACCTCGCGCTCGTATTCGACCGCGGCCGAGACGAGGGACCGCACGTTGTCCATCCGGTCGAACGCCTCTCCCGGATAGCTCTTCTCGAGGTAAGCCGCAAAGCCTATTCCCTCGACGATTCCCTCGATGACCAGCGCGGCCGGCTCTTCGGCGGCGCGGGCGCCAAATCCGGCCATGGTCGCAAGGAAGGTCCCGAGCAGGCGAGACGCGCGTGCGCCGAGCGCGCCGCGATCCACGAGGCGCCGCGCCGCGTCGAGAAGCGGCACGCCCTCGGCGTGCGCCTCGCTTTGGATGGCATCGACCGTCGTGTCGCCGATCCCGCGCGGCGGGACGTTGACGATCCTTCGAAAGGCGACGTCGTCACCGGGGTTTACCGCGAGCTTCAGGTAAGCGAGGACGTCCTTGACTTCCTTCCGTTCGTAGAACTGCATCGCGCCCACGACCTGGTAGGGGATCCGCTCGCGACGGAAGGCCTCTTCGAACGAGCGCGACTGCGCGTTCGTGCGGTAGAGGACCGCGACGTCCTCATAGGGCCGCAGCCTGGCCTCGTTCTGAACGCGCCGCGCGACCCACGTCGCCTCGGCGCGATCGTCCGGGGCGTGGTAGAGGTCGATCTTCTCGCCGCGTGTGTTCTCGGTCCAGAGGGATTTCCCCTTGCGCTCGGTGTTGTGCGCGATCACGGCGCTCGCGGCGTCCAGAATCGTCGCCGTCGAGCGGTAGTTTTGCTCGAGCTTGACGACCGCGGCACCCGGGTGGTCCCGCTCGAAGTCGAGGATGTTCCGGATCTCGGCGCCGCGAAATTTGTAGATCGATTGGTCCTCGTCGCCCACGACGCAGACGTTGTGGTTTGCCGACGTCAAGGCCTTGATCAGGAGGTACTGCGGGCGATTCGTGTCCTGGTACTCGTCGACGAGCAGGTGCAGGCAGCGCTGCGCGTAGCGCTCTCGGATGTCCGGTGTCTTTTCCGCGTCGAGAAGCTCGAGGGCCGAAAGCAGGATGTCGTCGAAGTCCACCGCGTTGGCGCGCTTCAAACCCGTGTCGTAGAGCGCGTAGATCCGAGCCTGCAGCTTCGCGTCGGGCGCGAAGGCGCGCGCCTCGAGCATGCTTGGGGTCTCCATCGCGTTTTTCGCCCGGCTGATGCGCGCGAGAAAGGTGCGCGCCGACGATGCGGTGTCGTCGACCCCTTCGTCGCGGAGGAGCCGGCGCACCAGGGCGACCTGGTCGTCCCGGTCGTAGATCGCGAAGTTGGGGGCGAGGCCCACGCGCTCGCCGTCGCGGCGCAGCATGCGGAGGCACAGGCCATGGAAGGTGCCGATCCACGGTCCGCCGGGGCCCGCGCCCAGGATCCTCTCGACCCGCTCACGCATCTCGCGCGCGGCCTTGTTGGTGAACGTGACGGCGACGATGCCGCCCGGAGAGACGCCGGCATCGAGGACGAGCCACGCGATGCGGTGCGTGATGACGCGGGTTTTTCCCGATCCGGCCCCGGCGAGGACGAGCAGCGGGCCGCCCGGATGGACGACCGCCTCCCGCTGCGCGGGGTTCAACGAGTCCAGCAACTGCCCCGGCGGTGTCACCCCGGAATTGTAGCAGCAGGGGACAGTCCCCTTTTTCTTACAAAGCTCCCCCGATACTGGACAGTGCGAAGTTCTCGGCCCGCCTCGGCTACCTTCCGGGCGTTGACTTCGACTGTCGGCCCCCGTCTGTCGTGAGGTCGGACAGTTCGATCGCGAGGTCGATCCACCGATCGACCAGGCCCCGGAGACGAGC
>CAZUGP010000081.1:0-16834 GCA_964619965.1 uncultured Acidobacteriota bacterium
ACGCTCCTGGGCGCGTTCCGCAGCTACCGCGGCGACCCGGAGCGGAACGCCACGCTCGTCTCCGAGCTTGCGATCCCGGTCCGCGTGAAAGCAGGCTCCGAACGCGTTCGCGTCGAGTCGCCGGCCGTTCGGCCGATCGGCCGGACGGCGGCCGGGCGCATGGTCTTCGCCACCGAGCCTGAGCCATTGGGCAAGCGCCGGCTGCGCACGCTCCTCCTCGACCCGGATGGTCCCGCTGAGACACGCGTCGTCGAGAGCTGGGCGCTGTTTCCTTCGGCCGAGCGCGTGGTCGACAGCGCGTTCGCCATGCTTCAAGGGTCGCCGGTCCTGATCGTCACGACGACCTCCGCGGAAAAGCTGAGCCTCCTCGGCGAGAAAGCGCTGCGGATCTACCCGCTGGGCGGCGATCGCACGCGCGCCGGCGATGCTCCGATCCTCGCCACGACGACAGGAATCAACCTCTGGCAGCAGGCGTACCCAGCGATCGTCGACCTGGATCGGGACGGGCGCGACGATTTGGTGCTCGCGTACTGGAAGGGACTCAAGAACTCCATCGCGGCGCTCGAGATCTATCGGGGCGGCGTCGGCTCGGGCTTCGCCACGCCGCGCTCGATGTCGTTCGATGTCGAGAACGGGGAAAGGGGCTTCCTCGAATTCGGCGCCGATGCCGACGGAGACGGGCGTCCGGATCTGATCCTGCTTGCGAACAAGGAGCTCCTCGTGTTTCCCGGAGCGGCCCCCGAAAAGGCGGCCGCTACACCCGTTGCGACCCGTCCCGCGCGTCGCGTCGCGCTGCCCGGAGACCTTCCGGGGGCCCACGGCGTGTCGTTCTCGTTGGGGACCGACGGATTTCAAGTCTCGCGATCGGTTGGAGGACTGGGCGACCCGCATCTCCTGGATCTGGACGGGGACGGCCGCCCGGAAGCTCTGTTCGCCGGGGATGGCGGGTCCGGCGGCCGCGTCGTGGTCGCCTTCCTCCGGGGCGCTTCCGCGCTTGCACCGTCAGGTAACATCTCGCGTGAGTGATGCCTTCGCGGTGAGGTGACTTCCATGGACGCGTCGATCGCACGGGCCGGTGTGCTCGGCACCGGCTCTTATCTTCCCGAGCGGGTGCTCACCAACCGCGAGCTCGCGGAGCGGTTCGGCTGCTCCGAGGAATGGATCGTGACCCGCACGGGAATTCACGAGCGGCGATTCGCCGAGCCCGGGACGGGGTCGTCCGATCTTGGCGTGATCGCGGCCGAACGTGCGCTTGCAGCCGCCGCGATCTCGGCTCGTGAGATCGACCTGATCATCTGCGCGACGTACACCCCGGACATGGCCTTCCCGTCGAACGCCTGCATCATCCAGGAGGCCATCGGCGCGAAGCCCGCGGCGGCATTCGATCTCCAGGCGGCGTGCTCCGGGTTCGTCTATGCGCTCGTCACCGCGGCGCAGTACGTCATCGCCGGCAACCTAAGCTACGGGCTCGTGGTCGCCGCGGAGATCAACTCGACGATCGTCGATCCGATGGATCAAAGGGTGACGCCGCTTTTTGGCGACGGAGCGGGTGCGGTCGTCATCGGCCGCGTGAAAAACGGCTCGGGTCTGCTCGGGTTCCATCTGGGGGCGGACGGGGGCGGCGGCGGTTTGTTCTTCATGCCGGCGGGCGGGTCCCGGCGTCCGTCGACCTTCGAGACGGTCGAAGCGCGCGAGCACTACATCAAGATGGACGGGCCGAGCCTCTTCCGCTTCGGTGTCGACGCGCTGGTGCAGTCCTCGCGAAACGCTTTGGATCGCGCCGGACTCGGAGTCGATGCCGTCGACCTGTTCATTCCCCACCAGGCCAATCTGCGCATCATCGACGCGGGGCTCGAGCGCCTCGGGATTCCCAGGGACAAGACGCTGGTTACCCTGGATCGCTTCGCGAACACCGCAGCCGCCTCGATCCCGATCGCGCTCGACGACGCGGTGCGTTCCGGGCGCGTTCAGCCTGGGATGTGCGTCCTCCTGACCGGATTCGGGGCCGGTCTCACCTGGGGTTCGACGGTCTTGCGCTGGGGCTGACCGGCCGTACTCGTTGACGGGGGCGCCGGGGGTGGCTATCCTGGCGAGGTTCTTACGGGGCGTCCTGTGACGCCCTCACTCCGGGATGGGTGATGGCGTCGGCGACCACGGTCAGACTCGTGATTTCTAGTGAGGTTCGGCTCGTGGACGTCGTGCATGCGGCATCGGAAACGATGGCCGGGTTAGCAGGGTTTGACGAGGATGATGCGTTGAACGTCGGTATCGCGGTGCGTGAGGCGGTCATCAACGCGATCGTCCACGGCAATAGGATGGACCCGTCCCGCAAGGTCGAGGTCAACCTGCAAGCGCGTCCGCGGTCGATCCGTGCCCGCGTACGCGACCAGGGCACCGGGTTCGATTCGGAGGCGACACCCGATCCGACGCTCGCAGACAACATCATGAGAAGCTCGGGGCGCGGTCTCCTCGTGATGCGCGCCTTCGTGGATAGCGTCGATTTCAAGTTTCGGGAAGGGCGCGGCATGGACGTGACTCTGACGAAGAACCGCGCCGGCCGCAAAGCGACGAGCTCGACTGGGCCAAAGGCGGCCGCAGTGGACAACGGAGGAATCGAACAATGAAGACGACGGTTCGGACGGTTGGTCAGGTTTCCGTGGTCGACCTGTCCGGCAAGATCACGATCGGAGAGGGCGATGTCGTGCTCCGCGACAAGGTGCTCGAGTTGCTCGATGGCGGGCACTCGAAGATCCTGCTGAGCCTCGAGAAAGTGTCGTACATGGACTCGGCTGGGATCGGCGAGCTGGTGGCATGTTTCAAGAAGGCTCGGGAGAAAGGCGGCACCGTCAAGCTGCTCAAGCCTTCGGGTAAGGTCGAGGATCTGCTGCAGCTGACGAAGCTCTGGGAAGTCTTCGAGATTTTCGACGAGGAGCAACAGGCCGTAGCGTCTTTCTGATCACCGCTTCGGGCCGGTTCCACTCTTCAAGAGCCGGCTCCAGCCGTCCACGAGCGACAAGGCCTCGAGCGGCGTGAGCCGGTCGGGGGTCTGCCGGCGGATCTCGGAGAGAATCTCGGCCGCGACAGGGTCTTCCTGTTCACGCTTCGTCGCCGTTCCCGATGACGACGACGGCGGCGGGAACAGTGGCCGCTCCGCCGCGAATTCCCGTTCCCTCGCGCCCCCCGCCTTGCGCGCGCGCCGGGGCAAGCCGTCACCCCCGTACTCGTCCCGTTCGAGATTGGCGAGGATCTCCTCGGCCCGGGCGACGACGGCTTGGGGAACGCCCGCGAGCCGTGCGACGTGGATGCCGTAGGACCGGTCCGAGGGGCCGGACTCCACGCGATGCGTGAAGATCACCCGCTCGCCCCACTCCCGCACCGCCATCCGCAGGTTGACGATCCCGGGCAGTGTGACCGCCAGCTCGGTCAGCTCGTGGTAGTGCGTGGCGAACAGCGTTCGAGGCGCCCCGCCCGGAAGCTGATGGAGGTACTCGACGACCGCCCAAGCGATCGCCAGCCCGTCGAACGTCGCCGTCCCTCGCCCGATCTCGTCGAGGAGGACCAGGCTTCGCGGCGTCACGTGGTGGAGGATGTTCGCGGTCTCGCTCATCTCCACCATGAACGTGCTCTGTCCCTCCGCGAGGTTGTCCGAAGCGCCGACGCGGCAGAAGATCCGGTCAACGATGCCGAGCTCGGCTTCTTCCGCCGGTACGAACGAGCCGGCCTGCGCGAGGATCGAAATCAGAGCGACCTGGCGAAGGTAGGTCGACTTGCCGCCCATGTTCGGGCCCGTGAGGATCGCGAGCGCGCCCGATTCTTGGCCTAACGCCGCGTCGTTGGGGGCGAAGCGGGTCTCGACGAGCATCTGTTCGACGACGGGATGCCGGCCGCCGACGATGCGCAGCCGCGGCGTCTGTTCGATCGTGGGGCGCCGGTAGTCGCGCTCTTCGGCCAGCTGCGCGAAACCGAGGAGGACGTCCGCTTGGGCCGCAGCGCGGGCTGAGGCTTTCACCCGGGACGCAACCGCTGCGACCTCCGCGCGCAAGGCGACGAAGATCTCGTACTCGAGAGACTCGATGCGCTCCTGAGCGCCCAAGACCTTGGCCTCGTATTCCTTGATCTCTTCGGTCACGAAGCGCTCGCCGCCGGCGATCGTCTGCTTACGCTGAAAACGATCGGGGACGAGGTGGAGATTCGACCTCGAGATCTCGATGTAATAGCCGAAGACCTTGTTGAAGCGGACCTTGAGCGATGCGATCCCCGTCGAATCCCGCTCGCGCGCCTCGATCGCAGCCAAGGTGTCGCGGCCGCTGCTCCTTATCGCACGCAGCCCGTCCAGCTCCGCGTGAAATCCGTCGCGGATGAGTCCGCCCTCTCGCAATCCCGCGGGCGGGTCGTCGTGCACCCCGTCCGCCAGCCGCGCCGCGATCGCCGCGCACGGGTCGGTCCCGGCGAGCTCGCCAAGCAGCGTGGCCCGCGCGCCGGAGAGAGCGCCGAGCAGCCCGGGGAGCCTCGCCAAGGACGCCTGGAGCGCCAGTAGATCCCGCGCGGTCGCCGAGCCTGAGACCGTGCGTGCGAGGAGGCGTTCGATGTCGTGCATCCCGTGGAGCAGGGCTCGTAGTTCGGCGCGGAGCGCGGATCTCTGGAGCAACTCCGAGACCGCTTCTTGGCGCTGGGCGATCCGGTCTTGCGCAACGAGGGGCGCGGCGATCCAGGCGCGCAGGAGGCGCGCGCCGGGCGCGGTCAAGGTGAAGTCGACGGCGTGCAGGAGGGACCCCGCCCGCGCACCGTCGCGGAGCGACCTGTCGATCTCCAACGCGCGGAAGCTTGCCGCGTCGATCACGAGGTATTCCGCCGGCTCGTGGTAGGTGAGGCCATCGATGTGCGTCAGCCCGCTCTTGATCGTGTCCCTCACGTAGGCCAGGAGCCCGCCGGCGGCCGCGATCGCGGCCGGCCGCCCGGCTAGGCCGTATCCGTCGAGTGAGGCCACCTCGAAGTGCCGCTTCAAATGATCGGCCGCCACCGCGGGAGCGAAGATGTACGGATCGCACGGCGTCACCGCGCAGCGCACCGGGTCGGAAAGCGAACCCTCAGGCCAGACGAGATCCTCGGCGTGAACGATCTCCCGGGGTGCGAAGGCGTCGAGGCGCTCTCTGAGGGCACTCCAGGCTTGCGCGCCCGCGTCCTCCCACGCCACGAATTCGCCGGTCGACGCGTCGAGAAATGCCGCTCCCACGCGCCCGGCCGGCGCTGCGACCGAGGCGATCCACGAGTTCTCGGCTGCTTCGAGCTCGTTGGGATCGTCGAGCGTTCCGGCCGTGACGATCCGGACGACCTCCCGTCGCACGAGCCCCTTCGCGGTCTTCGGGTCTTCGACCTGATCGCAAACCGCGACGCGATGGCCAGAGCGAACCAGCTTCGCGGCGTACGCATCGAGCTGGTGGTGGGGAAACCCGCACATCGGCGCGGCATTCGCCGTACCCTTCCCCCTGGCGGTCAGCGCGAGATCGAGGGCCTTGCTTGCGATCTCCGCGTCCTCATGGAACATCTCGTAGAAGTCGCCCATACGAAACAGGAGGATCGCTCCAGGGTGCTGGCCCTTGAGCGCGCGATACTGCCTGAACATGGGTGTGAGGGAAGCCGCGTCCTGCATGGGCGAGGCAAGTATACTGCGGGGTGACCGGCCGCGGCGCTTGACCCGCTCTCCGTCGCGACGATATAAACGACGCGTGGAAGATCAACACCTGAACCAGGAGATCGGCGATCAGGATCGGCTCCTCCTCGTGTTCGCCTACCTCGGTCCTCTCGCGCTGTTCTCGCTCGTGGCCAGCCGCAAGGAATTCGTCAAATGGCACGCCAAGCAGGGTGTCCTCCTGTCGGTCGCGGTGGCCGCCCTCTGGCTCATTGCGCGCGGGGTGTACCTGCTCCTTCGCGCCAAGCTCTGGCCGCTCGTCGGGGCGCTCTTCGGGGTCGCCGCCGCGCTCACCGCGCTCGGGCTTCTCCTCCTCGTCTTCCTGTGCCTGGTGCGCGCCCTCGAAGGGGAGCGGTTCAAGGTCCCGCTGCTCGGAGATCTCGCCGACGCGCTATGACCCGCTCGTCCCGGCGTTCTTCCCGACGGGCTTAGGATCCGGCGGCAGCTCCCACGCGCGGTCCTGGAAGATGAGCACCGCGTACCCGTCGCGAAACGCCGCCTCCCTGATCCCATAGTGCCGCACGGCGTATTCGAGACCTGCCGCGGCGAGCTGCTGCCGCGCCTCGCGAAGGGTTCGCGCGATCTCGGCGCGCAGCTTCGGATCGAGCGCACGCGGTTGTGTCCCGTCCTTCTCCGGGCGCATCGCGTCCGCCGCGCGCTTCTGCGCGGCGGCCACCGCTTCGGCGCGGGCCTTGAGGAAATCCTGCAGGTCGGATTGGTTCATCAACGTGAACGCCACGCCTCCCGGCGCCGCGGTAGGGAGCGGTGCGATGAGAGCTGCCGCCTCGGCGAGACGAGAGGCGTAGTTCTGGTCGTCTCCGCCGGATCGGTCCAGCTTGAACGAGGCCTTCCACGCCTCGGCGGCTTGGGCGTATTTACCGAGCCGCGCGCGTGTCGTCGCGAGCGCGTCCCAATCCGCCGCCTCGACACCGCCCACGGCGACCAGACGAGCCAAAGCCGTTTCGGCCGCGGCATGATCCGCGCGGGCGAGCGCGCCGGTCGCGAGATAGCGCAGCGCCCACCGGGCATTTCCCACGTACCGCCCGCCGGCGAGCTCGAACCCGTCCACCGCTTTCGCGTAGGCGGCCGAGGCCTCGGCTTGTCGATCTTGGTCCTGGTAGAGCTTCCCGAGCTGGAACTGCCCGATCGCGGTCGTCGGAGCCGCAAGGCCTCCCGACTCGATTTTGGCGGTCATGTCGCGGGCAACGTCCCGGGCCTCGGCGCCACGCCCGAGATTCGAATACGTGTTCGCCAAGTAGAAAGCGACATCGAGGGAGGCGGAGGAGGCGATCTCCGACTCGAGCGCCTGGCGCGCCCGCTCGAGCGCCTTCGTGGCGTCGTCGGTTCTTCCCGCGGCTTTCTCACAGAAGAAGAGCCTATAGAGGAGCGGGCCGTCGAGGAGGCGGGCGTTGTCGAGGTCGTGGAGGGTCTTCCGTGCCTCGTCGTAGTTCCCCTGGTCGTACAGTCGTACGGCCGCGTCCTTGATCGCTGCCATGTCGTCGGCCGCGAAGGTCGCCGCCGCAACGGCGAAGGCGGTGAGGATTGCCGGGATCCCGAAACGCACGAGCCACCTCCGATCCGACATTTGTTACCACTAGGAATGGGGGCTGTCCAGGAGAGGCGGAGGCCTCTGCTAGCCTGGGCGTATGTGGCGTGCCTTCGTGGTCATGCTCGCGCTCGCCGTCCCCGGCGGAGGCCCCGCTGACGACAAGGCGAAGGTCCTCGCCGGCCTCCAAGCCTGGCTCGACGGAACCTCGACGCTCGACATGCGCTTTAGGCAGTCGCTCGTCTCCGGTGCGCTGGGGACGACCGCAACCGAGAGCGGGCGGCTGTATCTCGAGCGCCCTGGGAAGCTGCGCTGGGATTACCTCGACCCCGAGAAGAAGATCGCGCTGCTGCTCGGCGACCGGACGACGCTGTACCTCGAGGAGGACCGGGTCATGTCGCGGGGCCGGCTCAGCGACGACCAGGGGGTGTTTCCCCGGCTGCTCGCGGGAAGAGACCGTGTCGGAGATCTCTTCACGGCGACTCTCGTCGCGACGCCTTCGACCGGCGGCCGCGGCTCGTACCGCCTCAGGCTCGCGCCCAAGGGGGAGCAGGGGGCCATGACCGCAGTGACGCTGACCCTGCGCCCCCCGACGTTCCTCATCGAAGGAGCGGAGCTCCTCGACGAGACGGGGAACAGGACGACCTATTCATTCTCGAACGTGCGGCGGAACCTGGCGCTGCCGGTGGGGCTCTTCGCCTTCGAGCCGCCGCCCGGGACGGAAGTCGTCGACGAACGCTGAGAACTCCCTTTGGATTGCCCGCCGCGCTTCGCGGGCGATTCGGCCTGGTGTTACCATCCCGGCCACCTTGTGGAGGGTGTGCGTGAGCAGGGCGGCCAGCTTTTTGAGCCACAGCAGCGGCGCGGTGACGGAACCCTCCGTCTCGCCGGATGACATCGTCGGGCTCGTGGCCCCCCGATTGCTGGAGGTCGAGAGGCTCTTTCACGAGAACCTCGCGTCGCCGGTCGCCATCGTGGACGAGATCGGAGAGTTCGTCGGGCAGGGAGGCGGGAAGCGCGTCCGGCCGACGCTTCACCTCTTGTGCGCGGAATTGTGCGGCTACCGCGGGACGCACGACGTGCTCCTCGCAACGGTGCTGGAGTTCATCCACTCCGCGACGCTGATCCACGACGACGTCATCGACGCCGCCGCCGTCCGCCGCGGCCGCCCATCGGTGAATCGCGGCTGGGGGAACACGATCACGGTCCTCTTCGGCGACTACCTCTACGCCAAGGCGATGGAGCTGGCGCTGCGCGCCGGAAGCCTGAGGGTGATGGACCGCCTCGCCTGGATCACGCTGCGCATGACCGAGGGGGAGATGATCCAGACGCGCTTCGTGGGGCGGTTGGACCTGTCGATCGACGAGTACATGGACCTGATCGAACGCAAGACGGCGGTGTTGTTCGGAGGCTGTTGCGAGCTGGCGGGGATTCTCTCCGGAGTGGACGAGACGACTGAGCGCGCGCTGCGCCAGTACGGCCTCCACATCGGAACCGCGTTCCAGATCGTCGATGACATGCTCGATTTCACCGGCGATACCGCGGTTTTGGGAAAACCCACGGTGTGCGACCTGCGGGAAGGGAAAGCGACGCTTCCCGTGCTCGATCTGCTCAAGACCGGCTCGACGAGAGGGCGGGCGCTCGTATCCGCTATCGCCGCGGGCCACGGGGAGGGAGACGCCAGCGCCGAGCTCATCGCCCTCCTCCACGAATGCGGCGCCCTGAGCCGGGCCGAGGCGCGCGCGAGGCTTCACGCCGAGCTTGCCGTCCGTCAGCTCGACGCGTTCCCCGACGGTCCGGCGCGTCGCGCGCTGATCGGGGTTCCGGATCTCCTGATCGCGAGGAACCGTTAGGCAACAGGCCCCGCCTACAACATCTGGGGGCTCCCGCCCAAAATCACCGCGAAATCTTGGGGTGGCCGGTTGAGTCCGGCCCGGAACGCGGTGTATATTCCCGCCGCTTACGAGGGCGCAACCCACCATGATGAAGATCGAGAAGATGCAAATCTCGGGGTTCAAGTCGTTCTCCGAAACGACCGAGGTGGTTTTCCCCGACGGGATCACGGCGGTCGTCGGTCCAAACGGCTGTGGCAAGTCGAACATCGGCGACGCGATCAACTGGGTGCTGGGCGAACAGAGCGCCAAGATGCTCCGCGGATCGAGCATGCAAGACGTCATCTTCAACGGCAGCGAGGCACGGAAGCCCCAGGGAATGGCGGAAGTCTCGCTGCACCTCGCCGGCCGGCCTCACGGGGATGGCCTCGAGGCGAAGCAGATCAAGATCACCCGCCGCCTGTTCCGCGATGGCGAGAGCGACTATCTATTGAACGGCGCCAAGAGCAGACTGCGCGACATCCAGGATCTCCTTCGCGAAGAGCGCGTCGGGGCGCAGACTTATGCCACGATCGAGCAGGGACGCATCGACCAGATCTTGAATGCAAAGCCGAAAGACCGGCGCCTCATCGTCGAGGAGGCGGCCGGGATCGCCGGTTTCAAGCACAAGAGGCGTTTGGCCGAGCTGAAGCTCGAGGCGACGCACGCGAATCTGCTGCGCGTCAACGACATCGTCATCGAAGTCGCACGCCAAATCGGTTCGCTGAAACGGCAGGCCGCGAAGGCGAGGCGGTACGGCCGCCTTCGCGAGGAGCTGCACGCGCGGGAATCGGTGCGCTTCGGAGCGAAGGCCCGGCGCCTGGATGCCGAGCTTGCGCGCCTTCGCGAGGCCGAAGCCGCCGCGCGCTGGGCGGAGGCGGAGTCGTCGGCCTACCTTGCGACCCTGGACGCTGAGATCGTCGCGGAGAGGCTGTCCTTGGAGGACGCGGTTCGCGCCGGCCGGACGGCCGCCGATGCGCTCCACCAGCTCGAAATCGAGATCGATCGCGGCGAGGCGCGCGTTGCGGCTTGCCGCCAACGCATCGTCGAGGCGGAGGAGGCCGACCGCCGTTTGGGCGGCGATATCGCGGCGCTCGCGCTCCGGCACGAGGCCACGGGCGAGCAGGCGGCGGCCCGGACGAGCGACCTCGCCGCGGAGGAAGACGCGTTGTCCGCGTCGTCCGAGAGGCTCGAGGAGCATCGTCGCCGCGTCGCTTCCGGCAACTTACGGCGTGAAGAGCGCCGCGAGCGCGTGGAGGTCCTGCGCCAAGGACCGTTTGCCTCGATGAACCGTCTCGCCGAGCTGCGCAACCGGCGCCAGTCGATCGAGGAGCACGTCTCCCGATTGGCGGTACAGCGCCTGCGGCTGGAGCGCGAGCGCGAAGCCGCAGAGGGCGAGCATCTCCGCATGAGCGAGGAGGCGGCGGGCTTGGGTGAGCGGGCGCAGACCCAAAAGGCAAGCCTCTCAGAGCTCAAGGACGCCGTGGCACGAGCTGAGTCCGAGCTCTCGGGCGCGCGCTTGCGGCACGCCGAGGCCATGGAACACCTTGCCGCAGCGCGCGAGCGGGAGACTTCGGCGTCGAGCGCTCTGCGCACCCTGGAAGACGTCGCGACGCGCTTCGCCGGCGTGTCGGACGGCGTTCGGCTGTTGCTCACCGCAGGCGCAACGGCCGGAGTACGCACCACAGGAGTCGTCGCGGACTTCGTCGAGGCGTCCCGCGATGTGGAAGCGGCGGCGGAGGCGTACCTCCAGGGCGTCCTCCCGGCGGTCGTCGTGGAGGACGACGCCGACGCGAGCCGCGCCGCCCGCCTCATCCGCACGGAGGGAGCCGGGCGCACGATGTTTCTCAGCAAGACCCGGACCCACGGAGCGCACGCGACGGGAGCCGGGACGAACGGCCGTGTCCCGCTCCCCGAAGTTTTGCGCGACGACCCGCGCGTGATTGGACGCCTCAAAGACCGTCTCCGTTTTCGCCCTGGCGACGGATTCGTCGGCTCGTGTATCGGCGATGCGGTGCTCGTCGATTCGCTCGAGAGCGCGCTTGCGCTGCATCGAGTCCATCCGATGGTCGACTACTTGGCCGAGACGGGTGAGGTCGTGTACGCGTCCGGGATGATCGCGGCCGGCGGGCGCACTGCGGGCGACCTCGGCCTGCTCGCGCACAATCGGAAGACGACCGACGCGCAGACGGAGCTGGCCGAGGCGGCGTCGCACGCCGGCGCCCTCCAAAGAGAGGTCGAACAGCTCCGCGGCGAGGTCGACCGGCGGGAGTCGGCGTGGGCGGACGGACGTCTGGCGCTCGAAACCGAAGGCCAGCGCGGCAACGATCTCGCAACGCAGCTGCTTCGCACCGACGACGAGCGGTCGCGCGCGGGCCGCCGGCTCGAAGTCTTGGCGGAAGAGCTCGCGGCCGTCGTCGGCGACACAGCGAGGCTTTCCGACGAGCTTGCGGGCTTGGCCGCCGTCGTTGCCGCCGCCGAGGACGAGCACGTTCGATCCGAGAGCGCCCTTCACGACGAGGTGTCGGCGCTTCACGCCGACGAAGCCGTGCTGCGCTCGCTGATCGACGAGGAGGCCGCCGCGCGCGCCGACGCCGCCGCGCGCGAGGAGCGGGTCGAGGCCGCCCGTCGAGAAAGCGCGCGGCTTGCTGAAACGCTCGCGGAGATCGTCCTGCGGCTCGACGCGACCAAAGCGGAGCGCGAGGCGGCGGCGACGCGCGGGCGCGAGGCTTTAGAGGTCCTGCTGGCAACGGAAGCGGAGCTGACGACCCAGTGGGAGCTCAGGCGCGTACAGACGAACGACCAGACGGCTCGCGAGGCGGATCTGCTGACGCGCCGCAACGTGCTTCAGGAGAAGGACACGTCGTTGACCGCAGCGCGGACGGCGCAGGACGCCGCGCGCGAGAGGGCGCGGGAGGGCGAGCTCGCCCGCACGCGTGCGGAGTCCGACCGGAACTTCTTGGACGACCTGTGCACGCAGGAGCTTGGAGTGACGGCCGAGGTCGCAGCCGTCGCGGCGGGAGACGAAGCACTCAGCGTTGCCGATGATCGCGCCTTGGACGACGAGATCGCCGAGATCAAGGCGAGAGTCGAGGCGATCGGCCCGGTCAATCTCATGGCGATCGAGGAGTTCCGGACCCTGGAAGAGCGTCACCAGCACCTGTCGGCCCAGCAGAAAGATCTCGTCGATGCGATGGCGTCGTTGCGCGAGACGATCAAGAGAATCAACCGCAATTCACGGGAGCTGTTCCTCGAGGCGTTCGAGACGATCCGCGGGCACTATGTCGAGACGTTCAAGGTCCTCTTCAACGGCGGTCGCGCGGATCTCGTTCTCGAAGAAGGAGACGACGTCTTGGAGTGCGGGATCGAGATGATCGCGCAGCCTCCCGGCAAACGCCTCGGAAACGTGTCGCTCATGTCGGGAGGGGAGAAGTCGATGGCGGCGCTGGCGCTCCTCTTCGCGATCTTCCGCTACCAGCCGTCGCCGTTTTGCCTCTTGGACGAGGTCGACGCGGCGCTCGACGAGCTCAACGTCGGCCGTTTCACACGGATGCTCTCCGAATACGCGAGCCACACGCAGTTCATCCTCATCACGCACAACAAGCGATCGATGGAGGCGGCGAACCTCCTGTACGGCGTCACGATGGAAGAGGCGGGTGTGTCGAAGCTGGTGTCGTTGAGGCTCTGAACGGGACGCTAGCGCGGCGCTTTGAGCTCGACTTTGAAATCGAACCCCCGCCCGGCGTGCTCGATGCGACCGGTCAGTGGCTTCTGCCCCGCGCCGATCGTCACTTTCGGCAGGCCCCCTACGGCCAGTTGCAGCCAGCGGTCCCCGATGCGCGCGGCAATTCCCAAGACGAGATCGTGAGGATCGTCCGCGTCGACCTCCGCGTCGATGCGCGCGGGCAGCGCGAGCTGCGGCGTCTTGCCGGCCGGTGTATCGCCCGCGACGAACGCGAGCATCTCGTGGCGCGGCACGGAGATCATGTCTCGTCCGAGCGGAGTCTTCGACCGCCACAGGTCCGGGATGTGCTCGGAGGACGTGCAGGCGAGGAACACCGCGAGGTCTAAGACCTCACGCTGTTCGTTCTCCTTCGGCAGGCGGAGGCGCGCCTTCGCGTCCTCGTCCGCCCACTTCGGCACGCGAATCGTGCGGGGCGCGGCCGCTCCCGCGTTCAAGGTCAAAACGATCGGCGTGCGCCCCCGCTTCGGCCGGTCCGGCGAAGGCGCGACGGGCGCGCTTTCCGCGTGGCGTCGTCCCATCGCCGCCACGATCACGGCGGACACGCCCGCGAGCTTCAGCTCGTCGACCATGTCATCGGCGAGGTCGAAGGCCTCCGGACGGGTCCGAATCGCCTCCAGAATCTCCCGCTCTTCCGCTCCGGAGGCGACCATGCGCACGACCTCTTCGTTCGTGAGCGGCGCTGCCGACGGGCTGGCCGGATCGAGGTCGGCAGACACCGGGGCGTCGATCGCGGCCAAAGACAGCGTCGAAGCCATCGCCAAAGCGAGCGCGACGCGGCGCCGGGCGCTCAAGCGACCTCGAGGCAGAGGCCGTCGTAGGCCAGCTCGATGCCGGGTGGAAGCGTCGGAGCCACCGCGGCGTGCTCGAGCTCGTGGGCGATATGCGTGAACAGCGTACGCGTCGCCCCGATGCGCGCCGCTTCCTCGAGTGCGGCGGCCAGGTGCAGGTGCGTCGGGTGGGGGCGGTGCCGGAGAGCGCTCAGCACGAGCACCTCGAGATCGCACAACAACGCGTACGACTCCTCCGGGATCGCGCTGACGTCGGTGAGATACGCGAACCCGCCGATCCGATACCCGAGGATCGGAAGGCGTCCGTGCTGCAGCGGCACGGGGATCACCGTCCGCCCGAGCAAAGGGAAGGGCGCGCGGACCTCGTGCAGATCGAGAAGCGGCTTGCCGCCGCCCGCCTCGACGTCCTCGAACACGTACCAAAAGGTCCTGCGGATCGCGGCCAGCGTGATCGCCGATCCGTACACGGGGATCGCGCCCCCGCGGCGCCAGTTGAACATGCGCAGGTCGTCGAGACCGAAGATGTGATCCGCGTGCGCATGCGTGTAGAAGACGGCGTCCAAACCCATCAGTCCTTGCCGCAGGGCCTGCTGCCGTAAGTCGGTCGAGGTGTCGACCAGGACGCTCGCCCCTTCCCAGCGAAGGAGCACCGAGGGCCTCAGCCGGGCATCGCGCGGGTCGGTCGAGCGGCAGACGCCGCACGTGCACGTCGGGACCGGCACTCCCGTCGAGGTGCCGGTTCCGAGAAAGGTCACGTTCACGACGGATCCTAGATCCCCGCGTTGCGGTGGATGTCGTCGGCGATCGCTGCGGCGGCGGCGACCGGGTCTTCCGCTTCGGTGATGGGACGACCGACGACGATCCAGTCGGCGCCGGCCCTTACGGCCGCGGCAGGCGTGCCCACGCGCGCTTGATCGTCCTGGGGTTTGGGTCCCTGCGCCTCCAGGCGGATGCCGGGGACGACGAGCACGCCTTCGGGGAAGGCCCGGCGCGCCGAAGCGACCTCGAGGGACGAGCAAACCACACCGCCGGCACCGGCCTCCCGGGCCAGTGCGGCGAGGCGGGGGACGGCCTCGGCGGATGCGCCCGTGATGCCGACCTCTCGCAGGCTCAGATCGTCGTGGCTCGTCAGGATCGTCACGGCCAGGACGACCGGGCGCTCGGAGCCGGGCGGGACGGCGGCGCGACTGGCTTCGACGGCCCGTGCGATCATCGAGGGGCCCCCCAACGCGTGCACGGTGAAGAACGCGGCCCCCAATCGCGCCGCGGCAGCCGACGCGGCGCCGACCGTGTTCGGAATGTCGTGGAACTTCAGATCGAGGAAGACCAGGTGACCGAGATCTCGCAGCTCGCCGACCAGCGAGGGACCGAGCGCCACGAAGGCCTGAAGGCCGATCTTGAATCCGCCGACGCGCCCGGCGAGTACGCGCGACAGCTCGCGCGCCCGGTTGATGTCCGGAGTGTCCAGAGCGACGAACAGGCGCGATTCGGGTTTCACGCGCGCCCCGACGCGGCCGGCGCCGACGCCAAGGCGCCGACCAGCTCTCGGACCGAGGCGACGTTGCGCTCCTTCAACCACAGCGCGAGCCCCTCCGCGACGTCGACGGCGGCGCGAGGGTTGACGAAATTCGCCGTGCCCACCTGTACGGCGGTCGCCCCCGCGAGGATGAACTCGATCGCGTCGCGCGCGGTCATGATGCCGCCCATCCCGACGATCGGGATCGTCACCGCGCGCCGTACCTGCCAGGTCATCCACACCGCGAGGGGACGAATCGCCGGACCGGAGAGGCCTCCGCTGACGTTCGCGAGCACGGGACGCCGCTTGTCCACATCGATCGCCATGCCGACGAACGTATTGACGAGCGAGATCGCATCGGCACCTTCCGCCTCGGCGGCCTTGGCGATCTCGCGGATGTCGGTGACGTTGGGCGACAGCTTGACCCAGAGCGGGAGGCGCGTTGCGAGCCGGCAGGCCCGCGTAATGCGCGCCAAGGACTTGGCGTCGTTCCCGAACACCATCCCGCCGGCTTCCGTGTTCGGACACGATACGTTCAGCTCGATGGCGGCGACGCCCGCAGCCTGATCGAGCTTTTCGCAGACCTCCACATACTCGGCTTCGGTCTCCCCGAACACGTTCGCGACGACCGCGGTATCGTGGCCGCGCAGCTCTTTGAGCTTGTCCGAAAGGAACGCGTCGACGCCGACGTTTTGCAGCCCGATCGCGTTCAGCATGCCGGCGGGGGTCTCGACGATTCGCTCCGGCGGGTTTCCCTGCCGCGGCCTGGGCGAGAGCCCTTTCGTTACGATCCCGCCGAGCTGAGCCAATTCCAAGAACGGGAGGAACTCGAGACCGTAACCGAACGTCCCCGAGGCCGTGAGCACCGGATTCTTGAGTCGGACCGAGCCGACCGCGACGGACAGGTCCGGCGTCACCATGCTATGTGTTCCGCGCGCATCACCGGCCCCTCGAGGCATACCCGCTCGTAGCTCACCGGCCCGTCCGCCCGCTCGTGCGTCGGCACGACGCAGCCGAGGCACACCCCGAAGCCGCACGCCATCGGCGCCTCGAGCGAGAGGTCGCAGACGACCCCCGCGGCGAGCGCCATCTTCGCGACCGACTTCAACATGGGGCTCGGCCCGCAAACGTAGAGGTGGAGCCGCTGGCGGTCCGGATCCCGAAGAAGCGCTTCGAGGGGAGCCGTGACGAGCCCATGCGTTCCGAGCGACCCGTCGTCGGTCGTGACGAGGACGGCGTCGCAGCGTTCACGGAACCAGTCCAAAAGCGGCAGCTCGTCGGCCGCACGCGCCCCGTAGATCATCGTCGCGCGCCGCCCCGCTCGTTCCAGTTCTGCGAGGAATGCCGGGAACGGCGCGCAGCCGATCCCGCCCGCCACGAGGACGATCTTGGCGTCGCTTTCGCGCGGAGCGTCGAATCCGCGGCCCAAAGGCCCGAGCACGTGGAGCGAGGCTCCGGTCCGCAGCGACGCCAGGAGCTTGGTGCCGCGGCCGTAGACACGGTAGAGAACCTGCATCGCGTCGGCTCGACCATCCGCGAACGTCCCGGGAAGCCCGCAGACGGAAAACGGCCGTCGCAAGAGAACGTCCGAGCCGGGGACGCCGATCATGAAGAACTGGGCGGGGCGCATCGCGGCGGCGACGCTTGCACGTTCGAACTCGAGCAGCCAATTCCCGCGT
>CAZUGP010000082.1:0-3053 GCA_964619965.1 uncultured Acidobacteriota bacterium
TTGGCGCGCTGCTGACGCTCGCGATCGCGCTGTGGCTCGGCTGGCGGCGCGCGGAGCCGGTGGCGGCCGCGACGGCGGTCGTCGTCGCCTCGCTGCTGCTGAGCCCAAACGTGCTGCCGTGGTACGCGCTGTGGCTGTTGCCGCTGCTGGTCGTGCGCGACGAGCCGGCGGCCCTGCTCTTCACGGGCACGGTGTCGCTCGCCTATCTCGTCTACCCCGGCTGGCAGTCCGGCGAGCCGTGGAAGCTCGCCTGGGGCTGGCGCGCGCTCGAGTACCTGCCGTGCCTGCTCGTGGCCGCGCGCTGCAGAGCGAGCGTCGCAAGCACCGCTCGAAGCCCTCGATCCAATTGAGGTCTTCGTCGCGGTCGCTCGCTCTCGAGCGCTCCCCTCACAGATCGGACCCGGCTTGGCCGCGGAGCGGGATATACTCCGCCTCGTTCCGAATCTCTCCCAGAAAGCGACCGATCGTGACGAACCAGGAAGTCGAGCAGATCAAGGGCCACTTCGACAAGGTGGCGCAGGAGTTCCGCAACGAGCTCAGTACCGAGTTCCGCGGGGAGTTCGCCAAGGTCCGAACCGAGGCGGCCGCAAACGCCCAGCAGCTGCGGGCGGAGATCGCCGGCGTCCGAAGCCACGCGGACGTCGTCGCACAGGAGACCCGCTCCGAACTGCGGGCGGAGGTCGCCGGCGTCCGAAGCCACGCGGAGGAGACCCGCTCCGAGATGCGGGAGGAGTTCGCCAAGGTCCGGTCGGAGATCGGCGAGTTTCGACTCGATGCGGCCGCGGTCGCCGATCACCTCAAGCAGGAGATCACGGAGGTCCGGCACTATACCGGAGCCGTCGCCGAGGATCTTCGTTCCGACATCCGGGCGGTCGCGGAAGGTGTGGCGCTCGCCAACGCGCGGCTCGACGACGTCGACCAGAACGTAGGCAGGCTCTCGGGCCGCGTAGAAGGCCTCACAAACAGCGTGGGCGGTCTCACGACCCGCGTCGACGGCCTCACAAGCACCGTGGCCGGTCTCACGACGCGCGTGGACGGCCTGACAAGCAGCGTGGGCGGTCTCACGACGCGCGTGGACGGCCTCACGGGCGAGGTCCGCCGCGGCTTCGCCGGTGTGCGCGCGGAGATCCACCGCCTGCACGAAACCGACGACGAGCTGCGCCGGCGCATCGAGGCCCAGGAGCAGCGCGGAGCCTGAGCCAACCTACCCCGCCGGCGCGCCCGCCGGCACCGGCAGGTTGAGCCGGCCGAGCTCGGCGTTGATCGCCGTGGCGAACTCCTCGAACGGCTGCGCCCCGCTCAGGAAGCGGCCGTTCACGAAGAAGCCGGGCGTCCCGGTGAGGCCCATCGCCAGGGCCTCGGCCGTGTCCGCTTCGATCCGCTTCCGGCTCTCGGGGTCCGCGAGGTCCTTCTCGAAGCGCGCCAGGTCCAGCTTCAGCTCACGCGCGTAGCGCTTGTAGGCCTCGAGGTTCAGCTGCTGCTGGTTGTGGAGCAGCATGTCGTGGAACTCCCAGAACCGGCCCTGCTTCGAGGCGGCGAGCGCGGCCAGGTGCGCCCCCATCGCGTCCGGGTGGATGTCGAGCGGCAGGTGCTTCCAGACGATCCGCACCTTGTCGCCGTATGCCTTCTCGATCTGCGTGAGGGTCGGACCGACCCTCGAGCAGTACGGTCACTGGAAGTCCGCGAACTCCGCGATCGTGACGGGCGCGTCCGCCTTTCCCCGGAACGGGGAACCTTCGGTCTGGATCGCATACACCCGGCCGGGGTCCGGTCCCTGCTCCGTCCGGCTGGCCCCCTGGTCGAGCCGGGGCACGAGCGGGCTCAGCCTCTCGCCCAGAGCCCGGTCGAGGCGTTGAAGGTCCCGCCAGTTGGCGAGCGAGATCACGAGCAGGACCACGACACCGACGACCGCCGCCAACCCCCGAGAGTCGCCGCCGCGCCGCTCCGGCGGCGGCGCCTGCTCGCCCGGCTTCTGCGCCTCACCCTCTGGCCTCGCCATCCGCCGTTCCTCCTCGATCGCCTGTCGCCCTGCAGGATGCCCCGGCCCACGCCGGCAGTCAAAGCCGGGATCACGCACGCGAGGCGATTCGTCTTCTTGTTCTCGAGGTCGGCCAGGTCCTTCTCGAAGCGCCACGTCCAGCTTCAGCTCACGCGCCCCGCCCGCCCCTTCGCCACGCCGAAACTCACCCCCGCCGCAAGAAATCAGACCCACCGTACCGCCCCGCGCGATATACTCCGTGCCGTTTTGAAATCTCCCTCGAGGCGAAGACCATGACAAACCATGAAGTCGAGGCGGTCAAGAGTCATTTCGACAAGGTGACACAGGACTTCCGCACCGAGCTCCGCGGAGAGGTCACGCGAGTCCGCGGCGAGCTGCAGGACCAGATCTCCTTCTTCCGCAAGGGTGCGGACTTCACGATGAATGGCCTCCGGGAAGAGACCGCTGGGCTCCGTTCGCATACCAACTTTCGCTTGGACGCCCTCACCAGCGAGGTGCGGATACGCTGCGGCGATCTTCGCGCAGAGGTCAGTCGCCTTCGCAAATCCAACGAGGATCTGCGCCGCCAGCTCGAGGCCCTCGAGATGCGCGATTGCGACCGCGCCTCAGCTAGCCCTGTCCCCACACCGTCCGAACGTCACGACTGCTGTGAGGTGAAGGGGACGTTGACCACCACGACATCACCCCGCCTATAGGTAGTCGTAGAGCGGCTGGATCAGGGCATAGGGCTTGCCGTGATGGGTGACCACGACAGCCTCGTTCTTCTTCCGGGCACGAGATTCTGGCGTCAACTCTAGCCAGATTATGCGATCGAGGGCGTCGTCCTCGCCAACGAGCGCCTCGGCGACGTCGACCTGCGCGTGGACAGCCTCACGGGCGAAATGCGGCGCGGTTTCGCCGGCGTGCGGGCGGGGATCCACAGCCTCCACGAAACGGACGACCAGCTCCGCCGCCGCATCGAAGCCCAGGAACAGCGCGGCGCCTGAGCGCCGGCCGCTACGGCGCCGCCGGCGTGGGAGTCCCTAGTGGCGCCTGTGAGATCGCCGCTCCTCAC
>CAZUGP010000083.1:0-17489 GCA_964619965.1 uncultured Acidobacteriota bacterium
CAGCCTGCACCAGCTGCTGCGTCACAGCTGCGCCGATCACAAGCGGGAGACGATCGCCTTCGGCAGGAGGCTCGAGTCGATCATCGGCCGGGCGCATCTCATGGCGGTCTGGAAGAACTTCATCAAAGCGCGATCGGAACGGGCGCCCGACCGCACAACCCCGGCGATGCGGCTTGGGATCACCGATGAGCCATGGCGATTCGATCGAATTCTCGCCCGGAGACTGTTCCCGCACCGAGAGCCGGTGTCGGAGTCCGCGCTCCGCGTCTATCAGAGACGCTGAACGCCCGCTCTTCCGAAGCTCGACCGCCGTCACGCGGCCTGAATCCAACCCAAATTCAAAGGAACCTCGCCGGTCGACCGAACCGGGGGCAAGGCCTTCCCCCATCAGTCAACAAGCTTGCGGCCACCGTGCACCGGTCGAGTATCCGCCGGCGTAGAAGGACCTGTCCGGTCCCGCGCGCTGCGCCGCGTACCGCGCGGCGAGCTCGACGGCCGCGTACCAGTCCTGCCAGCGGACGTGAAGAAGCCCCGAGGGGACCGTGCCATGGCCCGGAAGTCGAAGGGCAAGCACGTAGAATCCCTGATCGCGAAAGACCTCCGCGATGGCCCGCATCGAGTACGGCGAGTCGCTCAAGCCGTGAAAGAGAAGGACCGCGCCACGGACGGTCTCGGGCGTGAGCTCGTAGGAGCGGTTGTAGGGGGTGTTCAAGGCGAGCCGAGCCGGGATGGCCTTCGGGTTGAAGCGGCCGATGGCGTACCGGTCCGCCGCCGCCTCGTCCTCCATCACGCGGCTGCGAAGCTCGGCGAAGAGCCGCTCCTCGAGCCGGAGGTACTCCTCGAAGGTCTTCGGCGTACCGGGGCGGCCGGCCCTGAATTCGGATCTCAGCACCAGCCGATGCCACGGGCGTAATTCAGGCAGGCGGACGCGCGCCTGGATGGCGAACACGAGCACGATCGTCGCGGGCACCGTCAGCGCAGTCGCGGCGGCGATCGCCGTCACGCGCAGGGCGCGTCGATACATGTCCCGCCACCTACTTCTTTCTGACGCTCTCCACGTTCGTCAGGCTGGCCGACTGGGTGCCGTAGCCCGCAGTGCGGAGATTCTTGTCCCTGTCGAAGGCGAGCTTGGCCATGCCGACGACGGTCCCGTCGCCCGTGCCATCGGGCCCCAATCGCACCTCGATGAACCCGATCGGATAGTCCTGCGGGCGCACTCCCGGGTTCAAGGGAAATCCGTTCAGAGGGCTGCTGGTCACGAGCTGGACGACTCGGTTTTCGAACTCGATGCGCTGACGGGCGACGGAGAGGGGATAGCTGGCATTTTTCCCCACCTGTAGCCTTCCGGCGCGGTGGTTCTGCAGTGCATCGCGGAGCGCGGTCTGTCCCCCGTCGGCGAGGGTCTTCATCAGGGACTGCGCGACGTCGTCCGTGGTGTACTCCTCGATCCAGATCGTCACCTGATGACTGACTTCGCCGGTCGTAGGCCCGGAATTGGTGACGAGCGTTCCGGTGAATTCGTCGACGACTGGCTTCTGCTCTTTCTTCTTCGCCGCAACGGTGGGCGCAACCAGAAGGGTGAGCACGATAAGCAGAGGAACCATCGAGCGTCTGGGAATCATCGCGGCCTCCGGAGAGTAGACATTCTATAGGGGACACTCCCTTTTTTCTTGTCAGAGCGGTATCTGAGGAGCTCTGACAAGAAAAAAGGGAGTGTCCCCTAGGACCACCGCCATTCCCGGACTTCGGGGAGATCCTCGCCGTGCTCGGCGACGTAGCTTTTGTGTTTCGCGAGCATGTCGCGGATGGCTTGTTTGGCGTAGGCGCTGCTCCGCTTGAGCTTCGGAACCCGGTCGATGACGTCGCCTACAAGGTGGAACCGGTCGAGGTCGTTCATCACCGCCATGTCGAACGGCGTCGTGGTCGTCCCGTTCTCCTTGTAGCCGCGAACGTGCAAGTTGTCGTGGTTGCGTCGCTTGTAGGTCAAGCGGTGAATCAGCCACGGGTAGCCGTGGAACGCAAAGACGATGGGCCGGTCCGTCGTGAAGATCGCGTCGAATGCGTCGTCCGATAGGCCGTGGGGATGCTCGCGCTCCGGCTGCAGCTTCATCAGGTTCACGACGTTGACGACGCGGATCGCAAGATCGGGGAACTGCTCGCGCAGCAGGGACACCGCCGCCAAGGTCTCGAGTGTCGGCACGTCGCCGCAACAGGCCATCACGATGTCCGGATCGCGACGGCTGTCGTTCGACGCAAAGGGCCAGATCCCCAGGCCCGCCTCGCAATGCACGATCGCCTCGTCCATCGTCAACCACTGCGGGGCCGGCTGCTTCCCGGCGACGATCACGTTCACGTACTGACGGCTCCGCAGGCAGTGATCGGTGACCGAGAGCAGCGTGTTCGCGTCGGGCGGCAGGTAAACGCGGATCACCTCGGCCTTCGTGTTGTCGACATGATCGAGGACCCCCGGGTCCTGATGCGAGAAGCCGGTGTGGTCCTGCCGCCAAACGTGCGAGGTCAGCAGGTAGTTCAACGACGCGATGGGACGACGCCACGGGATGTCGCGCGTCGTCTTCAGCCATTTGGCGTGCTGGTTGAACATCGAGTCGACGACGTGGATGAACGCCTCGTAGCACGAGAAGAAACCGTGCCGGCCGGTCAGGAGATACCCCTCGAGCCAACCCTGACACTGATGCTCCGAGAGCATCTCCATCACCCGGCCGTCGGGCGAGACGCGGTCGTCGTCCTTCTCGATCCGGGCGACGAGGCAGCGATCGGTGACCTCGAGCACGGCGTCCCACCGGTTCGAGGTCGTTTCGTCGGGTGAAAAGACGCGGAAGTTCTTCGAGGCGGCGTTCAGCTTCATCACGTCGCGTAAGAACGTGCCTTGGACGCGGGTCGCTTCGGCGTCCACGCTCCCCGGCACCGGGACGGCGATCGCGTACTTCTTGTAGTCCGGAAGGCGCAGGTCGCGAAGGAGGGTGCCGCCGTTCGCATGGAGGTTGGCGCTCATGCGCCTCACGCCTTGCGGCGCGACCGCCCGGATCGTGGCGACCGGCGCGCCTCCCGCTTCGAAGAGCTCGTCAGGCCGGTAGCTTAGGAGCCAGGTCTCCAGGAGCTTCAGGCGTTTCGGATTCTCGCGCACCTGCCCGAACGGCACTTGATGCGAGCGAAACGTCCCTTCCACCCGCTTGCCGTCGACGACCTTCGGCCCGGTCCAGCCCTTCGGCGAGCGAAGCACGATCATCGGCCAGGGGACCGTCCCCTTCGGGGCTCGTCCCCTTCTCCAGGTCGCTTGAATGCTCTTGATCTCCGCCAGCGAGGTGTCCATCGCCTGCGCCATCGCGCGGTGCATGCGGGCCGGATCACTCCCCGAGACGACGTGAGGCGTGTAGCCGTAACCGCGCATCAGCTGCAACAGCTCGCTCTGCGGGATGCGGTCGAGCACCGTCGGTCCGGCGATCTTCGCGCCGTTTAAGTGCAGGATCGGGAGGACCGCGCCGTCCCGCGCCGGATTGAGGAACTTGTTCGAGTGCCAGCTCGTAGCACACGGCCCGGTTTCCGCCTCGCCGTCACCGACGACGCACGCCACGATCAGGTCGGGATTGTCGAACGCGGCGCCGAACGCGTGCGAGAGCGCGTAGCCCAATTCGCCCCCTTCGTGGATCGAGCCGGGGGTCTCCGGCGCGACGTGGCTCGGTACGCCGCCCGGAAAGGAGAACTGCTTGAACAGGCGCCGCATCCCGTCCGCATCCCGAGTGATGTCGGGGTAGACCTCGGAATAGGTCCCTTCCAGCCACGCGTTGGCGACCGCCGCGGGACCGCCGTGTCCCGGCCCGAGGACGTAGATCATGTTCAGCCGGTGCTCTCGGATCAGACGGTTCAAGTGTGCGTAGACGAAGTTGAGGCCGGGAGTGGTTCCCCAGTGTCCCAGAAGGCGGGGCTTGACGTGCTCGGCGCGAAGCGGCTCCTCGAGGAGCGGATTGTCGAGAAGGTAGATCTGGCCGACCGAGAGGTAGTTTGCCGCGCGCCACCAAGCGTCGATCGCCGTCATGCCTTCATTCTCACGACGACGACGGTCATGTCGTCGTGCTGCACCGCGCCGGCGACGAAGGCGTCGGCCGCGACGAACAGTTTGTCGATGAGCTCCTGCGCGCCGCAGGGAAACGACGCTCCGGCGGCCGTCGCCAGATTGTCCTCGCCCCACTCCTCGTCGTTGACGTTCATCGCCTCGCTGATCCCGTCGGAGTAAACGAGGAGCACGTCGCCGGGCGAGAGCACGATGCTCTTCTGCTCGAAGCGCCCGGCCTCGACGAGCCCCACCACGGGCCCCGTCGCGCGCATGCGCTCAATCCCCCCCGCCGCGCGGAAGAGCATCGGCGCGTTGTGACCGGCGTTCACGT
The DNA here is from genome assembly GCA_964619965.1 of uncultured Acidobacteriota bacterium. Taxonomy (GTDB): domain Bacteria; phylum Acidobacteriota; class Polarisedimenticolia; order Polarisedimenticolales; family DASRJG01; genus DASRJG01. The sequence goes on from CAZUGP010000083.1 coordinate 4,404, forward strand.
AGTCCAGACGGCGGGTCGCCGGGTCGAGCTCGCCATAGAAGAACGTCGCGTAGCGGTTGTCGGGCGAGGCTTCGTGGATCAGAAAATTCAGGTTGGTCATCAGCTGGGCCAGATCGGCCGGCCCCGACAGGCGCTGGCCGCGCAGCGACGCTTGCAGGCTCGCCATCAAGAGGGCCGCGGGAATCCCTTTTCCCGCGACATCGCCCAAAGCGAGCCCCAAGCGCCCGTTAGGCAACGCGAGGAAATCGTAGTAATCGCCTCCGACCCTTTGAGCCGGGCGGCAGACGCCGGCACAATCCACGCCACTGATCTCCGGCAACTTCTGTGGGAACAGTCGCTGCTGCACGCCGCGCGCGATGTCGATCTCGCGACCGATCCACTCTCGCTTCGCGATTTCGGTGACGATCGTGGCCATGAGCCGGCTGTTCTCCAAGGCGAGGCCGGTCTGCGACGCGACCGAGCCCAACAGCTTGGCGTCGGAGATCGAGTAAGGCTCCTCGCTCTTCTTGGGCCCCAGCGTGACGACGCCTAGCAGATCCTTCTTCCCGTTGAGCGGGAGCACCAGCTCCGCGTCCACCTCCGCGAGCCGCGCGCGGTTGTCCTCGGAAATGGTCTCCCGGCGCAAGGGGCTCTCCGGATCGTCGTGGCGGACGCGAAGCGGCCGTCCCGACGCGCGGAGCCGAACGAGCATTTCGGCCGTCACCGGGAAGCTCACGGTGGGCGGCGGATCGAAACCGCGGAAGCGGCTCGGCACGAGCCGGTCTCCCTCGTGCAGGAACACCGCGAGGCGATCCACGTGTAGCGTCGTGCCGATGCAGTCGAGCACCGTGTCGAGAAGCGGTCCCGTCTCCGCGATGGTACGCACCTGCTCGGACAGCTCGGTCAGCACGCGCTCGACGTCGTACGACTCGCGGAAGAAGCGCCGGTCGGTCCACTCGAACGCGCGCTTGGCGAATCGAGGCACCACGATTGCGGCGGCCATCCCCCACGCGATCGCCTGCAGCTTCCGCGGCCGGTTGGCCGTCGGGTCGTTGACGAGATTCCAAGCGTTCCAGAGAACGCCCGCCATGAAGAGCATGACGACGACACGGATCGCACCGCGCGTCACCGCGTAGCGCAAGCCCTGGCGAACGGCGACACGTACGTCCATCGCGCGATCGACGAGAATCACGTAGGCCAGAGTCACAGGGAAAACCGGCATGAAGATCAGGCACGAGACGATGGCTCCAACGGGGAAGGCCTCCAGCGGACGGTGGAGCACCCACCTCGCAACGATCAGTCCGAGCACGGGCGACAGAGCGACGCAGGCGCCGAAGCCCAGGAGCCTCAGGCGCCGGCGGTGGTCCGCCGTCGCGGCGACGCCCATCTTCCACCCCACGACGACGAAGAAGAACGAGATGGCGGCCATACCGAAGAGTTGCGCTATCGGTTGGGCCGCCTCGAGCAGGCGCACCGTGGAGACGAGTTCGCGCAGGTCCAGGCTCTCGGCGATCGACGCGACCACAACACCCGCCGCGAACACCGTGACCGGCGCGAGCAGGATCCACTTGATCCACCCGTGGCGGCGCTCCCAGTCCAGCCGACCGGCGAAATAGACGCCGAACAACGAGAAAGAAAGGGGCCACGTGCCCCCGAAGGTGGCACGGTACGCGGCGGCGGGAACACGCAACAGGTCCGGCCACTTGTCGAACGACGGTTGCTGCCAGGGAGCGACCTGGAAGCCCAGAAGCGTGAAGAGGACGAGCCACGCCAGCGGATCGCGCGGCCGGACAAAGGCGACCCAGAATCCCACGAGGAAGCAAACCCACGGCATCAGTAGGCCCACGACACCGAGCAGAGCGCGAAAGGCGAGCGCGCCCTCGCCTTCCGCGACCGAGCGCAGCGCGATCGTGGAAGCGATCTCCTCTGCGGTGCCCCCCGTCGACTTGCGGGCGACGACGACTCGCAACGTGCCGCGAGGGCCGGCTGCCGCCACCCGGCGCGAGATCTCCCAGCCGGCGCGGAAGGGCGTGCCGTCGACGGAAACGACGCGATCGCCCCGCTGCAAAGGCGGCTCCGATCGCCGGTTGAGATCGCGCGCGACGAATCGGACGATGCCGTCCGGCCAATCGGCCAGAAACGGGTTCGCAACGACGGTTGCAGGCCGAAAGACGGTGGCGACCACGTCGCGGGTCATCGGCACGATGTAGGCCACGGCCCAGGCGAACAGCACCCCGAGCAACCCGTAGGCAACGCCGAGCGGGACTCTGCGACCCTCGTGGTGTTCCATCGTCTCCGGAGGTTACCATGCGGCCCGCCGCTCACGGAGAAGCACATGATCCTGTATTCGCACGGCCCCATCAGCTTCGTCGACGACGGCTTGTTCGTCGTCGAGGGTCGCTGGAAGCGATCGGCGTTCGAGCGAAAAATGACCGTGTTCCGGCTCGCCTCGGGTGACGTGGCGGTTCATTCGGCGATCGCGATGGATGAGGCGGGCATGGCCGCGCTCGAGGCGATCGGCCGGCCCTCGTGGATCCTCGTTCCCAACGTGCTGCACTGCTCGGATGCCGGCTGGTACGGTGACCGCTACCCCTCGGCGCGCGTTTTGGTCCCGGCCGCGGCACGCGCCAAGCTCTTCAACAAGGTCCGGCGGATCGACGGATCCATCGACGAGGACTGGCCCGAAGCCCTCCGGGGCGAGTTGGCGGTCGTCCCGCTGCACGGCACGCGGATCAACGAGGTCGCGTTCGTTCACGCCCCCTCGCGCACGCTCGTGCTCACCGACGCCGTTTTCAACTACCGGGAGCACGACCTCCCGTGGCTCGCGCGAACGCTCATGCGCGTGAATCGCGCCTACGGCCGTTTCGGCCCCTCGCGCATCTTCACCTCGTTCGTCGTGGACGAACGCGACGCCTTCCACGCGTCGATCGCCGCTTTGCTCGAGCACGATTTCGACCGAGTGATCATGTCCCACGGGCGCATGCTCGAATCCGACGGCAAGGCCGAGATGCGCGACGCCTTCTGGCGTTAGGGGACACTTCCCTAGCTGGCGCGGGTCGCGCTGCGGGCGGGGCGGTGGAACGCTTCGAAGCGTTCGAGGTTCAGCCGGCCCATGTATCGCTGCAGCGCCTTCCGCGCCGTGCGGCGCAGGTCGACGACGATCAGCACGTCGAGGACGTTCGCGAAGTCGGGGTCGACGTTGTAGCTCAAGAGGCGACCGTCCAGACGCAGGTACTGCTTCAGCAGGATCGGCACCCCCTTCTGATCGGATTCGATCTCCGAGATGAACGTGGATACCTCTTCGAGGTCTCTGAGATGCGCGGGGCTGAGCGAGGCGCCGGGCCGCCGCGGCTCGCGGAACGGATTCGTCGGACGAACCCAATCCGCCCAACCCGTCATCTTCCGGTTCCTTTCGAGGAAGGCGACGATCAAACGCTGCGAGAGCGAGCGGTACTCGGCGCTGATGCTGACCGGACCGAAGAGGGTCGCATAGCGCGGATGGCGGCCGACGAATTCGCCGATGCCTTTCCAGAGCAACAACAACCCGGTGTAGCTTTTCTGATGCTCGGTGCGAATCCACGATCGCCCCATTTCAAGAGCGGGCCCCATCGCCGCGAAGAGCTTGGGGTCGTACTTGAAGAGCGACGCCGTATACAACCCTGAGACGCCGGAGGCCGTGAGGACCTCGTCGGTGGGCCCGAGCCGATAGGCGCCGACGATCTCTCGTCTCGCGCGGTTCCAGCTGAAAAGGTGCAGGTACGTCGCGTCGAAGGCGTCGAGGTCGATCTCGCGCCCCGTCCCCTCGCCGACCTCGCGAAAGGTGACCTCACGCAGCCGCCCGATCTCACGCAGCACCTTCGGAATCGCGGCTGCGCGCGCGACGAAGACCGAAAGCTCGTCGCTGACGATCAGCCGCGCGTCCTCGGGTAGCGCCGCCACCTCGGCGTCGAGCTCGGCCGGGGGGACGGGAGGGACGACCGGCGCGGCAGCCGCCGGCGTGCGTCGCGGCTGGATCGCACCGGCGTTGAATCGCGCCTTGGGCACGACGCGTTCGGCGAGAATCTCGGTCCGATCGCGCAAGTAGGCGATCGCCCGTCCGTCGTTTTCGAACTCGGCAAGGCGCGCCGCGGGGACGGGCGTGCCGACCCGCAATTCGATCGACTTGCCGCGATGGGCCAAGAACTCGCGCGGCAGCAGCGCGGTACGCAGCGCGGGGTGGATCAGACCCGCGGCCTGGAAGCTCGCACGATTGCGCCCGGGGACGAACACGGGCACCACGGCTGCGCCGGTGTGCCGCGCGAGCGCGGCGATCGTGGGGCTCCAAGCGGGATCCGTGACGCGAAGGGTCGTCAGCGCGAACGACGCGACCTCGCCGGCGGGAAAAACCGCGAGCAAGCCGCCATCCTCGAGCCACTTGAGCGCGCTGCGGAGGGCCTTGGCGTTGGCGGCCGTCGACCCGCTTCGAACGAAGGGATCGACGAACAGGAAGCGATCGCGAAGCTCCGGGATGCGGCCGAGAAGGAAATTCGCGAAGAGTTTCGCGTCGGGGCGCACCAGCGCGAGCGCGCGCGCGAGGGCGATCCCTTCGATCCCCCCGAACGGGTGGTTCGCGACGACGACGACCGGACCCGTCTTGGGAATGCGCCGAAGATCGGCGTCGTCGATTTGCAGCTCGACTCCGAGATGGTCGAGGACCCAGGCGACGAACGCCTCCCCCGTGACGCCCGCCGGCCGGGCGCGGTAGACGGTGTTCAGACCTGTGAGGCCGGAGGCGTGCTCCAAGGCTCGGCGGACCGGCGTGAGGCGGGGCCATGCGAGCGAGAAGACACGATCGTCCGGGGCGTTCACGTGAGTCGGCCTTGGGAAGTCACGGCGGAGGACGATGCGAGTGCCAACTCGAGGGACGCGGCGGGACTCCCAGGGTCGATGGCTGCCGCCCCAGCACGCGGCCACCAGACGAGGGACGCCACCGCGCGCGAACCGTCGACCCGCACCTGCGTGATGCTACGTGTCGCGCTGTGCTCCCGGGTCATGAACGGTGCCTTGGCCTCCTCGCCCGCTTCGGCCGCGAGGTGCAGCGTCGGCAGCCCGTTGGCCTCGGGCTCTCCCGCCGCCCGCCAGAGGTCGAAGGCGCGGCTGCGCCAAAGGGCGACCTCCGGCTCGTTCCACGACGAGGACGTCAGGAACGTCCATCCCGGGAGGACGGCCTCGCGGCTTAGCCCCACCCCGCGTCGCCATCGCACGATCTCCCCGCCGTCCTTCGCCGAAACGAGCAGCATGAACGACGGGTAGGCGGAAAAATCGAGCGCGTCCGGCAAGCGGGCCGGTCCGACGCCATCCTGCTCCTCGAGGATCCTCGGGATGATCGATCCGCGGCTGGGCACCGCCGGGTCTCCCCGCAGTGATTCGTCTGAAGGCTCGTAGCCGTTCAACACGCAGCTCACCGCCCCGCGTTCGTTGACCCCGATCCACGTCCCTCCGGAGGCGCTGTCGAACGGCGCCAGCCAAGAGGGCCGCCCGGGCTCGCCGGGAATCCGGCGCGGAGCCGATTCGGGCGCGCGCTCGTATCGTTCGTCCCGGTTCATCGTGAGGAGGAGGGGCCCCGCGCCGCAGCGCAGGCTGACGGTGCACATCAGCTCTTCATCGCGAGAGAATCGCGGTACGCTTCGGTCGAGAACGCGACCGCGAGCCGCGATGGAACGTCGACGCCGGCCGCGCGCGCGGCGAGCAGCATGATCGCGATGTGGTGGATCGTGTGGCCGGAGAGGAAGACGAGCTCACGCTCGAGCCGGCTCGGCGACGATAGGGGCGGCCGTCCCGGCGCAGCGGATTGGATCACCGCCAACTCACGTGGGAGATCCTCGCTGCGGATCGCGGCGAGCGATTCGGCGAGCGCCGTGAGCGCATCGCACACCGCCCGCGGATCCTGCTCGAGACAGCCGTCTCGAGGCCGTGCGTCGTAATCGACGGAGCCCGAGCGCCACCCGTCGAGCAACAGGCGGAAGTGGTCGACGCAGTGCCTCAGGTGCGGCCCCACGGCGTGGAACGCCTCGGGGTCCTGGTCGATGACGGCGGCGACGACCGCTTCGCAGCGGCGGCATGCTTCGAGGCAACCCGCCACGACGTCCGGGACGATCTCCTGGGGGATGGCGTTCATCAGGCCCCGCACCTCGCGCTTTGGCGGGCAAGTCTCGCAGGGAAGCCGGGGACTCGCAACCCGTTCCCGCAGGCCGCCTAGGGGGTCTCGATTCCGGGACTGCGGGGGCGAGGGTTGGACGTTCTGCCCCCGACGGGGGTCAGCATACGGACCGTTTCGCGAAGTTGATGGAGTGTGAACGGTTTCTGGATCACGCGGGCGCCGGAGGCCCGCACGCGAACAGCCTCGGTGTGCTCGAGCAATCGCTCGGTCAGGATGAAAACGCGCCCGTGGAGCTCGGGATGTCCGACCACGACGTCCTCGAGCCACGCCAGCGGGTCGCGGCCGGCGACGACCAGGTCGAGCGTGACGAGATCGATGCGCACCGAGCGCATGATCTCTTTCGCCTCGTCGACGCTCGCCGCCGTGAAGCAGGCGTGCCCGTCGGCCTCGAGCGCCAATCGGACCAACTCGGCAAGAAACGCCTCGTGGTCGATGACCAGGACCTTCATCAGCGCCCCCCTGGCGGCCCCGGTCGAGTACGTCAAATACTCCGATGGCACGGTGCTCCGGAGAGTATACGGTGGTGTTCGTGGGAAGTTGGGATTGTCTCTATGGAATATGTTGCGTCAGTTGGTATTTGGGTGTCAGGAGCGGCCATGTCGAACAAGATTAGAAAAACTGAATCTGAGTGGCGCGCACAGTTGACCCCCGACGAGTATCACGTCGCCCGCGAGAAGGGGACCGAGGCGCCCTTCACGGGTAGGTTCTGGGATCATCACGATGCGGGGATCTACACGTGCGTCGGTTGTGGTGCGCCGCTGTTCGATGCCGCGAGCAAGTTCGACAGCGGGACCGGCTGGCCGAGCTACTCGGCTCCGGCTTCGAAGGACGCGGTCGAGACCGAGACCGATCGTAAGTTCTTCATGTCGCGCACCGAGGTCCATTGCGCCCGGTGCGACTCTCACTTGGGACATGTGTTCCCGGACGGTCCGGCGCCGACGGGCATGCGCTACTGCGTCAACTCCGCCAGCCTGAAGTTCGAGAAGAAATAGGGGACAGTAGCCGTAGGGGACACTTCCCTTTTTCTTACAAAGCTCCCCGGATACCGCTTTGATAAGAAAAAGTGAAGTGTCCCCTACGGCTACTGTCCCCTATTTCTCCGCCATCTGGACCGGGCTGGCGAGAAGTTTGTCGACCGAGATGATCGTTCCGGCGCGATCGACCCGGCCGAACGTGAGGACGCCCGTGGGGCAGCTCTGAACGCACGCCGAGCACCGTACGCATTGGGGGTCCTCCATGGGAAGTCCCTTGTTGGCGAAGCTCATGATATCGATCCCTTGGTGGCAGACCGACGTGCAGACGTTGCAGGAGATGCACTTCTTCTTGTCGGCCAGAATGCGGAACGACGTGAAACGCGCGTAGACGTGCATCAGCGCGGCGAGCGGGCAGGCGAACCGGCACCAAACGCGACCGCTGAAATGGAAATACATCCCGACGCCCAAGATGCCCGCAAAGCCGACATCCACGATCCAGTAGTAGTTCGTCTGGATGCCGAAGGGGTGCCACCCGCTCAAGAGGCCGTCGAAGAGCGGCCGCGCGAACGAGTCAGGCCAGATCCACGAGATCGTGCGGAGCATCGCAAGAATCAGCGCGACGGCGAGCAGCACCTGCCCGACCATGTTCAGCCTGTTCCAGAACCTCCCGTGCGGCATCTTCTGGCGGTGCGCGTCCCCCAACGTCTCCGCGAGCGCGCCGCAGGAGCAGATCCAACCGCAATAGGCGCCCTTCCCCCACTTGTAGATGATCGCGGGGATGATCACGAACGTCTGAACGAAGGCGATCACGAGCCAGAGGATCATCGGCTTGTACGAGAACACATTCCAGATGAAGAGCGGCCAGGCGAGGATGAACCCGAACGCGCGCCAGTACTCGCGCCCCTGCGGGTCCCATGTCGTCACGGGGAAGAGTTGATTGCCCAGCCACTGCCCCGCCCCGTGGTCGAACCAACCGTTGTGCCCCATCCACGGAAGCGCGAGGTAAGGTAGAAGGAAGAGCGGCACCGTCTGCACCGCCATCAGAGACAGGGTCTGAACCTTGACGTACGGCGTCTTGCGTCTCCTGATGCGCTTGATCCCGAAGATCACAACGCACAGGCAGTACGCGAGCGAATAGTAGAAGCCGGGCGAGCCCAAAGAGAGCGCCAACGTGCCGAGCACATTCGCCGGGCGCGTGAACGCGGAGGCCAAGCCGCCCAACGCCGCGGGAACGCCGAACGGGAACCAGTGATTCTCCTTGAATGCGTTGTAGACGACCCCCCCGGCCTTCCAGTTATAGAGAAAGATGCAAAAGGCGAAGAAGGCGAGGAACACACCCCAGGTTGCCGGCGTCCACTCGCCGCGGATTCTCACCCCACAGCGGCGGAGGAAGGCCAGCGGCGCCTCGCGTCCAATCATCGTGAAGACCGAGTCGTTCGGCAGCGTCTCTTCCTTGCCGCCGTCCCACACGAGCACGGCGTCCTTGGCCCGGATCTCTTTCACCGTGGACCCCAGTGCGAGCCGCAGGGTCGCCTGCTTCCCGATCGCCTCGACGTTGTCGGGCTTGGGACGCGTGAGCTCGTGGTTGCGGTACGAGAGCGTCACCTGTCCACCGGCGGAGGCGATCGCGATCGCCGTCTCGAGCGCGGAATCGCCGCCGCCCACGACGAGCACGTTCTTCCCCGCGAAGTCCTTGGGGTCGTGGAGCCGGTTGCTGACCTTGTCTTGCGACTCGCCGGGAACACCGAGCTTCCGGAAGTTCCCCGAGCGACCGATGGCGACGATCACGCGGTGTGCGGCGATCGTCTCGCCTCCGCCACAGAGCACCTCGAGGGTGGCCCCCTTCCGCCGCACCTGTTCGACCCGCGCCGCCCGCGGGACGATTCCAGCGCCCGTCGTCTGTCGCTGTAGCTCTTCGACGAGGGGCTCCTTCACCTTCGCGGTGAGCTGCAGATCGCCGGCGGGGACCATCGTCGTTGGGTACGTGTAGATCGGCTTCCCCTTCGGAAAGTTGACGATGGTCGAAAACGGCTCGCTCGCCTCGACGATCACAACGTCGAGGCCGAGCTTTCGCGCCTCGAGCGCGGCGGACATTCCGGACACCCCCGCGCCGACGATGACGAGGTCGTGTACCGCGCCTCCCGCCCGGCGATCGCGCCTCGCAAACGACGGATCGCTCGCAATCGTGCGCACGGCGCGCGCGCCGGTATCGACGGAGAACTTGAGGAGCGGGATGCCGGTCAGGTCGCCGACCACGTACAGCCCGGGCACGGCGGTCGAACCGTCCTCGCCGACGGCGGGGAGCTTCTCGACGGTGCCCGCGGGCCAGCGCGTGTGAAGCCAACGGGTATAGCGCGCGACCGTCGCCGTCATGAGGCGTCCGAGCATTCCCTTCGGGGGCGCCGCCGTCACGGGCACAGCGGCGCAATCCCCGCGCAGCCCCAGACCGCCGACATCACGGCGAGGTCTTTCCCGTCGAGGCAGCCGTCCTTCGTGAACTCGACCGGCGCCCAAGGCTGTGATGCGGGCGATGCGGAGCACTGGCCGAAGTACCTTCCGAGCAGCGCGAGATCGAATCCGTTCACGGCACCATCGCTGCCGCCGAACGCGGCGCAGGTGGCTTCGTCGACGGCGAGATTGCAATCGTTGTCGGTCTCGTCGCACAGCTCCGGGGCGCCGGGGTAGACCGTCGAGTCGAGGTCGTTGCAGTCCGTTCCCCCATCCGCCACGCCGAGAACACCGTCGCCGTCCTGATCGGTCGTGTGACAGGTCTCGTGGACGGATCCCGAGCCGAAGTCGACGAAGCCCAGACAGCCGTTCGGCGCTTGCACGAGGTCCGCGACGTTTCCCGCGTCGGCCATGAACAACTGCACGTCCGAGAGGGTGCCGCCGGGACCGACCGCCGCGGTTCGGACCCAGCCTTCAATGAAGTCCGCGAAGAAGAGGCGTCCTTCATACGACGCGGAGAAGTTGCCGTTGCGATAGACGGGGCCGCCGATCACGGTCGACCCGCTGAACGGGACGGTTCCAGCCGTGTGTCCGTAGACGAACGCCGGCGCGGTCGGATTCGCCGGAACGGGGTTGCAGGCTCGGAACGGGGCGTTGCCCTCGAAACAGGGGTAGCCGTAGTCCGCCCCCTTCACGCCGCGATCGATCTCTTCAAACGTGTTCTCGCCAACATCGGCGATCCACGGCGTGCCGGTCGAAGCATCGATCGAGAAGCGGAACGGGTTGCGCAACCCCCATGCCCAGATCTCCCCGCGCGCACCCGCCTGAGCGACGAAGGGGTTATCGCTCGGCACCGTGCCGTCGCGCGCGATGCGCAAGATCTTCCCGCGCAGATCGGACAGGTCGCGAGAGAGCGGGTTGGCGGTTGCGTCCGTGTCGTTGTCCCCCACCGACACGAAGAGCGTCTTGTCGGGGGCAAAGCGCAGCGTGCCTCCGTTGTGATTCGTCGCGCCGGTCAAGATGGGCCCTTCGAGGAGGAGAACCTCCCCCGAAAGCACGCCGCCGGCTTCCTTGAAGCGAACGACGCGGTTTCTCGAGCCGGTGCTCCCCGGGATCGAGCAGGCGCCGGACGCCGGCGACTGGCGTGTGTAATACAGGTAGACCCATCGCGTCGAAGCGCCCTGGAGGTAGTCCGGATCGAACGCGATGCCGAGAAGCCCTCGCTCGCCGCTCGCGTCGACGCAGGTCAAGGTCAACGCGGTGCTCACCGCTCCGCCGGCCAGGGCCCGGCGGCGGACACGTGCACCGCCCGACCCGTCGCCCTTCTCGAGGACGAACGCGTTTCCCGAGCCGGGTTCGTAGGCAAGCGCCGTGGGTTCGGAGGCGTTGAACAGCACCGTGTCCTCAAACCCCACGGGAGGTGTGGCCGTCCAGCCCGCGCTCGCGGCTAAGATGAAAGCAAGGAACACCGCAGGAGTCTTCATGCCCTTCCCCCTGCGGGAGAATGCCACGCGGGGCTTGAGGACGCTAGACCCCATCGGGCGGCGCCCCCGGTGCGATGTTAACGTTTGCGATCATGGCCCCGCAGACGAGCCGGCCGCGCGGCCGGAAGACACTCGATCGCGTGCTGTCTTTGGCAGGCGTCGGCTCTCGCACCGAGGCGCGTCGCTGGATCCGGGAACGGCGGGTCGGGGTCAACGGACGGCTCGTCACCGACCCGGAGCGCTGGATCGACCCGGTTCGGGACGAGGTCGCGTTGGACGGCGAGCCGGTGCGCGCCGTGCCGAAGATCTATCTCCTCGTCCACAAACCGAAGGCGTACTTGACGACCTACCGCGATCCGCAGGGGCGCAAGACCGTCTACGATCTCCTCCCGCGGCGCGACCGCTACCTCTTCCCCGTCGGACGGCTCGACCTCGACACCAGCGGTCTTCTCGTCCTGACGAACGACTCGGCCTTCGCCGAGGCCTTGACGAATCCCAAGCACGAGGTGCCGAAGACTTATCTCGTGAAAGCGTCCAGGCACCTGACCGACGAGCAGTTGGAGCGCCTCCGCGTGGGACTCGTGCTCAAAGACGGCCCGACGCGCCCCGCCCTCGTCACCAGACGGGGCGACGCCGGCGGCCGCTCTGTCTTCGAGATCACGATCACCGAAGGCAGGAATCGCCAGGTGCGACGGATGGTCGAGGCGCAGGGTGCGAAGGTGCTGAAGCTCGTTCGGGTCGCGATCGGGATTTTACGGATCGGGGACCTGCCGATCGGCGCGACCCGACCGCTCCTCGCCGAGGAGGTGCGGCGGTTGGTCTCGTCCCGGTAAGGCCTTGCGGCGCCCCGTGGCCTGAGCGTTACCTGGCAACCGACAGGGACGCGGTCACGATCGCCTGCCGGTTCTGGCTGGAGCTCGTGGCACTTGCCGTATCCGTGCCGTTTGCGGTGGCCGCGTGATCTGCCGACGAGCTGGAGCTCGTCGGCAGGCTCTGGTCCGTCCCCTCGGTCCATCCGTTGCCCCACGTGAACGATCCCGGATTGCCGACGAACGCGACCGCCACCGCCATCCCGTCGGCCGTCACACTTACCGACGTTGGGAGCGGGTTGGGCGTGGATGCGCTGGTCGAGTTGACGTTGCTGGCGAGGATTGGGGCAGTCTGGTCGACGTTCCTGAACGTCGCAGCGGCGAAGCTCGGCTCCGACGGGCTCGCGCCACCGTAGGTCACGACGAACGTGCCGTTGGTCGCAGACACGATGCCGGTCTCTTTGAGATACCAGAGCTCGATCCGTCCGACCGTGGTCGTCCCGACCACGATCCCGTTGATCCTCGTCATGCTTTGACCGCCGTAGCTCACGGCGCTGATGGCAACGTCCGTAGCGTTCTCGTATCCGACCATGAACACGAGCAGGCGATCGTTACCGGCCCCGACGGTGTGCGTGAGCCCCGTCGTCCACGTCGAAACGCGGGCCGTGACGCACGCGTCGCCTACGCCGTTTCCATTCGCGTCCTGCTGGCCGGAATTCGCGACCTTCCGGCAGTTGTCACAGGCGTCGCCCAGCAGGTCGCCGTCCGCGTTCGCCTGGCTCGCATTGGCGATCGCCGGGCAGTTGTCGACGTTGCCGCACACCCCGTCGCCGTCGGCGTCGATCGCAGCATCGAGCGGGCAAGGGTCGCACGCGTCGCCCAGCGAGTCGCCGTCGGCGTTGGCCGGCGTCGGATTCGCGATCGCCGGGCAATTGTCGACGTCGCCGCAAACCCCGTCGCCGTCGGCGTCGTTTGCGGCATCGAGCGGGCATGCGTCGCAGGCGTCGCCCAACGCGTCGTTGTCGGCGTTGGCTTGCGTCGGATTCGCTAGGCCTGGGCAGTTGTCGACGTTGCCGCAAATACCGTCACCGTCGGCGTCGTTTGCGGCATCGAGCGGGCAGGCATCGCAGGCGTCGCCCAAGGCGTCGTTGTCGGCGTTGGCTTGCGTCGGATTCGCTAGGCCTGGGCAGTTG
>CAZUGP010000084.1:0-2852 GCA_964619965.1 uncultured Acidobacteriota bacterium
AGGCGATTCTCGCGATCGAAGTAGAACAACTCCTTCCCGTCCCGGCTGAAGCGCGGCTCGACGCCGCCCTCCTGCGATATCTGCCACTTGGCGCCGGTCGGCGGAAACGCCGCGACGTAGATCTCGTCGCGCCCGGACTCCGCCGATTTGTACGCCACGAACCGGCCATCCGGCGAGAACTGCGGATCCTCTTCGTTCGCGGGGGTCGTAGCCATGGGCACGAGCTCCGCTGCTCGACCCATGGGAACCGCAAAGATGTCGGCGCTGCCGCTCGCCTTGCCCGCCGCGACGAGGAACCACCGGCCGTCAGGCGAACAGGCACGAGGCCAGCCGCTCCAGTCCGGTCGACCCGGGTAGAGCGTTGCCACGGTGCCCGACCCGTCGGCCGGCCGCGCCAAGACGTCTTCATCGTTCCCGGTATAGACAACCCGCGCCCCATCCGCCGACCAGACAGCCGCGACGTGGTCACCGTCGCCGAGCGTGAGCCGACGCCTGCGACCTGAGTCGAGCTCGACGATCCAGATGGCCGAATCGCCCCGATCAGGATTCAGGATCGCCATCGCCGACCGGTTACCGTCGGGCGAAATCTCCGGGATGCCCCCGTAGGTGTAATCGGCGGCTTCTCCCACGGATCCCAGCGTGACGCCACCCCGGTCGAGCCACCGCAGCTGGGTTCGGCTCTCGGCCTTACCCGTCAAGTAGACGAGCATTCCGTTCTGAGAGGCGGCGAAATCGCCGCGGCTGAACCGCTCGTCCATGCGGACGTTCTCGGCGAGAGGTACGGCGGGGCCACGGGTGGCCAGTCGATCCGGGTCGAAGGGCTGGGCCACCAGCACGCCCTGCTGCACGAAGAGGAGATGGCCTGAGGCATAGACGACGTTCGACGCGACACCGAGCACACGTGTCCGTTTGGGAGAATCGAGGGACCCGGCGTAGATCGTGGGCTCGACTCCCCGGCCCGCGCCGGAGCGCCGCGCGAGGTAGATGAAGTGAACCCCATCCGGGAGGAAAGACGGATAACGGTGCGTCGATTCTTCGAGCGTGACGTCAAGCGTCGTCGCAGACGTCACGGCGCCCCCATCCGCGGACACGCGCGAGATGCCGCCCTGCGCCGCGGCCGTGAAGAGGATGACGCCTCGCGGGCTCCAGGTTCCGCCGCGTGAATCGAAAGCCGGGCACACCGTCGTGACGGGCCCGCCCGAAACATCTACGCGCTTGAGCTTTGAATCGGCGAAAAACCCGATCGAACGTCCGTCCGGCGAAAAGAACGGATGCGCTGCGTCTTCGGTTCCGGCAAGAGGTCGTGCGTCATCCGCCGCGAGCGATCGCACCCAGAGACGAATCGGTCCTTCGCCAACGCGAGCGCAAAAAGCGAGTCGCGAGCCGTCCGGCGCCATCGCCAGCGGGACGGGTGTCGAGGTGTTGGAGACGATCGTGCCGCCCTGCGGCGGCGGAATCGCCGCGTGGATCGGCCTCGTTGTCGGCGCGGGCTTCGTCATGAGGAGCGTGCCGAGTGCCGTGGCGGCGACGATCGCGATAACGACGAGAACCCAGGGGAGCCGCTCTCGCCCACCTCTACGTGGAAGCGCCGCAATCGATGCCTGCGCCCCCATCTGCGAGCTGCCCGCGGCGATCCACTGAAGCTGCAGCTTCACGTCGTGCGCGCTCTGGATGCGGTCGGCGGGGTCCTTCGCGAGGCACGCGCCCACGACACTGTCGAGCGCGGGAGGAGCAACCGGCGACAGCTGCGAGATCAGCGCCGGCTCGCTCCCCATGATGGCGGTGATCAGCGAGGCCTGGCTTTTCCCTTCGAAGGCGCGCTTGCCCGTCGCCATCTCGTAGAGCACGCAACCCAGTGCCCAGAGATCGGCGCGCGTATCGGCTTCTTGTCCTTCCAGTTGCTCGGGAGCCATGTACTGGAAGGTCCCGATGATGGTCCCTTCGGTCGTCAGTGGACCGACGACCGTCGGCGAGCTGGTCATCTCGCTGACCGCTCCCAGCCCCGTCGCGCGCGCGAGGCCGAAGTCCATGAGCTTTGCGCCCGACTTCGTCAGCATCACGTTCCCAGGCTTGAGGTCGCGGTGCATCACTCCCGCGCGATGCGCCCGATCGAGCGCGTCGGCGATCTGCGCTCCGAGCTTCAACACGTCAGCTAGTGGAAGCGCGCCCTTGGCCAGCCGTTGCGCCAGCGTCTCTCCCTCGATCAGCTCCATCACGAGGTAGTCGGTATCCCCCTCGCGTCCCACGTCGTGGAGCGTGCAGATGTGCGGGTGGTTGAGTGACGAGACGGTCTTGGCTTCACGCTCGAAACGCGCGCGGATCTCGGGGTTCGAGGACAGGTGCTGCGGAAGCACCTTCACCGCGACGTCGCGGCCGAGCCTGGTGTCCTTCGCGCGATAGACCTCGCCCATGCCGCCCGCGCCGATAGGCGCGGCGATCTCGTAGGGACCGAGGCGAGTGCCGGGAGCCAAGCTCATCGCTTCTCCAGGCCCGCGGCCCAGTTCAGGTCCAGCCCAATTGCGCTCGGTTCCGAATCGGCCACCGGCTCGACGACGAGGAAGCGCTGATGATCGCTGGTAGTGGCGAAGCCGACGACGCCGGTCGGAATTGCGAACAGCTGCCGCGGAGGGCCCGCCTGGAACACGGGGCCGGCCTCGATATCCATCGCTCGAACCGCACCGTCGAAGAGAACGAGCTCGCGACCGTCTCGGGACCAATCGACGATCGTGTTGCCGTACCAACCGCCCACTCCGGTGGTCGTCAGCTGCTGGCGCTGTCCCGCGGCCGGGTACGATTGCACGTAGAGCTCCAGACGGCCCGACTCGTCAGAGATGTAGGCGATCCACCGGCCG
>CAZUGP010000085.1:0-18122 GCA_964619965.1 uncultured Acidobacteriota bacterium
AGGGTGGGGATCTGCATCGTGGGTCTCTTCGGCCTTCTCATGACCTCTGGCTTGCCAGCGGCTCCGCAGTCCGGAGGGTATGCGAGGTCTTTCAACAAACAGCTATCGGCAAGACGCATTTCCTTCGGCCGGACCCTGCAAACGGAGCTGACGACGCCCATCGACATGACGGCGGACTGTCTTTCCGGGGCGATTGCTGGAACCGTGATCTCCAACGGAATCGTCCAGTTGGGCGTGAACTGCCAGGGCCATCTCAACGTTCCTTACGACCCGGATCCGCTCCAGATCGGGTTCATGGGCCTCCGCTACATCCCGACGGAAGCGGCCTCCACCGAGCCCGGTTGCCAGTGCGAGGGTTGGGGCATCGCCAACGGTTACAAGAGCGGGTCGATGGATATTACCTGCAATCCCGGGACCGAAATGGGTTCGGCCAACGGCGATGAGGCTGTCGTGAATCTGATCGTGGAGAGTTTCATAGTGAGCTCGGATTCTGCGAATTCCGTCGTCAGAGTGAATAACGGTGGGGATCTTTGGCGAGTTACTCACGACTACCATCCTTCTGGGGCCACCGCCAATCTCTATGAGGTTCGGGTCACAATTCAGAATCTGAGTGGTGTGGCGAAGCCGACGGTCTACCGCCGAGTCATCGACTGGGACATCTACCCGACACCGTTCGACGAGTTCGTCACACTCAATCCCGGCCGGTTGGTTCCGAATGCGAACTTGGTTCGGCTTGATAACAACGGATTCAACTCCGGTAATCCTTGCAGTTTCTCTAGTGGAGGAACGACGGTCGAGCCAGGCGATCCCCAGGCCACCGACTTGGGACCGGAGGATCACGGTGCGAATTTCGACTTCGATTTTGGGACCCTGGCCGCTTCCGGCGCCGGCAGCACCGTGTCCTTCCTCACTCACTACGGTGCGACCGCCACAGAGGCGGATGCGATCGCAGCCCTAGGCCTGGTCCGTAGTGAAGCATTCAGCTTTGGCCAGCCGAACTGCTTTGCCGGCAGGCCGGATTGCGATAACAGCGATCCCACGCATGGGACTCCCAACACCTTCATATTCGCGTTCGGCGACATTGGCGCCCCGCCTGTTTTCTGCGGCAACGGGATCCTTGACACGGGTGAGGAGTGCGACGACAGCAACACGCAAAACTGTGATGGGTGTAGTGCGGAGTGCGAAATCGAACAGTGCGATGACCAAGACTCCTGTACCGACGATTCGTGCGATTCCACCGCGGGGTGCGTCCACACGAACAACACGGCTCCCTGCAGCGACGGCGACGCTTGCACGACGGGCGATTCATGCAGCGGTGGCGCGTGCGTGGGCGGTCCCGGGCCGGACTGTGACGACGGCAACCTGTGCACGACCGATACCTGCAGTCTCGAGGGAGGGTGCGTCCACACGAACAACACGGCGCCCTGCAGCGACGGCGACGCTTGCACGACGGGCGATGCCTGCAGCGGTGGCGCGTGCGTGGGCCGCCCGATCGTGTGTACCGCGAGCGATCAGTGCCATGTCGCAGGGACGTGCAATCCGTCCAGCGGTCAGTGCTCGAGCCCTGCCGCGACTGACGGCACGGCTTGCAATGATGGCAATCCCTGCACGAAGAGCGACACATGCCAAGCGGGGGAGTGCACGGGCTCGAGCCCGGACCCTGCGTGTGGAGACATCGCTGGCCGTATGACAGGGGGTGGCCGTGTGGCGAGTGCCGACGGCGTGTCCCACGGTTTTGAGCTTCACTGCAACCCAGCTGAGGGACCGAACAACCTCGAAGTCAACTGGGGCCGCGGGAAACGGTTTCACCTGGATGGTCTGACAAGCGCCGCTTGCAGCGACGACCCGAGCATCGATGAGCGCCCACCCGTCGCAGGATTCGACACTTATGTCGGCTCCGGGACGGGCCGCTACAACGGCAACCCTCGCGCATCCGCCACATGGACCTTCACCGATGCAGGGGAGCCTGGGACCAAGGACTCCGCCACAATCGTCATCACGGATGCCGACGGAAGGGTCGTCCTGTCCGTCCACGGCAACCTGGCCCGGGGGAACCACCAGGCCCACTCGAAGAAGGAGCCTTCAGGTCCCGGATCTCGACCCTCGTCACCGCCAAGTCGCATCCGGAAGCGTCTCCCGGTTCGCTTTTGAACCGGAGATCGTCGAACTTCGCACAGAGTCGTTACAAGGCGCGGGAGATGACCGAATGAGACCGCCCCCCGAGGGGCCAAGAGTTGAGAGTTACGAGTCCGTCGCAGGTTTCGCGAAGAACATCTTCCCGGCCGCCGTCTGGATCGCGCTCGTTACCACGACCTCAATCGTGCGCCCGGCGAAGCCGCGCGCCTGCTCGACGACGATCATGGTGCCGTCGGCGAGGTAACCAATGCCCTGGCCGGGCTCCTTGCCGTCCTTTACAATCGTCACGTGCAGGGTCTCCCCGGGAAGAACCACCGGACGCAGGGCGTGCGCGAGGTCGTTGACGTTTAGCACGACGACGTCCCGAATGCCCGCGACCTTGTTCAAGGTGAAGTCGGTCGTGATCAGCGCGGCGCCCCGGCGTCGGGCCAGCGCGACGAGTTTGAGATCGACCGCGATCTCGTCCGCGACATCGTCGGTCACGACCCGCGCCGGCAGTCGCGACGAGCCCCGCAACGCCTGCAGGACGTCGAGTCCTCGCCGACCACGGGCTCGCCTCATCGGCTCGGGGGCGTCCGCGACGTGCTGCAATTCCCGGAGCACGAACTCCGGGACGATCAGCTCCAGATCGAGGAACCCGCTTTCGACAACGTCCGGAAGGCGGCCGTCGATCAGCGCGGAGGTGTCGATCAGCGCCTCACGCGGGCGGGCCTTGGGCGTTTGTGAGCTTGCCGCCGCCCGCTCCCTCATGGCGACCCAGATCTCACCCGCCAGAACGAGCGTGGCGAACGCGGCGATCAATGAGACCGGGCGAAACGGCACCCACCCCGCCGCTGCCGCGAGGAGCAACAGCGCGACGCCGAGGACGAGCGCGCGAACCGCGAAGCTGCGCTGCAAGGTCACGCCACGTGCGCCGCGTCGAGCGCCTCCGCGAGGTGACGCACCGCGACGACGCGAAGCCCCGACGAGGATGCCGGAGCGGCACCCGAGGGCACGAGGGCGGTGTCGAACCCGAGCCGTGACGCTTCGCGCAGCCGCGCGTCCAACCGCGCGACGCTTCGGATCTCGCCGGCCAAGCCGATCTCTCCCAAGATCGTCGTGCGTCCCGCGAGCGGCCGGCCCGTCAAGCTCGAAACCGCAGCCATCGCCACCGCAAGATCGGCCGCCGGTTCGGTGGTTTCGAGCCCGCCAGCCACGTTGACGAAGACGTCGCGGCCCGCCACTTCGATCCCCGCGCGGCGCGCCAGGACGGCCAAGATCATCGCGACGCGACCTGCGTCCACCCCGAGCGCGACGCGCCGTGGCGACCCGTGAGCGGTCTCGCCGACCAACGCCTGCACCTCGACGAGCAGCGGGCGCGACCCTTCGATTGCGGCCAAGACTGCGGATCCGGGAGAACCCACGGCGCGCTCCGCGAGGAACACCTCGCTCGGGTTGGCGATCCCGCGAAGCCCGGTGTCTCCCATCGAGAAGACCCCGATCTCGTCCGCAGGGCCGAAACGGTTCTTGAGCGCGCGCAGGATGCGATGCGCGTGATGCCGATCGCCCTCGAATTGGATCACCGTGTCGACGACGTGCTCGAGCGTGCGCGGTCCCGCGATGGCGCCGTCCTTGGTGACGTGACCGACGAGAACGACGGGGAGTCCGGTCGACTTCGCGAGCGCGACCAGTCGCGCGGCCGATTCGCGGACCTGCCCGACCGAGCCGGGCACGGAGGTCAGCTCGGCACAGCGCACCGCCTGGATCGAGTCGACGAGCAGGACATCGACAAGGGAGCGACGGGCGGCCTCCGCGATGGCGTCCACGTCGGTCTCGGCGAGGACGAGGAGGTGTGCCGAACGGACCCCGAGACGAGCACCGCGCAGGCGAAGCTGCGCGGGCGATTCTTCGCCCGATGCGTACAGGACTCTTCGACCGGCGTCCGCCAACGCCGAGGCCGATTGGAGCAGGAGCGTGCTCTTCCCGACGCCGGGCTCCCCCCCGATCAGAACGACGCCGCCGGGCACCAGCCCGCCTCCCAAGACGCGGTCGAATTCGGGAAGACCGGTCGACGTTCGAACGAGATCGGCGGTCGCGACATCGGGATACGGGACGGGGTCCGACGCGCGGGTCGGGGATCCGCGCCGCGCCCAGCCCTCGGCTTCTTCGACCAAGGTGTCCCAGCGGTCGCAGGACGGACAACGGCCGTGCCACTTGCCGGTCTGGAATCCGCATTGCTGGCAGACGTAGCTCGATCTCCTCAATGGCGGCCCCTCAATCGTCTCGCCATTCGGGATTCACGAAGCAGGTGAACTCGCGGATGAAGTGCAGGTCGACGGTGCCGGTCGGGCCGTTCCGCTGCTTCCCTATGATGAGCTCGGCCTTCCCCTTGAGGTCGGGCTCGTCTTTCTTGTAGATCTCCTCTCGGAAGAGGAAGAGGACGACGTCGGCGTCTTGCTCGATCGCGCCCGATTCCCGCAAGTCGGAAAGCTGCGGACGCTTCTCGCCTGAGCCGCGCTGCTCCGGCGCGCGCGATAGCTGCGAGAGGGCGAGGATCGGAATGTGCAGCTCCTTCGCCATCTCTTTGAGGGAGCGCGAGATCTCTGAGATCTCCTGCTGCCGGCTGTCATAGCGGCCGCGGCCCTGCATCAACTGGAGGTAGTCCACGATCACCATGTCGAGCCCGCGCTCCAGCTTGAGGCGCCTCGACTTCGCCCGCATCTCGGTGATCGTCGCCCCGGGCGTGTCGTCGATGAACATCGGTGCCTCGGACAGCTCGGCGAACGCCTTGATGATCCGGTCCCATTCCTCCTTGCCGATGCGTCCCGTGCGCATCCGGTGGGCGTCGACTCTGGCCTCCGCGCAGAGCATGCGTTGGAAGAGCTGCTGGTGCGACATCTCGAGCGAGAACACACCGACCGTCCGCCCATGGCGCATCGCGGCGTGCGCGGCGATATTGAGCGCCAACGTGGTCTTTCCCATCGACGGGCGAGCGGCGAGGACGATGAGGTCGGATGGCTGCAGTCCCGCGGTCCATTCGTCGAGCTGGAGAAAGCCCGAGGGGATACCGGTGATCGGCTCCCGCCTGTGGGTCAAGTCCTCGATCATCTTGATGCTGCGCTCGCCGACCGTGCGCATCGAGAGGAAGCCCGCGCGGAGCCGCTCCTCGGCGACGTGGAAGATCGCCTTTTCAGCCTCGTCCAGGACTCGATCGGCCGAGCCTTCGGCCCGCATCGCGGAGTGGAGGATCTGCTGCGCCGAGCGGATCAACTCGCGCAGAATCGATTTCTCTTTGACGATCTTCGCGTAGTGCTCGACGTTGGCCGACCGTGCCGTGCCGTCGATCAGAGAAGCGATGTAGGCGACCCCGCCGCACGCATCGAGCGAGCCCGTGCGCTCCAAGACGTCCCTGAGGGTGACGAGGTCCAACGCCGTCCCCGTCTCCGAGAGCTCCGCAAGCGCCCGGAAAATCCGCCGGTGACGCTCCGCGTAAAACGTCTCGTGGGTGAGAAGCTCCTGCGCCTTGTGGATCTGGCGGTTGTCGAGAAGCACCGCTCCCAGGACGGAACGTTCCGCCTCGTCGGAATGAGGGAGGGTTTCCGGAAGAACTTCCTGCAGCATGGCCGCCCGTGACCGCGGCTTGTTCGGCGCGCGGCGCGGCGCAGAATACCACGCGGATGGTAAGCTCAAGGTCGCCGCGGGGCCGATCCGGGGCCTGCTTCGAAAGGAACGCACCATGACGCGACGGTCCTTGCGGATCGTATTCGCTTTGCTTCTCGCTTCGATGCTGCGGAGCGTTCTCGCGCACGGCGCCGAGAAGCCGCGCGTCGTGATCTTAGGGTTCGACGGCGCCGACTTTCGGCTGGTCACGCAGTGGATGGACGAGGGCAAGCTTCCCCACTTGGCCCAACTCCGCAACGACGGGTCGTTCTCGGCGCTGCAACCGACGAATCCGCCGCAGACGCCGGTTTCGTGGGCATCGTTCGCGACCGGGACGAACCCGGGGAAGACGCGAATCTTCGACTGGCTCATGCGCAATCCCAAGGACTACCTGCCGGATTTCGCGATGAACACCGAGTCCCGCCGGCCGTTCCTCTTCGGACCGAGAAACGGCCTCGTCGTCGGGGCCGTCGCGGGGGGGGCCGTCTTCCTGATGGCGTTCTTGATCGTGCTCCTCTTCCGTCTCGGCTGGATGACGCGCCTCGCGATCGCGACGCTTTGCGGCATCGCGGCCGGGTTGCCGTCCGGATTCGTGACGAAGCACTTCCTCCCCGTAGAGGTTCCCGACGCGATCAACCACCGTCAGGGAAGCACCATGTGGGAGCTGGCCGCGAAAGAAGGCCGCAAGGTCCAAGTCATCCACGTCCCGGCGACCTTTCCCGCCGACGACGTGGGGGCCGGGCACATGCTTTCGGGGCTGGGTGTTCCCGACATGCGCGGCCGCGTGGGAACGCCCACGTTCTACACCTCAGACCCGACCTTCAAGCCGGGCGGAGGGTCGAACGAGTTCAGCCTCGAGCTCGTGCGGCTCGCGGATCATCGAGGCACGATCCAGACGCGCGTGATCGGGCCGTACAACAAGCCCTTCTACGACTACGTCGTCGACCGCAAGACGGCGGGAATTGCGGGCACGCGAGAGATGGGGGACGCCAAGCGTCGTGTGCGGCAAGAGCTCGACGACGCCGACGTCCCGAGGCGGATCGATCTTCCGCTTACGCTCGTCGCCGGCGACGACGCGTGCACCATCGAGGTTTCCGGGCACTCCCAGACTCTCAAAGTCGGAGGGTGGAGCGATTGGTTCACGCTGGAGTTCCCGGTCAACTGGGTCGTCGATCGTGCCGCGCCGCTGCGGGGGATCGCTCGCTTCAAGCTGCTCCGCTTGTCCCCGCAGCTCGAGTTGTACCTGTCACCGGTCAACTTCCACCCGGACTGCCACCCGATTGCATTTTCGTGGCCGCCGGACTACTCGGAGGTGCTCCGGAAGCGCTTCGGTCTGTTCAAGACGATCGGCTGGCCGGAGGACACGTGGTCGCTCCCCTCGGGAGTGGGCGACGAGGAGTTGTTTCTCGAAGACATGAACTTCACCCGTGCGAAGGACGAGGAGATCCTGACGGGGCTCCTCGGGGACCGCAAGGACGACTTGTACATCCAGGTTTTCTATTTCACGGACCGGATCGGTCACCTGTTTTGGCGGTTCCTCGATCCCGACCATCCGGTGTACGACCCCGTGCTTGCGGCGAAGTACGCCCCGGAGGTGTTGATGGCGTACCAGGCGATGGACGACCTCGTCGGGAAAGCGCGCGCCTTGGCGGGTCCGGACGCGCTCTTCCTCGTCTGTTCCGATCACGGATTCTCCTCGTTCCGGCGCGGCGTCAGCCTGAACACATGGCTCGTGCGCAACGGGTTCATGACGCTCAAGGGGCAGACCGAAGATCCCGCCACGCTCGAGAAGCTCTTCGACACCCGCGACCTGTTCCAAAACGTCGACTGGGCGCGCACCAAGGCGTACGCGCTCGGATTCGGGGGGATCTATCTGAACGTCGTCGGCCGCGAGCGAGACGGCTCCGTGATGCCCGGGCAAGAGTACGACGAGGTCAGGCGGAAGATCCAAGAGGGCCTCCTCGATCTCGTCGATCCGGCCACGGGCTCGCATCCGATCGCCAGGGTCTGGACGCGCGAAGAGCTGTACACGGGGTTCGACGCGGACCTCATCCCGGACCTGCGGATTGGGAACAGCTTGAACTACCGGGCCTCATGGCAGACCGCGCTTGGCGGGGTGCCGCCGGATATTCTCGAGGACAATCGCAGCGCGTGGTCGGGGGACCACTGCTCCAGCGATCCGGATCTCGTCCGCGGCATCCTCTTTACGAATCGTAAGCTGGCGGCGAGTGATCCCTCGATGATCGACATCGCCCCGACGGTGTTGAAGACGCTCGGCGTGAAGATCCCTCCCGAGATGGACGGGAAGCCGCTCCTTTGATGTTTCGCCCGACCGGGGGAACGCAAGGGGCGCTCGTTGTTGCCGTGTTCTTGGCGGCGGGAGGCGCCTGGCTCCCCGCGCGACCGGACGATGCTCGCGCACGACGCCTCGTTGCGCTCCAGGCGGAAATGAAGCGCCTGCAGGGGGAGATGGCCGGCCTCGCTCTGAAGGAGCAGGGACTACTCGGCGACGTTGCGCGCATGGACGCCGAGATCGCGCTTCGTCGCGCGGAGCTCGAGGAGGTCTCGCTTCGGCTTCGCGACACCGAAGAGCGCCTCGCCCGTAGCGAGCGCGAGCTCAGGACGATCGAGGCCGGCCAGGCGCGCCGCGCGCCTCAGCTTGCGACTCGTCTTCGCGAGATCTACATGCGCGGACCGGTGGGACTGCTTTCGCGTCTCATCGGCCCGCTGAGCGTCGCCGACCGGCTCGACGGCTTCCGGTACGCGACCTACCTCTCGCGTCGCGATGCCGTACAGCTCGCCGCGTGGCGTAACGCATCGCGCCTTCTGGGCGAGGAGCGGGCCGAACTCGCCGTCGAGCGGGAACGGCTGGCGTCGCTCCAGTTCGAGGCCTCACGCAAGGAAACCGCTCTCACGGCGGGACGGGCCTCGCGGGCGGCCCTCCTGGCTCGCATCCGCGGAGACCGCGAGCAGCACGAAAAGGCGTTCGGCGAGCTCGAGGAGGCGGCGCGAAGCCTGGGCCGACTCATCTCGTCGCTCGAGGATGCGCCTGCCCACGTCGCGCTCGACGTCCGCAAGTTCCGCGGCCTGCTCGACTGGCCCGCGGAAGGAGCCGTTTCGGCGAGATTCGGCACGGTCGTCCATCCGCGGTTCAAGACCGAGGTTCCGCATCCCGGACTCGACATCGACGCCCCGGAAGGACAGCCCTTCCGGACGGTCTTCGACGGTCGCGTCGCGTACGCCGCCCCCCTGAACGGGTACGGGCTGACCGCCGTCGTGGATCACGGCAACGGCGTCGTCTCGATTTATGCCCACGCCGATGTCCTCCTGATCGCGGCCGGCCAAGATGTCGTCCGCGGCCAGGAGCTGGGAAGGGTCGGAGAGTCGGGTTCGCTCCGCGGGGCGTACCTTTATTTCGAGCTGCGGGACGGCGGGAAGCCGGTCGACCCCTCCTCCTGGCTGCGGCGCCGCTGAAGCGCTTCTCGCGCAATATCGGCGTCCGGGTTGCCGGAGCGGTGCCGTCCGTGTAGCTTCTCTTTGTCGCTCTTCGTTCCGAGGTGCCCATGCGCCGCAGTCGCCTGTTGCTGCTGTTCAGCTCGCTGGCGGTGGTTCTATTCCTCCTCGGGAGCGGGGCCGCCTTGAAAGCGGGCGCCGGGGAAGGAACCTTCCGGCAGATGCTCCTCTTCAGCGAGGTGTTGTCGTACGCCGTCGACAACTACGTCGATACGGTGGACAACGACAAGCTGATGCGCGGAGCTCACGATGGACTGATGGGAGGACTCGACGCCCGCGGCGCCTACTTGACGCAAGAAGACGTCGCGGCGTGGAAACGGGGCCTGGGTGCAGACGAGGTCGTGGATCCCGGAATCTCGGTACTCAAGAGCGGCCCCGTCATTCAAGTCGTCGCGGTGGCCGCGGGGTCCCCGGCGGAGGCGATCGCCATCGCGGCAGGAGACCAAATCCGAAAGATAGGCGGCCACTCGGTACGGTCGCTTTCGCTCGACCAGTCTCAGCGACTCCTGAAGGGGGTAGCGGGATCGACGGTCGAGATCGACCTCTTTCGCGTGAAGACCTTGAAGCGCGAGGTGGTCATGGTCGCCCGGGCGGCGCGCCACGACGCCCCCTACGTCCTGGAGGTGAAGGCGGGGATTGCGGTCCTCAAGGTCCGCGACCTCGAACGCCTCCCGAACGAGGAACTGGTCGAGGAGCTCGCATCCGTCAAGGATCGCGGAGCGGACCGATTGCTCGTCGATCTCCGCGACGCGGCATCGTTGGACACGCGACATGCGGTGGGCGTCGCCGAGCTTTTCGCCTCGGGTGATTTTCTCCGGCTGAGCGACCGCAACGGACGCGCCGTCGAGAAGATCGCGGGCACGCGGGAGAAACCCGTTTGGGGTGGCCGCGTGGCGGTTCTCGTCAACGGCGCGACGGCGGGCGCGGGCGAAGGGCTTGCGGTGATCCTGAGGGATCGAAGAAACGCCGCGATCTACGGGGAGCCGACCTACGGATTAGGGACCGAGGCGAAGCTGATCGAGCTCCCCGAGGGGGGCGGCCTGCTCGTGCCCGGCTACGTTTGGGAATCACCCGCGGGAAAGCGTTGGAATGCAGACGGCCTGGCCCCCGACAAAGTCGTGAAGGCCGACGGCCGCCGAGGCGACGACGAAGTCGAAGGCGACGACGACCAGCTGAGAAAGACGCTCGATGACTTCGGGAAAAACGAGGCGGCCGAGGCTGCATCCAAAGCCGCTTGAGCGATCGCAGCGTGTGCGCGCTCGTTCTGGCGATGACGCTTTCGACAACCGTCGTCGGCGCCGAGGGTGAGGCGGAGTCGCTGCGTCGAGGCGACGCCTACGCTCATCTGGTCGCCGCGGGCCTGGCGGTCTCGCGAGGCCGAGGATCGGAAGCGGCGCGCGAGCTCGATCAAGCCGTTGCGCTCGAGCCGAATTCCCCGGGGTTGTTGGCGCAGGGAGCCTCCCTCCTTGCCATGCTCGGGCGTCGCACCGAGGCCGACCGCCTCGCGCGACGCGCGCTCGAGCTCGACAACAGCCAACTCGAGGCGGTTCGCGTCCTCGCGGATCTCGCGGCGTCCCGCTCGTTCGGACCGAAAGCCGATCCGACCGCGCGCGCCGAAGCGATTCGCCTCTACGAGCGGCTGAGCGTCGAGGACAAGGCGGCCCAGGACGAGATCTGGTCGGCGCTTGCGCGGCTCAAGCTCGCTTCAGGTGACGGCGAGGGCGCCGTCGCCGCAGCGCGGAAACTCGTCGTGCGGCGGCCCGGCGACGAGAACGCGCTACGACTCCTCGATCAATCGTTCGTCGCCGCGGGGCGAACGAAGGAAGCGTTGGAGACGACGCTCGCGTGGATCAAGGCCCATCCGGACGGTAGCGAAGATCTCTTGCCGCTCGTCGTCGAAATGGCCCGCGAGACGGGGGAATGGGCGGTCATCGAGTCCATGTGCGACGGGATTCTCGCGACAAACGCCGAAAACGTCCGTGCGCGTGCCCTCCGCGGGGAAGCGCGATTGCGGCAGGGGCGCCCCAAAGAGGCTCTGGACGATCTCGAGCTCGCTCGCGCGTCGAGCCAGAGCGATCCGATGGTCCGCCTCCACATCGCAGCCGCCTATCAGTCGCTCAACCGGCTCGCGGATGCTACGCAAGTCGCCCAGAGCCTGGCCTCGGAGTACCCGGACAACACGTTCGTCCGGATCCTGCTTGCGGAAACGCTCGCCCGTCGCGGCGAGAGCGCCGCGGCGCGCGAGGAGTACGGCGCCGCCCTTCGCGGCGTCGTCGGCGAAGGGACCGAAAACGCGGAGCGACGCGACGAGCTTCGGCTGCGGATCGCCGCGATCGATCTCACCGCCAAACACTTGGACGACGCGCGCGCGATGCTCGGCGCTTTGGAAAGGCCCGATGCGCAAGAGACGCTCGCGATGCGGGCACGCGCCGCCTTGGTCTGCGGCAACCCCAAGGAAGCCAAGCGGCTGGCGCGGCTCGTGGCCGCCTCGCAGCCCGTGGAAGCAGCGTTGATCGACGGTGAGGCGGATCTGAGTCTAGGAAAGGCCGGCCGCGCGGACGGTCGTTTCGAGGCCGCGGTCGCGAAAGGCGGTGCCGCCGCGCGAGGGGACGTCGCGGCCATCCTGCGACGCAACGGTCGGGATGACGATGCGGAGAAGCAGCTTCGCGCCTGGGTCGGTGCATCGCCTGCGGACGCAGAGGGGCGCCTCGCGTTGGGTGCGCTGCTCGAGCGAAAGGGCCGGCTCGCCGAAGCCGAGGTCGAGCTGCGCGAGGCGATCCGCCTCGACCCCCGCTCGGCCGAAGCCCTCAACTATCTCGGCTACAGCCTCGCCGATCGGGGAGAGCGGGTGGAGGAGGCGCTCGAGTTGATCCGCAGCGCGCTGCAGGTCGATCCGTGGAACGGCGCCTATCTCGATTCGCTCGGATGGGTGTACGTGAAGCTGGGACGGCTCGACGACGCGCGCGATCCGCTCGAGCGGGCGGTGCGGGAATTCCCGAAGGACGCGACCGTCCTCGAGCACCTGGGCGACTTTTACGACCGTACGGGAGACGCCGTGCGCGCGAAAACGTATTGGCGGCGGGCGCTCGAAGCGGTGCCCGAAACGCCAGGCGCGCACGAGACCCTTCGAAAGAAGCTCGACCAACCGCCGGCGGCTGCGGCGGGAGCCCCATCGAACGAAGCCGCCGTGGTTCCACAAGGACCGTGACGCGCGTTCTCACCGCGCTTTTCGGGCTCGCGGCGGTAGCCTGCGCGCCGGGTCATCGAGCGGGGGGCGTGCCGCCAGGTGAAGGACCGTTGGTCGGCATTTACAAGGCCGAGATCGACGATGGTCGCGGCCCCGTGCGCCGCGCCAAGATTTCCATCTGGGCCGAGCGGCCCGACCGCCTGCACGCCGAGCTGATCGCCCCGATCGGGGGCGTGGTCTACGTCCTCGATGCAGGGGGCGATCACGCTTGCTTCGTCGATGTGGCCGCAGCGACCGCCTACGTGGGCGACGCCGGCCCCGCTGCGATCGAGGCGCTGATCGGCGTTCACGTCTCGGTCTTAGATGCCGTCGCCGCGCTCTTGACCGGCTCTTCGCGCGACGGGCTTACGGTGGCACGGGTGGGCCGCGGCGACGGTGCGCTTCCGGAGTCGATTCGGATCGCCGATGGGTCACGCTCGATCTCGCTGACGCGCATTCGCTTCGAGCGTGGGAGCACCGATCCCCGCGCCCTGGGGACGGGTGTCCCTCCCGAGCGACTCGCCGTGCGTCCGATCGAAAGCTTCGTTCCCGAGGTGGACGGCCGGTCCGAGCGTGAACGCGGCGACCGATGACGGCGCTTCGCGCGCTCTGTCCGGCGAAGGTGAACCTGGGACTGCACGTCGCCGGCCTGCGCCCCGACGGGTACCACGAGATCGTCACGGTCTTTCAGGCGATCGATCTGTGCGATGTGCTCGAAGGCGCGTCCGCCGGGTCTCTGACTCTCGAGGTGGCCGACCCATTGGTTCCTCGGGACGAAAGCAATCTCGTCGTCAGGGCCGCACGCCTCCTTCAGTCACAGGTGGCGGGGGCGCGAGTGCGGGGGGCGCGTCTACGGCTGAACAAGACGATCCCCGTGGCCTCGGGCCTGGGTGGCGGGAGCTCGGATGCAGCCGGCGCGCTCATGCTCCTCAACGAGCTTTGGGCGCTGGACTTGGACTCGGCCGCGTTGACGCGATTGGCGGCCGAGCTCGGCTCGGATGTTCCGTTCTTCCTTTACGGCGGCACGGCGTTGGGCACGGGCCGGGGCGTTACGATCCAACCGTTGCTTCCGATCGCCGAGCGAGCGGTCCTTCTGGGGTGCCCACCGTTCGGACTTTCGACCGCCGAGGTCTATCGGGCGCTTCGAGAGCTTCGAGCGCCGTTGACAGCCGATAGGGGCGATGTTACGGTACCTCGGCTTTTTGTTAAGTTCGCGGAAGGAAACGACTTCGCGCTCGCGACGAACGATCTCGAGGCGGTCGTGTTCGGGATGCGGGGTGAGCTCAGGACGTTTCGGGATGCGCTGTCGCGCTCGGGCGCCGAGGTTGCGCTCGTGTCCGGCAGCGGGTCGACGGTTTTCGGATTGTTCCGCGCGGGAACCGATTTGAAGTCGATTGCAGATGGCTTGCGGGGCGGGTTCCCGGGTTGGACGTTGCGGACGAGTCGAACGGTCGCCTCGGGCGTGCAGATCGTGCCGGCGGTGGAATGAAGAACGAGTTGAAGGTCTTTTCGGGGAACGGAAACCCGGGGCTGGCGCGCGCCATCTGCCACTACCTGCACCTTCCCATGGGCGAATGGAAGCTGTCGCGTTTCTTGGATGGGGAGGTCTATTGCCAGATACTCGAAAACGTCCGTGGCACCGACGTTTTCGTGATCCAACCGACCTGCCATCCCGTCAATGAGAACATCATGGAGCTGCTGATCGCCGTCGATGCGATGAAGCGTTCTTCGGCGGCGCGCATCACCGCGGTGATCCCGTACTACGGCTACGCGAGGCAGGACCGCAAGGACAAGCCTCGCGTTCCCATATCGGCCAAGCTGGTCGCGGACCTGCTCACCGCGGCGGGTGTCGACCGGTTGCTCACGATGGAGCTGCACGCGCCGGCGATCCAGGGGTTCTTCGATCTACCCGTCGATCACCTGTTCGCGGCTCCCGTCCTCCTCGAATGGGTCGAGCGTCAGCGCTTCGAGAATCTCACGATCGTCTCTCCGGATGCGGGTGGCGTCGAACGCGCTCGCGCCTTCGCCAAGAAGCTCGAGGCTGGACTCGTGATCATCGACAAACGCCGGGTCGATACCAACGTCGCCGAGACGATGCACGTCATCGGCGAGGTCGCGGGACGGACGTGCGTCATCGTGGACGACATCGTCGACACGGCCGGCACGCTCGTCGGCGCGGTCAAGGCGCTTCGCGACAAAGGGGCGCCTCGCGTTCTCGGCTGCTTCACGCACCCCGTCCTCTCCGGCCCCGCGCTCGAGCGGATCCGGAACTCGGACCTCGAGCACGTCGTCGTGACGGACTCGATCCCGCTGTCCGCCGACAAGGCGCAGAATCCCAAGATCACGGTTCTTTCCGTGGCGAACCTCCTGGGAGAGGCGATCGCCCGAATTCACAGCAACTCCTCCGTGAGCTCGCTGTTCGTGTAAGGAAGAAAATCATGAGCAAGGACATCGTCGTCGAAGCGCTGGAGCGATCCGAACTCGGAAAGAACGCGAGCCGCCGCCTGAGGAAGGGTGGCGGAGTCCCCGGGGTCGTCTACGGCCTCGACCGTCCGCCGTTCACCGTGGGTGTCGGAGCGCGGAAGATCGAGGAAGTTCTTCATTTGGAGACCGGGCGCAACACGATCTTCACCTTGTCCTTGACGGGGCAGGACCGCTCGCGCGCCGTCATGATCAAAGCGCTGCAGCGCGATCCCGTGACGGAGCGACTCGTTCATGTGGATTTCGTTCGCGTCGATCTCGCCAAGGCGGTGCGCGTCAGCGTTCCCATCCGGGTGGTCGGCATCCCCGAGGGTGTGAAAACGGACGGCGGTCTGCTCGAGTTCGTTCTGCGCCAGGTCGAAGTCCAATGCCTCCCGTCCGACATCCCGGAGCACCTCGACCTCGACGTCACCGCACTGCGCCTGAACCAGCATCTTTCGGTGAAGGACCTCCCGGTCAAGGAGCGGGTGACCGTTCTCGAGGACCCGGAGGCGATCGTCTGCGTCGTCGCCGTGCCGAAGGAGGAGGCTGCGCCGGTGGTGGAGGAAGCCGTCGCGGCGACCGCCGAGCCCGAGGTCATTAAGAAAGGCAAGGAATCGCCGGGAGACGAGGCCGACGCCAAGAAAGGCGAACCCAAGAAGGGCGAGGTCAAGAAGCCCGAGGCGAAGAAGCCCGAGGCCAAGAAGGCTTGAAGGTAGTCCTCGGACTGGGGAACGAAGGTCCGGAGTACCGCTTCACCCGGCACAACGTTGGGTTCATGGTCGCCGATGCGATCGCGCTGCGCTGCGGTGCGGCATTCACCGCGCGTGGCGATGCCGGCCGCCTGACGTGGTTGGCTGAGACGGACTTCGGCGGCCAACGCGTCGTGCTCGCCAAGCCGCGCACCCTCATGAACCACAGCGGCCAGGCCGCGGCAGCGCTCCTTAGGAAGTACGGAGTCGAGCCGGCGGACTTCGTCGTTGTCTACGACGACGCCGATCTTGCGTTCGGGCGTGTTCGAGTTCGTCCGGAGGGCGGGGCAGGGGGCCATAACGGGGTGCGCTCAATCATCGAAAGCTTCGGCGTGAAGGAGTTCGCTCGGGTGAAACTCGGCGTCCTGGGCGAAGGCCGCCATAGCCGCGACCTCGCCGACTACGTCCTCGGCACCTTCCATCCTGACGAACAGCCCGCCATCGCCACGATGATCGATCGCGGGGCCGACGCCGTGGAAGCCGTTCTCATGGACGGTGTCGAGGCCGCGCAGAGAGCCTGGAACGGTGTCTCCGGCTAGGGATTCTCCTTGCCCTCGGTCTAGGGAAAAACCTGAAGAAAAGCGTTGACGCGCATCGGCATTGGCCGTAAACACCACGGCAGCGAATCGTTTGTTGGGGGACAAGCCGTTTGACCGACGCTTCCGGAGGGGCTCCGGGGCTGCTGAAAGACACCCCAGAAACGATCCGCCCGAAGGGTCGATCCTACGTATGCGGCAGCTACGGTCCCGCCGAGACGAAGACGTTCGTGCTGAATGTCTCACTCGGCTTCCTTTGACTCCGGCGCCCTTCGGGGTGCCGTTCCCAAACTCTTTCCATAATGGCTGTTCTTGAAGATGGGGGCATTATGATCAGGCGACTCACCACGGCCTTCTTGTTCCTGTGCATCTGTACCAGCTTGACTGGGGTCGTACTCGCGAGCACGGAGGCGATCAATCCCGTGACGCTACCAAGCGCCACGTGCCCCAGCAATCTGAACTCCTGCACGGCCAACGACGTCTCGACGACGATCGTGGCGGTCGATATCTTGAAGGTGTGCTACCACCTGGGCTTTGTCACCAGTACCGTTTGCACGTCAGACGCAGACTGTGCCAGTGGCGACACGTGCGCCTCGGACATCTGCGAGAACACAACGACCGACAATATCTTCATCCGAATCACTACCGCGTATGCATCGACAGCTGCCACGAGGTACGATCTGGGGCTCTTCGTCTCCGGCGACGGTGGATCCGTGCAGGAGCCAAGTTCTGCGCTTGTATGCTCCGGAGCGGCTGCCCAGGCAGGGCAAGGCGATAACGACGCCTACCCCTCCGATACGGATACCGACCTGTTCTTGAGCGAAGATCCAACTGGTCACTCAGCGACTCCCAGTACAACAGACACGTGCGGAGATCTCAAGGCCACCGCAGGGCCCGTCAATTGGACGGTTGACGCGTCGGTCAGGTGCTCAATCGACGTCAGTGGCAACCTGGTAATTCCTGCCTGCCGCGTCTGGGAGCAGAACGCAAACCACACGACTTCTTGCCAGACCCTTCAGCAAGCGGGGACGGGGTCGAAATGTGACTGCACTCCCCTTACCGTGACGCCGACGATTAATCCTTGTGCTACCAAGGTCT
This sequence comes from uncultured Acidobacteriota bacterium, assembly GCA_964619965.1. GTDB lineage: Bacteria > Acidobacteriota > Polarisedimenticolia > Polarisedimenticolales > DASRJG01 > DASRJG01. The sequence continues at coordinate 17,361 of CAZUGP010000085.1, forward strand.
GCAACGACAACGACATTTGCACGCTCGACTCCTGCGATCAGGCCACCGGCGCGTGCGTCTTCACGCCGGGTAACGCGGGAGCGGTGTGCCGCGCCTCGGGTGGCGATTGCGACGTGGCCGACGTTTGCGACGGATCGCACTCGAGCGCCAACGGCGGCTGCGCCGACCAGAAGAAGCCCTCGACCACCATCTGCCGCGCTTCGGCCGGCCAGTGCGACGTCGCCGAAAGCTGCTCGGGCACCACGAACACGTGCCCGGCGGACGGTTTCCAGGCAGTGACGACCTCCTGCGTAGGCACCTCGAACGGCGGTGACTGCGATGGGACGGACTCCTGCAACGGATCCGGTGCTTGCGTGGACGGCTTCAAGACCTCGACGACGACGTGTCGTCCCTCGGCGGGTCAGTGCGACGTGGCTGAGAGTTGCTCAGGCTCGTCGAGCGCCTGCCCGGATGACGGCTTCGCGGCGGCGACGACGCCGTGCGTGGGCGCCTCGAACGGTGGCGCCTGCGACGGGACGGACTCCTGCTCCGGCACCGCCAACACCTGCGTAGACGGCTTCCAATCAGCGACTACGTCGTGCCGCGGTTCGGCCGGTCAGTGCGACGTGGCCGAAAGCTGCACGGGTAATTCGGGCGCCTGCCCGGATGACGGCTTCGCGACGGCGACGACGACGTGCGTAGGCACCTCGAACGGTGGCGCCTGCGACGGGACGGACTCCTGCTCCGGCACCGCCAACACCTGCGTAGACGGCTTCCAATCAG
>CAZUGP010000086.1:0-35756 GCA_964619965.1 uncultured Acidobacteriota bacterium
AGCCGATGGAGGTGGGCCCCACCACGCACTACCTCATGGGGGGGATCCGGGTGGACGGGGACACGCAGATGTCGACGGTGCCGGGCCTGTTCGCGGCGGGGGAGTGCGCGGCCGGCCTCCACGGGGCCAATCGCCTGGGCGGCAACTCGCTCTCGGACCTCCTCGTTTTCGGCAAGCGCGCCGGCGAGCACGCCGTCGCCCACGCAGCCGCGAGCCCGCCGGCGCTCGTCCACGAAGGCGACGTCGAAGCGGCTTCCCGGGCGGTGCTCGCTCCCTTTCAGCGGGACGGCGGAGTCGGTCCCTACGTCATCCAGCACGAGCTGCAAGCTCTCATGCAGGACAGGGTCGGAATCGTGAGGCGCGAGGCCGAGATGTTGGAGGCCCTCGCCGGCATCTTGCGCCTCCAGACGCGGGCGGCGGAGGTCGGGGTGACCGGAAACCGCGAGTACAACCCCGGCTGGCACACCGCAATCGACCTGAACTCGATGCTCATCTGCGCCGAGGCGATCGCCCTTTCGGCGTTGACGAGGAAGGAAAGCCGCGGCGGCCATTTCAGGGACGACTTTCCGGACAAGGTCGCATCTTTCGGTACGTTCAACATCATCTGCCGCAAGGGGCAGGATGAGCGGCCGGCCATCGTCCGCGAGCCGATTCCCGCCATGCGCCCCGACCTGAAACGGATCATAGAGGAGAACGCGTGATGCCCGGAGCGACGTTTAGGATCTGGCGCGGGGACCGCCGAGGCGGCGCGTTTTCGGACTACACGACGCCGGTTACGGAAGGCATGGTCGTCCTCGACGCGATCCATGCGATCCAGGCCGAACAGGCCAACGATTTGGCACTCCGATGGAACTGCAAGGCCGGCAAGTGCGGCTCCTGCTCGGCGGAGATCAACGGCATGCCGAAGCTGATGTGTATGACCCGCCTGTCGGACCTGCCATTGTCCTCGCCCGTCACGGTCGAGCCGATGCACGCGTTCCCGCCGGTTCGCGACTTGGTCGTAGACGTCTCCTGGAACTTCGAAGCGAAAAAGACGATTGCGAAGTTCAGGCCTCGCCCCGCCGACGCCGAAGACGGAACCTGGCGGATGCAGCAAGAAGACATCGAGCGTGTCCAGGAGTTTCGGAAGTGCATCGAGTGCTTCCTCTGCCAAGACGTCTGCCACGTCCTGCGCGAGCATCACGAACATGAGAAGTTCGTGGGGCCGCGCCTCCTGGTCTACGCCGCAGCCCTCGAAATGCACCCTCTGGACGTCGAGGATCGCACCTCGTCCCTGAAGCGCTCACACGGCATCGGCTGTTGCAATATCACGAAGTGCTGCACGAACGTCTGTCCCGAAGGCATCGCCATCACCGATAACGCGATCATTCCGCTCAAGGAGCGGGTCGCCGATCGCTTCTACGATCCGTTGGGCCGCCTGTTCCACATTCTGCAGTGGTGAGGTGATCTATGGCAGCTCCTTTCGATTTGAAACCGATCTCGCGGGAGGGCGTCCCGGCGGCGCTCGAGAAGGCGCACCGCTACAGGCTCCTCAACCAGCCGCTCCAGGCCGAGAGCATCTGTCTCGACGTGCTCGCGGTTGCGGCAGGCAACGCCGAGGCGGTCGTGATCCTCTTCCTCGCCTTGACCGACCAGTTCCCGAGGCACCTCCAGCCGGCGTTCGACCGCGCACGCGAGCTGCTTCCACTCCTGCCCGACGCCTACCAACGTTGCTACTACGAGGGGATCCTCTGCGAGCGGCGGGGGAAAGCCCATTTCCGCTCCGGCAGCCCGATGGCGGGGACGATGGCGTTCGAGTGGCTGCAGATGGCCATGGCGCTCTACGAGCGTGCGGAGGGGATCCGGCCCCCCGGTGACGACGACGCCGTTCTCCGGTGGAATAGCTGCGCGCGGATGTTGATGGCCAACGAGAAGATCCGGCCGCCCGTCGAGGATCGATCCGAACCGATGCTCGAATAGGCATAAGGGGGGTGTCCCCTTATCGCGGCGCAGGCGGCCCGATCAGCAGGTACTCGCCACGGTTGATGCGGCCGGCGGCGAGGACCGCGCAACCGGCGATCGGCGCTGCGCCGCGCATGCGCTCGTACCGCCCGCGCGTGACGATTGCGTAGCGGCACCCATCGCTCGAAAGGATCGAGGCGAGCTCGGCGTCGGTACGAAACGAGGTGGTTTTTCGCAGGGTATAGAACATGAACTGCTCGAACTTCGTGTCTTCGACGGCGATCCGCTCCCCCTTCGGCGCCGCGACGTCCATGCGGTAACAGAACGGCTTGGCCGATTGCATGCGCGACCAGGTTGCGCCTCCGACGGTGCCGAGGACCAAGAGCAACACGAAGGTTCCTGAGACGGCGCTTGCGAGCGCCGCGTCGCGACGTCCACGACGGAAGAGAACGAAGCCGAACCCCGCACCCACCGTCACCGCGAGGCCGCCTACGACGAGAGCGATCGCTCCGAGCGCTCCGGCGGCGGCCGCGAGAGCCTCCGGAACGGCGATCGCCCCGAACGCGATCCCCGCCGGCGCAACCACGCCGACGAACAGTCCTAGGCCCGCCATGAGGACGAAGCCGGAGGCTCCGAGGCCAAGCTGTAGGACGGCCGCCGCAACGAGCAGCGAGATCGCGGGAAACGCTTCCATCATGTAGACGCCGCGCTTCCCGGAAGAGCCCGAAAACAACAGGATCGCAAACAGCGCGAACAAGGCGACGGCGCGTGAGGCGGTCGCTCCCCGCGGGTCGCGCTCTGCGGCCGCGCTCCGGATCGCGATTGCGATCACCGCCGGGAGGAACGCGGTCCAAGGAAGAAGATCCGCGGGAAGCTGATAGACATAAAACCACCACGGCCGCACGGAGTTCCAGGCGCTTGCGTATCGATCGAGGTTCTGGTGGATCGTCGCCTCGTAGACGAAGCTCCATCCGGCCCGCACCCCGAGTCCGTAGATCCAGGCGGAGACGATGAGGACGGCGACCGCGACCCCGGGATTCCACGCGACGCGGAGGAGCGGGCGAAACCTCCGTCGCGCGATCGCCTCGGCAACGATCCAGAACACGGCCCAGAGGAGCGCGACGGGCCCCTTGGTCAGAATCCCGAGCCCCACCGCCGCCCAGCCCAACGCGATGCGGAGCGTCGCGCGCTGGGGCTTCCGATCGTCGAACAACGATTCGCTCCACAACGTGATGGCCGTCCACGCGAACGCCGCCATCGTCATGTCGCACGAGCACCACTGGGCCTTCTGGAAGAACTCGATCCCGGTCAGGGCGATGAACGCCCCGGCGTACCCGACGACCTCGGAGCCCCACAGCCTGCGTCCCAGGCGCGCCGTCAGGAGGAGGACGACGAGCGCGCCAAACGCAGACGGGAGGCGAGAGGTCGTTTCGGTGACCCGGTCGAACGGGAGCGAGGCGACGACGACCGACCAGAACAGGAGCGGCGGCTTGTCGACGTTGGCGTCATCGCCGATTGCGGGGACGATCCAGTCGCCCGACGCTTTCATCGACTGCGCCTGGTGCGCGAATCGAGGCTCGTCCGGCGGAGTGACCTCGCGGATGGGAAGCTGCACGAGGACCAGGAGCGTCCAGGCGGCGATCAGCCCGTGGCGGGAGAACAGGCGCGCGGAGAATGTCATGAGCGCGGACCCTAGCACGGGTGGACGACCTCCCTCGCGCGGCGCTTGCCTCACGCTAGGCTCCTGCCTTAGACTCGTACGTCCATATGATCCTCGCGCCTAAGAAGAGGACCTTCCCTACCGGCGTCGTCCTGGCTCGTGCCGTCCTGCTCTGGTCGTTTCTTGCCGTTCCCGCTCTCTACGCAGCCGATATCCCGCCACCAGGTTCGATCCCTTCGCCGCATCCGATAGCCGCCGCACCTGCGCGACGCCCCCCGATCGTGATCCTCCCCGGGGCCCCGGGGACGGAGCTCGTGGACAGCGCGACCGGCAACCGCGTCTGGCCGAGCGCGAAACTGATGTCCATCCGCGACGGCAACGAGATCTTGGCGCTTCCCCTCCACGATCCCCTCGACTCGTCGATCGTCGCTGGAGGCCTATTGCGCGAGGTACGCGTCGCGGGGCTGAAGTTCCGCATCCATGCGTACGACGGGTTGGAAAAGAAACTCCGCCACTTGGGCTATCGCGCGGGGGATTGGAAGGCCCCCTCCGGAGAAGGGGAGTATTTCTATTTTCCCTACGACTGGCGGCAGAGCGTCGAAACGAACGGACGGCGCTTCGCCCGTGAGCTTCGGGCGTTCTACCGGCGCACCCCGCCGGGCACCCCGCCCGCGCTCGTCCTGGGTCACTCGTTAGGAGGGCTCGTCGCGCGATACGCGCTGATGTACGGCGATACGGCGTTGGGCGATACCGGGCCGCTCCCGCCGGTGACGTGGTCGGAAAGCGAACACATGGGTGCGTTGTTCCTCATTGCGACGCCGAATGAAGGCACGTTCATCGCTTTGGAACGCCTGGAGAAGGGGATCTTCTACAAGTGGCACCGTGGGGGTTTCTCGCCGGAGACGCTCTTCACCTATCCGGCCGTTTTCGACATGATTCCGGGGCGCCTCGCGCCCTTCATCGACGGAGACGGACAACCCCTTGCCTTCGACCTCGACGACCCCGACGATTGGGAGCGTCTCGGCTGGTCGGTCGTCGATCCGCGGAGGAGCTCGCCGATTCCGTACGCGGTCAGGAGGGCGCACTTGGAGCGGGAGCTCTCTCGGGGCGCGAGGCTCAGGGCAGCGATGAACCAAATCGCGAGCACACCCAACCCGGTCACCCTCTACGTCGTCGTTGGCGATTCGCACACGGTCCAGCGCACGGCGCTCGTGACGCAGGGAAACGATGGGATGAAGGTCCGATTCGATCCGCCCGCCGTCGCCCGCAAGCGCTTGAAACCGCTCCTGTACGAGCCCGGCGACAAGATGGTCCCGGTGCGCTCGCTCGTGGCAGACGGTTCGTCCCACGATCCCGCGAGCAGCCTCTGTTTTGCAGGTGTGGTCCAGTCGAAGCGGGATCATCAGGCCCTGCTGTCGAGCCCCGAGATGCTCGCGGCCCTGGACGAAGTCCTCAGGTGACGGGATCGATCCTCGAGGGTCACGGCCTCACGCGAACGTACTGGCTCGGTTCCACCCCGGTCGCCGCGCTCTCAGGGGTCGACATCTCGATCGGCCGTGGCGAGTTCCTCGTCCTCCAGGGACCATCGGGCTCGGGAAAGACCACGCTCATCAATCTTCTCGGCCTCCTCGACCGACCCGACGGCGGAAGCCTCACGTTAGACGGCGCGTCCGTGGCGACGATGGACGAAAACGCCCGTGCCGATTGCCGGCGCGACCGATTCGGCTTCGTCTTCCAGTCCTTCAATCTCGTCGCCGTCCTCACCGCGTCGGAAAACGTGGAGTACCCCATGATGCTCAAGGGAGTTCCGGGGGAAACCCGCCGGCTGCGCGCCAGAAAGCTCTTGGCACAGGTCGGTCTGTCGGACAAGGAGGAGGTTCGTCCGGACCTGCTTTCCGGAGGCCAACGTCAGCGCGTCGCCATCGCGAGGGCCTTGGCGAACGAGCCGGACATGATCCTCGCCGACGAGCCAACCGCCAACCTCGACACGAAGACCGCGGACGAAGTTCTGGATCTGATGTCTCTCATCAATACCGATCGCCAGGTCGCCTTCGTCCTGTCTTCGCACGACCCCCGCGTCGTCGCAAGGGCGCAACGGGTTCTGACGCTTGAAGACGGCCGGATCAGTGGGAGCTCCTCCTGACGATGAGCCTCCTCCTGCTCGCCGCAAGAAACGTCGCGCGCAACCGCAGGAGGAGCCTGCTGACGGGAGGGGTCGTCGTCTTCGGCTTCGCGGCCATCGCATTGGCCGGCGGGTTCATGTCGCAGTCGTTCGAGGGTTTGCGCGAGGGAACGATCAGAAACGGCACCGGCCACTTGCAGCTCGCCGACCCCGCCTACCTTTCCGGCGACGAAGACGCCGCGCTCGAGCACGGCCTGGAAGGCACCGATCGTGCCGCCGCAATTCTGATGAAGGACCCCGAAGTTCGAGAGGTTCTGCCGCGGATCGATTTCGTCGGTCTGGCCACGAACGGGACCCGGTCGGTTCCGTTCCTAGGCACCGGACTGGATCCGGCCCCGGAGGCGCGGACGATGGATACCGCAAAGCTTCTGGTTTCCGGCCGGTGGTTTCTCGATGCGTCGGAACGCGGAGCGGTATTGGGCAGCGGTCTCGCGCGGGCGCTGTCCGTGAAGGCCGGCGACACCATCACGCTGCTTGCGACGACGCCGGAGGGGGTTTTGAACGCCGTCGACGTGACCGTGACGGGGCTCGCCGACATCCCGATCAAGGAGCTCGATGATCGTTACCTCGCGACGACCTTGGGCTTGGCGTCGGATCTGCTCGTCGCATCGGGGCGCGTCTCGAATCTGACGATCGTCCTCCGCGAGCCCGCCGACGCGAGGGCGGCCCTCCCGCGGCTGCTGGCGGCTCTCCATCGCGAGAGGATCGATGTCGCCGGGAAAACTTGGGAGGAGCTCGCCGTCTTCTACCGTCAGGTGCGGCTGCTCTACCTCGGCATCTTCGGCTTCATGGGGCTGGTCCTCGTCCTCGTGGTGCTGCTCGCCGCCGCGAACACGATGATCATGGCCGCGGCCGAGCGGACGCGCGAGATCGGGACCCTTCGCGCCCTGGGGACACGCCCTGCGGCCATCAAGAGGATGTTCATCGCCGAGGGACTCATCCTGGCGATTGCGGGCTGCGTGGGCGGAGCGCTGGTCTCCTTGGCGATCCGTGCGGTGCTCAATCACGCCGGGCTGACCCTCCCCCCGCCGCCGGGTGTCTCGCACGGGGTGCCGTTGCACGTCAACCTCTACCTCACGGCCTACGTCGCGGGGGCGATCGCGATGACCGCCACGCTGATCGCAGCATCGTGGTTTCCCGCGAATCGCGCCGCGCGGATGTCGATCATCGACGCGTTGGCCCATGTCTAGCGGCTGCCTTCGCGTCATTGCCGCCCTCTTCGGCATAGCCTACGCAAACGCTCTGAGCCCGGCGCCGATCGCCGATCCCGCGGCGATGCTCAGCAGGGCGGATGCGCCTCACGACGCGTTCCCCGAGGGGGTCATTCGCTTGCGCGTCGTCGTGAAGGAGCGGGGAAAAGAACCGCTTGCCAACCTTCTCGAGCTGTTCGTCCAGGGGACCGACCAGTCGCTTTGCGTGTTCCGAGAAGGAAAACAGAAGGGGCGGAAGATTCTCACGCGGGGGGACCGCGTGTTCTTGATCGTTTCCGGCGCGTCGCGCCCGGTCCCCGTCAGCAAGACTCAGCGCCTGATGGGTGCGGCGTCGTTCGGCGACATCGCACGACTGCGCTTCGCCGATACCTACGTGGCGACGCTTCGGCCGGGCGTTGAGCCGGTCGCGGGGAAAGACGGCGAGACGCTCTGCCGCGTCCTCGATCTAAAGGCCGTGCGGGCGGGATCCGCCTATCCCCTGGCTGTCTTGTGGACGGGGCGGGACGATGGGCTCGCGCGCCGGCTCCGTCTCACCTTGGCGTCCGGGAAAGACGCCAAGGAGGTCTTCTTCACGGACTACGGGGACAAGCAGCGGTTGAGGACGATGGAAATCCGCGATCTCCTCGCAAAAGGCGGCGAGAACGTGACCCTTCTCGAGTTCCTAAACTATGAACAGCGAGCCTTGGACCCCACCACGTTCGACCCTGAGGGCGCGCGCGCGGTTCCTTAGCGGCCTGCGATCACTCCAACACGAAGATGTTCTTTTCGGCGCAGATGTCCTTGAGCTGCTTCGGCCAAAGGGTCACGCTGACCTCGCCCAGATGCGCCTTTCGAAGCAGGAGCATGGTCGTGCGCGACTGGCCGATTCCGCCGCCGATCGAGAGCGGAATCTCATCGCTCAAGATCGCTCGGTGGTACGGGAGCTTCAGGAAGTCGATCTGCCCCGAGATCGCGAGCTGCTGCTTGAGCGTCTCCTTGGTCACGCGGATTCCCATCGACGTCAGCTCGTGGCGGCGCTTGGTGATCGGGTTCCAGACGAGGATGTCCCCGTTCAATCCGCGGAACTGCTGGCCGTTCTTGGCGTAAGTCGGCGTGACCCAGTCGTCGTAATCGGCGGCGCGCATCTCGTGCGGATAGCCGTCCTTCAGGACGGAGCCGATCCCGATGATGAAGACGGCGGGGTGCTCTCTCAGGATTTCGGTCTCGCGCTGTTTGCGCGGTAGGTCGGGGAACATGTCGAGGATCTCTTCGGCGTGCAGGAACGTCAACTCATCGGGCAGGTCAGGCAGATCGGCGTCCTTGAGCTTCGGGAAGTGCGCCTGGGCGAACGCCTCCGCCCCTTTGATGACCTTCCAGATTCCGCGCACCGTGTTCTTGAGCGTGTCGAGATTGCGGTCGGCCTCCGTGATGCGTTTTTCCCAGTCCCACTGGTCGACGTACGCGCTGTGATCGTGATCCAGGAAGTAGTCCTTGCGAACCGCGCGCATGTCGGTGCAGATCCCTTCGCCGACCGCGCATTCGAATTGCTTGAGCGCCATCCTCTTCCACTTGGTCGCGGCCTGGACCACCTGGCCGTTCAAGCGCTTGGGGAGGCCGAGTCCGCACGGGAACTCGATCGGCGTGCGGGAGCCGTCCCGGTCGAGGTAGTCGTTGACGCCGCTCTCCTTGGTGACGATGAGAGGCACCTCGACGTGGAACAGGTTCAACTCCAAGCAGAGGCCGTCCTCGATGAACCGCTTGACCGCCGCGACGGCCAGCTGCGTTTCCTTCCGGTCCAGAACCGACCGGTAGTCCTGAGGGAGGATCTTCGCGACCTCCTCATAGGTGGAGATTCCGGGTCCCGCCAGATCGGCCTTCTTATCCTTGACGAGAGTCATGGGTTCCTCCTCTGAAGTGCCGAATTCTAGGATGCGGAGGCGGGCATTTCCGAATGGTCTCCGGACAAGGTTGGTGTTCTTGCATTGGTCTTGCGGGAATCGTCCGCTTCGCCGACCATGCCGCCCCGTGACCGAAGCCCAAGACCGCCCCTGCCTGCTCGTCACCAACGACGACGGGATCGATGCGCCCGGACTGCGGGCGCTCGTGGCCGCCGTGACGCACCTGGGACGAGTCGTTGTGGTCGCCCCCGACCGCGAGCGCAGCGCTGCGGGGCACGCGCTGACGTTGCGGCGGCCCTTGCGCGTCCTTTCGCGGGGAGCGGACCGGTTTGAAGTCGACGGAACGCCGACGGACTGCGTCCACCTCGGCGTGTTCAACTTGACCGGGGGCCGGCCGCCCCGGCTCGTGCTCTCGGGGATCAACCGCGGCGCCAACCTGGGCGACGACGTCACGTACTCGGGGACCGTGGCCGCCGCGCTCGAGGGGACCTTGCTGCGGATCCCGTCGATCGCCTTTTCCGTGGAGCGGGACGCGGAGGGCCAGGCGGACTACGCGGTCGCGGCGGCCTTGGCCGCGCGCATCGCCGAAAAGGCCCTCGAAAACGGCGTGCCGCAGGGCGTGCTTCTCAACGTCAACGTCCCGATGGGGACGCCGCGCGGGATTCGAATCACGCGTCAGGGCACGCGCACCTACCGTGCGGCCGCGGTCGAGCGCCTCGACCCATCCGGACGGCCGTACTTCTGGATCGCGGGGGCGGACACCACCCCGTCGCAAGAGCCGGACGGCGATCACGCGGCGATGCGCGAAGGGTACGTCTCGATCACGCCGCTCCACGCCGACATGACCCACGACCCATCGCGCGGGATCCTCGCATCGTGGGGGCTGACGGTACCGTGAGCGCCGGGGACGTCCGACGCGCGCGCATGGTGCGCGATCTGACTACACGGGGCATCGCCGACAGGCGCGTGCTCGACGCGCTGTCTGCGATCCCGCGCGAGCCGTTCGTGGAAGAGGCCCTGCGCTCGAAGGCCTACGGCGACGCCGCGCTCCCGATCGGTGAGAAGCAGACGATCTCGCAGCCGTACATCGTCGCGCGGATGTGCGAGCTGGCCGAGCCCGACGGCACCGGGCGCGTGCTCGAGATCGGCTCCGGATCCGGTTACCACGCAGCCGTCTTGAGCCTGCTGTTCGAGCAGGTGTACTCGGTAGAGCGCATCGCGACGTTCTCGAAACGCGCCCGCGAGACCGTGCGGGCGCTCCACATCGAAAACATCCATTTCAAGATCTTCGACGGCAGCTACGGGTGGAGCGAGTTCGCTCCGTATCGCGCGATCGTCGTGACCGCGGCGGCGCCGGAGGTCCCCGCGCCTCTGCTCGACCAGCTCGAAGAGGGTGGCCGGCTCGTGTTGCCGATCGGCGCGAAGGGGAAGAAAGGAGGCGACGCGTCGGATCAGACGCTGGTCCGCGTCGTCAAGGAAGCTTCGGGCAATCGTCGCGAAGAGCACGGGCCCTGCCGCTTCGTGCCGTTGCTCGGTAAGTACGGATGGACGGCCTAGCGGGGCGCTGCTATCCTCCCCGAGTTTCGCTTCGGGTCGGGGCGTAGCGCAGCCTGGTAGCGCACCTGGTTCGGGACCAGGGGGTCGTAGGTTCAAATCCTATCGCCCCGACCAATGTCGTTTCTCTCACGAACAATCACGCGGACTCCGCCGGTGTTTCGATGCTGGTCTCCGATCTCAAGAAGATCATCCGCGAAGTGCCCGACTACCCGAAGCCGGGGGTCACCTTTTACGATCTCACCACGCTCTTCAAGAACGGCGCGGCCTTCCGCACTGTCATAGAGCGCCTCGCGGAACGCTTCCGCAACGACAAGATCGACGTCGTCGTGGGAATCGAGGCGAGGGGATTCATGCTTGCGGCCGCCTTGGCGTACGAGTACGAGCTGGGTATCGTCCCCGTGCGAAAGCCGGGAAAGCTGCCTTGGCGGATCACGGGGGAGGATTACACGCTCGAGTACGGCTCAGGAAGGCTCGAGGTTCACGAGGACGCCATCGAGAAGGGACAAAGAGTGCTGATCGTCGACGACGTGCTGGCGACGGGAGGCACCGCGGCGGCGACGGGAAGGCTCGTCGAGCGGCTCGGCGCGATCGTCTGCGGGTATGCTTTTCTCATGGAGCTCGGCTTCTTGAAAGGGCGCGCCCGTCTCGGCTCCGACAACGTGTTCAGTTTGATCTCTTACGCATGAGGGGCCTGTAGCTCAGTCCGGATAGAGCAGGAGATTCCTAAGCGTACGGCCCTCTTGGAAGCGTGCACATTCCCCAGCAGAATTGAACGCCGCGAGAAGCGCACCGTGCGCGTAAACTCGAATAGACCTCACTGGACACTTCAAGGCCGTGTACTTGGACCGGCCGCGTCCGCCACATGGAGCGGGCGATCACGGGACCGATAGAAGAAGTGAGCCGGTTCCTCCCTCCGCGGCACTCCTCGACGAGTACCACGGCAACGATGCGGCGGAAGGAGTCGTGATGCGGCGGGAGCGGTAGGGTCGAGAATCAGTAGGCGAGGGTGAATTGCTTGACCCCACCGTTGTAGACGAAAAAGCATTGATCAAGAATGTCGCGCCCGATCAAAGCGTGGATTCCTTGGGGAGCAAGCAGCTCGCTCGCGATGACCGGGATGGTCTGGAAGATGAGTGGCGGATCATTCGCGGTTGCGCCCGGAATTACGAGAGCGATGTCGAACTGCGGGCACGGCACCGGCGTCGACCCTGTTGTCGGGGTAATAACGTTAACCGTCCCCGTTGGGGTGAGCCCAAGGGTCTGCATGACGGACGGGTCAATGACAGTGCCGGTCGCTCCTGTGTCCACCAGGGCAGAAATCTGCACGGGCGCAGGCACGGCAGCGTTTGCGGCCACGAGGGCTTGTGTTCGGGGCGCGCTCGCACCGACGAGCGCGATCAACACCGGCCCGCTTGGCGAGATGGAGAGAGTGAAGTGCGGCAAGCCGTTAGGCAATGCGTCGCGGTTCGACAAATCGCGTAATGAATTGAATTTGTTCCATCGCGTGAACTTGCTTGACCAGAAACGGGTCAAGCCTGAACTTCGCGTAGCCGGCTTTGATTGCGTCGTCGTAGCTACTGAAAACGTCAACGAGATCATCGCCGTGAATTAGCACGAACTTCCCCTCGTGCTTTGCTTTCAGTTCTTCAAGCTTCGCCCTGAAGGTGGCCATTTCTTTCTCAAGGGCCATGGCTCCTCCTCCCTATAGTGGAGAATCAAATCTACGACCGCTTTGCGATTCCAGCAAGGCGCTCATGGACGTTTCAATACCCCGCGAAGGAAGTCTATCAGGACTCGGACAGTACCGCGGGACTATGCTTCCGCACAACGGCAAGAGCGACGACGAATCTCATGGTGCCGCTCAATCAGTCGTTACGAACGATCATCGAAACCCGGAACTGAGGATTCGATCCGTCAGCCATGTACGGGGCGAAGCGCTCGTCCGGTTTGTCGTACCGGGCCAACGACGACAACTTTCTTCCCTCGCCGATTTTCAGGTCCGAAGCACGTCCGAGAGGCAAGCGCATGTCGTCGCTCAACAACGAGAATTCCAACTCGACAAGCTTGTCATGGGTCGAGGCTTGCACGCTCAAAACGTACTCGATTGTCAGTCTGACTATTCCGGACTGCGGTTTGGTCTTCGTCACCTTCATGGACTCCAAGCTGGCATTGTCGCAGTGGAAGGAAGGAAGATCGTCGATCTCCTTGGACTTCCCCAACGGAAGCGTTCCCAGCCAAGCCGCGTCAATTTCAAAGGTGATCGGCGAATGCCACTCCTTGACAATCAGGTCGGAGTCCTCAGCTTGACGCACTTGCGACGACGACTGGGCGAACACGGCCGAGCAGGCGAATGCGACGAGGAGAATCAGAGCGAATCTCACGGGGTCTCCGTGGATTCTGTTTTCTTGTAGACGATTGCGGAGATGGAATACTCGTTGTGGAAACAACCCCACTGACCGTTCGGCCCGGCGGGTGTCGCGTACGGTTCCTTGGTGGAAACGATCTTGATGAAATCACCGTGGAGCACCCCAGCCTCAAATCGGAGCTTCTTCAGCGCGCCGTTGAAGCTCCCACGGGTCCCGAACGCCCCGCAGCCGGATCCGTCTACGACATCCACTCCGTCGACGACCAGGTACCCCGGCCCGGGGTCGGATTGGCCGACCGTGATCCGCAAGGCCTCAGGGGTCAGTACGGGGGGTGCGGTACGAGCGCAACCCGTGGTGATGGCTAGTGCAAGCGCGCAACCAAGGAACGTGAGTATCTTCATGACGTCTCCCCCTGGACAACTACCCCTGACAAACGTATTCCTCGACCCAACCCCGGCAAGCACCGTTCCGTGTACCGGGCCGCGGCGGGGTTTTCTAGGGGACGCGCGCAAGACACAACGCGGCGGCAGAGCCCGGCGGTTACCCGTGGGCTCCGTTGCGGCTGCTGAGGTAGCCCATGCCTCGAATAGCTGATAACTTTCGACGTTCTTTGGGCGGGGCCTGTAGCTCAGTCCGGATAGAGCAGGAGTTTCCTAAACTCAAGGTCGCAGGTTCAAGTCCTGCCAGGCCCACCAGGCCGCATGAAACGAGGTTTCGAAGATGGCGACCGCGAAAGTGAAGATCACGAAAAAGGCCATGCAGCAGGACGAGTTCATCGAAGGCGTGTTCGACTTCGGCGAATGGCTGGAAGTTCATTGGAGGAGGGTTGCCATCGGCACCGGTACGGCGGTTGCCCTCGTGTTGCTGGGGATCGCTTGGAACGCGATGCGCCAGCGATCGGCCGAGGAGGCGAATCGTCTGCTGGCGTCGGGGATCGAAGCGTTTTCCCCCGCGGCCGGAGCGGACGGCCAGACTCCCGCGCCTCGGTATGCCGAGGCGCTCGACCTGTTCGAGCAGGCCGCGAGCAAAGGCGGGTCTCAGGGCGTAGGCGCTGTCGCGGGCTTGTTTCGCGCGCGCAGCCTGATGGCGTTGGGGCGCAACTCCGAAGCCGTCACCGTGCTCGAAGGGTTGGTGGGCGTAGGGAACGAGACGCTTGCGGCCGGAGCGAAGGTTTCCCTGGCAGAGGCGGTCGAGGCGACGGGCAACCCGGAGCGCGCCGCCACGCTATTGCAAGAGGTCGCCTCCGCCGCAAAGGAGGCTCACTACCCTCCGGACGCCGCCCTCTTGCTGCTCGGAGGCGTACGCGAGCGGCAGGGAAAGCCGGAGGACGCGAAGCGGATCTACGAAGATTTGGTCGCCCGATTCCCCCAGAGCGCCTTCGCGGCGGACGCGCGCCAGCGGACCGGTGCTCCGACGACGTCGGTGACGGCCCGCTAGCCCTTCGCCGGAACAGCTCAGAAGGGGATGTCGTCCTCGGCGAACGCACCGGTCGGCTCGGCCGTTTCCTCGGCAGGGGGGCCGCCCGCCGCCGCTCCCCGATCATCGGGACGTCCTAACAGCTGAAGGCGCTGGGCGCGGACCTCCGTGGTGTAGCGCTTGTTGCCTTCGCGATCGGTCCATTCGCGGGTTTGCAGCGATCCCTCAACGAAGACGGGGCGCCCCTTGCGCAAGTACTCGCCGGCGACCTCGGCCTGCTTTCCCCACACGACGATGCGGTGCCACTCGGTCTTCTCCTTCTTCTCTCCCGACGGGTCGCTCCAGCGATCGGTGGTCGCCATCGTGAAGTTGGCGACCGGGGTTCCGCCCTGGGTGAATCTCACTTCGGGGTCGCGCCCGAGGTTGCCGAGCAAGATGACCTTGTTGACGCTTGCCATGATCCGCTCCCGGATCCCTTGGGATCCTTATTTGACGTGGAGGAGGCGCTCGGGACCCGCCGGCGGCCAGCGGGAGGAGCGTAACACAAGACGATGGAAAACGCGACGCGCGACGGCGATCCGCGGCGTAGAATGCGCCGCCCGCTAAGACTCCCATGAGCGAACGCGTCAGCCTCCTTCGAAGCGCCGGTTCGATCAGCCTGGCGACGGCGATGAGCCGCGTGCTCGGGCTGGTGCGGGAGCAGGTGCAGTCCTACTACTTCGGAGCGGGGTTCGTCACCGACGCCTTCCTCGCGGCCTTTCGCATCCCCAATCTCTTGAGAGACCTGTTCGCGGAGGGCGCGTTGTCGTCGGCGTTCGTGCCGACGTTCACCGCGGTCAAGGAGCGTGAAGGACAAGAGGCGGCGTGGCGCCTCGCCAACCGGCTCTTCACGATGTTGGCCGCGATTCTCACGATGGTCTCGCTCGCGATCTTCCTGTTCGCGCCCTGGATCATGCGCGTCTATGCAGCGGGGTTCACGCCGGAGAAGCTCGGGCTTGCCGTCACGATGACGCGCATCCTCGCTCCATTCCTCTTGGCGGTGGCGTTAGCCGCCGTCGCGATGGGGATCTTGAACACCTACGGCAGGTTCTTCGTGCCGGCGCTTTCTCCCGCCCTGCTCAACGTCGCGGCCATCCTGGGAGTCGTCGTCTTGGGCCCGATCTTCGTCTCTTGCGGCTGGCCCGCCGGCCTCTCTCTGGCCGTGGGTGCGATGGTGGGAGGAATCCTGCAGTTCGGGGTTCAGATTCCCCCCATGCGCAGGCTCGGATTTCGTTTCCGGCTCGATTGGGCCCCCCGGGACCCAGGGTTGGTTCGCATCGCTTGGCTGATGCTCCCCGCGACGATCGGACAGGCGGCGACGCAGATCAATTTCCTCGTCGACACGTGGCTCGCCTCCCGCTACGGGAACGGCCCCATCACGTGGCTCTCCCTCGCGTTCCGCCTGATCCAACTTCCGATAGGTCTGTTCGGTGTCGCGATCGGCATGGCGAACCTGGCGCGCGTGTCGCGGGATGCGGCCCAAGGGGACCTCGCGGCGCTGCGCGCCAATCTGGGGGCGGCGCTGCGCGCCGTGGCCCTCTTGGCGCTCCCCGCGACCGCCGGACTCGTCGCGCTCAGAGAGCCGATCATCGAAGTCATCTTCGAGCACGGCCGTTTCGACCACGCGTCGACGCTGAATACCGCCGCGGCCCTGTTGTGCTATGCGCTCGGCCTGTACGCCTACGCGGTCACGAAGATCCAAGTGCCGACCTTCTATGCGTTGGGCGACACCCGCCTTCCCGTGATCGCCTCGAGCTCGGCCGTCGTCTTAAAGCTCGCCGCAAACGGAGCGTTCGTCTTCACCCTCCCGATGGTCGGCGTGAGCCCGTTTCTCGGGCTGGCGCTCTCCACGTCGTTGGCTGCCTGGACCAACTTCGGCATCCTGGCCTATGGACTCCGGAAACGGGCGGGCTCGATCGCGGGGCACGGCGTCATGCGCGCGACCCTTGGGATGGTCTTCGTGTCGCTCGTGATGGGACTTTGCTGCGGCGGAACGCACGCGGCGCTTCGACTCATCGTTCCGGGAGGCGGTGTCGCCGGCGAAATCGTGCGCCTGGCCGTCGCGGTGGCGGTCGGGGGTGCGACGTCTTTGGCCGGTGCGCTCGCGTTGCGCGTCCCGGAGGCCCGCGCGTTCGCCGCGGCGGTTTCGCGAATGGCGCGGCGCGGGGTTGGTGCGTAGAATTCGCAGCCGTCGATCGCGGCGAGGGAACCCATGATCGAAGTCCTAGGCCTCGTGAAGCGCTACGGAGACCGCGCGGCCTTGGACGGCGTCACCTTCCGCGTGGAGCGCGGCGAGATCGTGGGGTTTCTCGGCCCCAACGGCGCCGGCAAGACGACGACGTTACGTATCCTCTCGACGTTTCTGACACAAGACGAAGGCTTGGCGCGCGTGGCGGGATTCGACGTCTTGCGGTCGCCTATGGACGTCAGACGGCGGCTAGGCTACCTCCCGGAGCACCCCCCCTTGGATCTCGATCACACGGTCCGCGAGTACCTCGGATTCTGCGCGACGCTGCGCGGCGTGCCCCGTAGGATGCGTCGTGCCGCAGTCCTCTCCGTGACCGAGCGCTGCGGCCTCTCACAGGTCGCCGGGCGATTGATCGGTAACCTGTCGAAGGGCTTCAGGCAGCGCGTCGGTCTGGCCCAGGCGCTCATTCACCAGCCTGAGGTCATCGTGCTCGACGAGCCGACCGTCGGCCTCGACCCGCACCAGATCCGGGAGATCCGGGGTCTCATCCGCTCGCTCGCCGGAGATCACACGGTTCTCCTGAGCAGCCACATCCTCCCGGAGGTCGCGATGACCTGCTCGCGTGCGGTCGTCGTTCATCGCGGGCGCGTGGCAGCCGACGTGCCCGTCGATGCAGCCGCCGCGGGCTTGGGGCTGGAAGAGACCTTTCTCCGGGTCACGTCGGCGGATCAGTCGGCGGACGAGGAGGGAATCCTGTGAGCCGCGTCTTCGCCCTCGTCCTGCGGGAGATACGCGCGCAAGTCTACTCTCCGATCGCGTGGGTCGTTTGGACTCTGTTCCTCTTTCTCGCCGGGTGGTTTTTCTTCAGCCTCGTGTATCAGTTCGCCGTGCTCGTCGAGAACACGGCGAGCTACGCGGAGATGATGCAAAACCGGGAGCTCATGGAGCGGCTGAACCTCAACGAGCTGGTGATCTCGGGGCTGTTCAGCAATTTTCTGATCCTGTACGTATTTCTTATTCCCGTGCTGACGATGCGCAGCTTCGCCGAAGAGAGGAAGCAGGGGACGGACGAGCTCCTGCTCACCGCGCCTGTGACGCCCGGCCAATTGGTCGCCGGCAAGTACCTCGGCCAGCTCGCCATCACGGGGGTTCTCGTGCTCGCCGCGGCGTTTTACGTTGCCGTGCTGCTTCGCTACGGGGATCCCGAGAAGGGGCCGATCTTCACGGGATTGCTCGGCCTTCTGCTCGTCGTCGTCGCGCTCACGGCGATCGGCTTCGCGGTGTCCACCGTCACGAAGAGCCAGGTCGTCGCGGCCGTCTCCGCGTTCGTCTTGTTCCTCATGTTGTTCGTCGTGGATTGGCCTGCGGAGTCGTCCGAAGGCGTCCCCAAGCTGCTGCTCAAGTCGCTTTCGCTCCCCGCGCACTTCGAAGGTTTCGCCAAGGGGAACGTCGCCTCCGTCGACGTCGTCTATTTTCTTTCGTTGGCCGGGCTCGGGCTCTTCGCGGCGAGAACCGCCATCGCCTCGCAGCGCTGGAGATAGCGATGAAGGACGCGCTGCGGGTCGCCGGCTACGCGGGAACGGTGCTCCTGCTCTTCGGCCTGCTCTCCTTCGCGTTCTCCGGACGCTTCGATCTCTGGACCGCAGTGCACGTGGCCGGCGGCGGTGTTTTGGTCCTGACCTCTTTGGCCGCGAATCTGGGCGGCGTGCTCCGCACCGTCTCCGCGCGCGGGACGCGGCAACGGGCGCAGGCCGTGACGGGAACGGTCGTCTTCACCGCGCTGCTCGTCGCGCTCAACGTGCTGACCGCACGCTTCCCCAAGACGTGGGATGCGACCGAGTCGAAGGTTTACACGTTGGGCGACAAGACCCTGTCGATCTTGAAAGGCCTCGACAAGCCGGTGGAACTGGCGGCCTTTCTCCCCGCGGGCGACCGGAACCACGCGGGGCTCGACGACCTCTTGAGCCGCTACGCCGCGCGCAGCCGGAACCTGACCTACCGCTTCATCGATCCCGAGAAGGACCCGCAGGAGGCCGACCAGTACGGCGTCACGCGGCTGGGGATCTTGGCGGCACGCTGCGGCGCAGAGAAGGCGCAATCCGGCGGCGGTCCGTCCGGCGCCTTCGGCGAGGGGGAGGTCACGAGCCTGATCTTGAAGGTGGCGCACCCTGGAGGCAAACGCCTGTACGCCATGACCGGCCACGGTGAGCCGGAGGTTTCCGATCTGACGACCGCGGCCGGCTTGGGCGGCGTGGCGGCGACGCTTCACGAGGACAACCTCGAGATCCATCCGTTGCTCTTGGCGACGGCGCAAGGCGTTCCGGACGACGCCTCGGCCGTGATCCTCGCGGGGCCCTTGAAGCCCCTGATCCCGCACGAACAAGACGCGCTAAGAGCCTATCTCGCGCGCGGTGGACGGCTTCTCGCAATGATCAACCCCGGAAGCGACGTCGGACTCGCCACCATGCTCGCCGACTACCGGCTCGTCTTGAACGACGACATGATCGTCGACCAGGAAGAGATTGCGTTCCTCGGCGCACGCCTCGGTCTCGACCCGATCGTCGAGGAGTTCCCGCCTCACCCGATCACCAAGGGGTTCAAGCAGCGCATTCGTCTCTCGCAAGCGCGATCGCTCACGATCAGGGTCGAGGGCGGGCTGCCCGGGGTCGTCGCGCATCCGCTTTCGCGCACACGCCAGTCCGCCTGGGGCGAAGCGGGTTGGAAAGACGCGCTGGCGACCGGACGGGTCGCGAAGAACGACGAGGATGCTTCCGGCCCGCTGCTCGTCGCCGCGACGGCCGTCGCGAAGATCGCGGGCGACGGCGGCACCGCCTCGGATGCAACGGGGCGAGAGGCCCGCATCGTCCTCATGGGCGACTCCGACTGGGTCAAAAACGGCAACCTTGACGCTTTCTTCAACCGCGAGTTCCTCGTCAACGCGGTGCACTGGCTCACGGGAAGCGAGGATCTGATCGTCGGGCCGCCGAAGACCTTGCGCGCCTCGCGCCTCGACATGACGACCGCGGACCAACGCAACCTCTTTCGCTTCGGCGTCTTGCTCCTCCCCGAAGTCCTGCTGATCGGCGGGATCGTGGCGTGGCTGCGCCGAAGATCGTTATGAGCCTTCGCGGACTCTTAGGCCTCATCGCCCTCCTCGCCGCCACGGTGGGAGTCCTCCTGTGGCTCGATCGCGCGAAAGAGCCCGAAAAGGCCCCCGCTCCGGACGCGCCCCTCGTCCGATCCTTCACCGAGGAATCGGTGCGTGAGATCGAGCTTGCTTGCGCCGGAACGACCGTGGGGCTTGCGCGAGCGACGTCCGGGGATTGGCAGATCACCCGACCGTTCGAAGCCGCGGCGGATCCGCGACGTGTCCACGACGTCGTCGCCGCGTTGCAGGACGCGCGCGTTCGGAAGGTGATCGCTGCGACAGGAGCCGACCTCGGCAGCTTCGGCTTGGCCCCCCCCTCCTGCACCGTGCGGATCGAATTCGCCACGGGGACCGCCGCACTCACACTCCGCTTCGGGCGCGCATCGCCGGTAGGAAGCGAGCGGTACGCGGCGGGGGACGACGTCCGGGTGGTCTTCACGGACGGATCGCTGTACGGCGTGGTCGCACGCGAGGCCGATGCCTTTCGCGAGAAGCGCCTGATCCCCCTGAACGCGGAGGACATCACGCGGATCGCCCTCGATCGTCCCGACGGGCGCCTGGTCGTTACATCGATTGCGGGCGCCTGGCGGGTCGAGGCGCCGTACCGCGACGCCGCTTCGTCGGGTGCCTGCACCGCACTTGCGCGCGCCTTAGCGTCCCTCGAGTGCGCGGGCTCCGGCCCACAAAGACCCCCGATCGACGCCCGCCGGGAGCGTCGCCTGAAGGTGGAAGTCACCGCGAGAGGCGGAAACGCTCCGGTGGTTGCGTTCGTCGCCGCTGCCGGGATCGAGGGTAAGCGTTTGGGTTGGAAGGAAGACCGTGCCCTAGCCGGCCTGGTGGACGAATCCGCAGTTCGTGAACTCGAGCGCCCAGCGGATTCGTTTCGCGATCCGCAGATCGCGTTGTTCTCCTCACCCGACGTGCGCAGCCTGACCATCGAACGCGCCGACACGACCCTCCGGGTCACGCGGGACTCCGAGTCCTCGCCGTGGACCGGCCTGGAAGGCACCGCGCCGTTCGCGGTGGACGGCAAGCGGGTCGACGCGCTCCTCGACAAATTGCGAGGTCTGACAGCCGCGGGCTTCACGCCGGCTCCGCCCAGCCGTCCGGCGACCGGGACGGTCGCGGTTTTTGGTGCCGCGAGCGAGCTGGCGCGACTGACCTGGGGACCCTTGGAGCCGTCGGCCGATCCGGGAGTCGTCAGCGTCTGGCTGACGACCCCTTTGCGGCCGGGTGTCGCTTTTCGAGTCAACGCCTCGGGCTTCGGCCCGATCCCGGCGCGGGCCTCCGACTTGGCCGCAACGGAATCGCCGGCAACCGCGGCTTCGGGTGGCTCATGAAAGTCCTCCTGCAGCGCGTGTCCCGGGGCTCGGTACGCGTGGACGGCTCGGTCGTGGGATCGATCGCGCGAGGGCTCGTGGTATTCCTGGGTGTCGAAGACGGCGACACGGCCGAGGACGCGGCTTGGAACGCGGACAAGACCGCCGACCTGAGGATCTTCGCCGACGACGCGGGACGGATGAACCGGAGCGTCCTCGACATCCGCGGGGCCGTGCTCGCCGTCTCGCAGTTCACGCTCGCCGCCTCGACCCGGCGCGGGCGTCGGCCATCGTTTCCGTCCGCCGCGCTGCCGGACGTCGCGGAGCGCATCTACGAGCGGTACGTCGCGGCACTGCGCGGACGCGGCCTCGTCGTCGCGACCGGGACGTTCCGCGCGATGATGGAGGTCGAGCTGGTCAACGACGGCCCGGTCACGATCCTCCTCGATCCTCGCGAGGCTGCACCACGGTGAGACCGACCCGTCGACTCCCTTCGCCTTCCCGTCCGCAAGACCCCATCCTGGAAGCCTGGCTCGATCACCTGGTCGCAGAGCGAGGACTCGCCAATAACAGCGTGGCGGCCTACCGGCGGGACCTCGAAGCGCTCCTACGTCAGCTTGCGGGTCGAGGACTGGCCACGGCAAGGCACGACGACCTGCTGCTCGCCCTGCGCAAGATGCGCACGGCCGGACGATCGCCGCGCTCGGTTGCGCGCTGGCTCGTCGCGGTGCGGGGATTCTTCGCGTGGCTCGCCGCCGACGGAGCGATCGCCGACAATCCGGCCGCGCGACTTTCGCCTCCCAAAGCGTGGAAGACCCTCCCGCGTGTCTTGGACGCCTCCGACGTGGAACGCCTCCTCGACGCGCCCGACCGCGCCGACCCGAAAGGGGCGCGCGATGCGGCGATGCTCGAGCTGCTCTACGCGACCGGGCTGCGGGCGAGCGAATTGGTCGGCCTTCGACTCCACGATCTCCATCTCGACGCGGGATACCTTCGCTGCGTCGGCAAAGGAGCGAAAGAGCGCGTCGTACCGATGGGTGCGGAAGCCAACGCCGCGCTACAAGCCTACTTCACCTCGGGCCGCAAAGCGCTCCTCGCGGCGCGGCGCTCGGACGCCGTGTTCGTGGGGAGGTCCGGGGCGCCGTTGACGCGGCAGGGGTTTTGGAAACTGATCAAGGCCCATGGGCGCCGCGCCGGAATACGAGCGCCGCTGTCGCCCCACGTCGTGCGGCATTCGTTCGCGACGCACCTTTTAGAGAACGGAGCCGATCTGCGCGCCGTCCAAATGCTTCTCGGTCATGCCGACATCTCGACCACGCAGATCTACACGCACGTGAATCGCGAACGGCTCAAGAGGCTCTACCGCGACTTTCATCCACGCGCTTGACAGGCATCCTGGCGGTCGACTATTTCTGAGGGATGGACGAGGACGCCTTCGAAGAGCCGATCCTGGAGCTCGAGCGCCGCGTCGAGTCGCTGTCCGGCATGGGCGGCGACGTCGCGACGCAGCGCAAGCGCGAACAGCTCGAAGTCGAGCTCCGTGCCGAGCGGGCGCGGGTGTTCGCGGCCCTCACCCCGTGGCAGAAGACGCTCGTCGCCCGCCATCCGCGGCGTCCGTTCACGCTCGACTACGTCCGGTACCTGGTCGACGGGTTCGTCGAGATCCACGGTGACCGCCGGTACGCCGACGATCCGGCGATCATCGCCGGCTTCGGGTCGTTCAGGGGGCGTCCCGTGCTGGTTATCGGTCACCAGAAGGGACGGGACACGAAGGAGAAGATCTTCCGCAACTTCGGCATGCCGCGGCCCGAGGGATACCGCAAGGCGCTGCGCGCGATGATGCTCGCGGAGAAGTACCGCCGTCCCATCCTCACGTTCATCGACACGCCGGGGGCCTATCCGGGGATCGGCGCGGAGGAGCGGGGTCAAGCCGAGGCGATCGCCCTGAACCTCCGCGAGATGGCGCGTCTAGGCGTCCCGATTCTCGTGACCGTCACAGGGGAGGGGGGGAGCGGAGGTGCGCTCGCGATCGGCGTGGGGGACCGTGTGAACATGCTCGAGTTCGCGGTCTACTCGGTGATCAGTCCGGAGGGCTGCGCGGCGATCCTCTGGCGTGACGGGTCGCGGTCTCGCGACGCGGCGCGTGCGATGAAGCTGACCGCGCCCGACCTTTTGGCGCTCGATGTCGCCGACGAGATCGTCCCCGAGGTCGAAGGCGGCGCGCACGTCGATCCGGCCCGCCAGGCCGAGATTCTAGGCGAGGTGCTCGAGCGCCAACTTGCTGACATCTCGGACTCCTCCGCCGACGCGCTCGTGGCATCCCGTTACCGACGATTTCGGCGCATCGGCCGCTTCACGGGACCGGAGATCGCCGGCTAGCCCCGACCCTCCGCGCGCTGCGCCTTGGCCTCGTTCCATAGCCGGTCCATGAGCGACAGCCCCGCGTCTTCAATCGGAATGCCGAGCCCCCGCAGCTCGCGCTCGACCCGTTCGAATCGCGCCTGGAACTTCGCATTCGCGGCGGCCAACGCCCCGTCGGCGTCCACGTCGAGACGACGCGCGAGCATGGCGAGGGTAAACAGCGCATCGCCGATCTCTTCGCGGATCGACTCGCGATCCCCGGTGGTGACGGCGGCGCGGAGCTCGGCGGTCTCCTCATCGAGCTTTAAGACGACGTCTTGGTCGCAGCGCCAGTCGAAGCCGACTCGGGCCGCCTTCGCCCCCAAGCGCTGCGCTTTGACGAGGGAGGGGAGCGCCGGCGGGATTCCTGAGAGCACCGAGACCGCCGCCTCGGATTTTCCCGCATCCTTCTTTTCCTCGCGTTTGATCTCTTCCCAGCGGACCAGGACTTGGGCGGCGTTGGCCGCGGTGTCATCCCCGAAAACGTGCGGGTGGCGGCGGACCATCTTGGCCGCAATTCCGGAGACGACATCGACGGATTGGAAGGCTCCATCCTCCCGGGCCAACCGCGCCAGGAAGACGATCTGGAACAGGAGGTCTCCCAGTTCTTCGCACAGCGCTTGCAGGTCCGCGCGGTCGAGCGCGTCGACAACCTCGTAGCACTCCTCGATCAGGTAGCCGCGGAGAGTCGCGTAGGTTTGCTCGCGGTCCCAAGGGCAACCGCCGGGGTCCCGCAGGCGGTCCATGATGGCAACGAGATCTTCGAACGTACGAGCGGAGGCCATCCGCGGTCTCCTTGACTTGCCTAGGAGCGGGTTACATCTTTGGCTCGCGGCCGAGGCCGGGGTGGCTTTGGCGCGCAGGCCTTCGTTTTGATTGCGCCGAAAGTCGAATGGTACCATCGCGCTTACGCGCAGCGGCCGGGAGCCGCCGCGAGGAGGCGTGCATGGCCGAGGGAGAGAATCCGGAGGAGCCGGGACAGGACAGCCAGAAGCCCAGCATCAAGGTCACCGACAGGCGGCATTTCACGCGAGACGGGGAGCGTCGTACCGAGGTCGACGAAGAGCCGGAATTGGCGACGCCCACCAAGGCGCAGCCGATTCCGAGCGAGGCGCATAGACCGGCGGGCGAGACCAAGTTCGAGCACCGCCCGTTGGACGAGCCGGAGGGCGTGGACTTCACGATGTTGATCAACGCCATGGCGCAGCCGGCGTTGCTTTACCTCGGGGAGATCCCGCACCCGGCGACGGGACAGCCGGCCTTGGACCTCGAAGGGGCGCGCATACAGATCGACATGCTCGACCTGTTGCGCGTGAAGTGCCGGGGCAACATGACTCCCCAGGAAGACAATCTCCTGGAGAGCGTCCTGCACCAGCTCAGGATGCGATACGTCGCGCGGTCGGGATCGGCCGGATAGCGTTCGTCGGACCCGACCCCCTCGGGCTCGCGGGCGCCGGACGCCGGAAGCGCGAGAAGGAGCCGGGGGCGCACGTGAGGATACGAGCCGAAGGAGCGATCGCCGCTGGGTTGGTCGCGTTTTTCGCCTGGACCGTACCTCAAGACGCACGCGCCGCGCTCGACAGCGGGGTGATCCGGCTCGGGCAACCGGCAACCCCCGCCCAACCGGAAACCGGTACCACCGCAGAGGCGTTGCCGCATATGGAAGCCCGCCGGGGCTTCGACGTCGAGGCGTTTGACAGCCGGTTTGAGAGTCTTTGGTTCCAGCGCAAGGCCTACCAGGCAGAAGGCCGGGACGAGGACGCCGACCGCCAGTCCGATCGGATCCGTGATTTCGTCGCCGAGGAAGGCGTTCGGCGTCTCGAAACGCCGGCCGGAGCCCTGCTTGTCGAATCCCGCGCTTGGCTGCGCGAGGGCAGCTACGACAAGGCGCTGGCCTCGCTTGCGCTCGCCGAGTCGCTCGATCCCGGGCGCCCGCAGATCATGCTCGCCCGTGCGCACGTGCTTTGGGCGCAAGGAGCAGGCTCGTTCGCTGCGGGTTCCGAGTGGTTGCGCGCGATGCGTGCCACGGTGACCGTCGCTTTCCGCGACCTGAATTTCTTGCACGGGTCCGCGCTCGTCGCCCTCGTGGCCGTCCTAGCCGGCGCGGCGCTCTTCGCGGCGTTCATGGCCTTCCGCTACCAGGTTGCGCTCCGTCACGACATCGAAGAGTGGCTGATTCGAGAGAATCGGGAGCCCTTCGCCAAAGCCGGAGGGTGGGCGGTCCTGCTGCTGCCGTTCGTCCTGTGGGTGGGCGCCGGATGGGTCGCGATCTACTGGATCGTCATCACGTTCCGTTACATGCGGCGCAGCGAGCGGGTGCTGGCCGCGCTGCTCCTCGTCGCCGCGGCGTTAGCACTTCCCGCCTATCGGTTTTCCGTAGGGCTTTACGGGCTCGCCGCCGACCCGACGGTCCGGACGACGATCGCCGCCGCCAACGGGGGATACGACCCGGACCGTATCGTCAAGCTGCGCCAGCTCGTCGACGCCCACGCCGACGATCCGATGTACCGGTTCCTTCTCGCCGGGCTCTACAAGAACGGACGCTACTTCGAAGAGGCCTTTCAGGAATACCGGCGGGTCCTCGAAGCGGCTCCGTCGACCTACCAAGCCAGGATCAATCTCGGGAACATCTATTTCGTGCTTGGCCAATACGGCGAGGCGATCGCGAACTATCGGAAGGCCTTGGACATCCGGCCAACCTCCGCCCTCGCCTACTACGACATGTATATGGCGCAGTCGGACTCGTTCAAGCTCAAAGAAGCCTCCGAGTCGCTCGCCGCGGCGCGCAGCCTCGACTCCGCCCAGACCAACCGTTATCTCGCCTCAGGCAGCAGGGAGGGCGGCGGACCGAAAGTCATCGACGCCGTGATCGACTTCGACTCGATTTGGCGGGCGACGGTCGAGGGACGGCACCTCAGGGAGTGGCTCGACGCCGGACCGGAGACTCGTCGCACAACGTCGGTGCTCACGAGCCTCACCAATGCGACGAGCCTTTTGGCGTTGGCAGGGCTCTTGTCGTGCGGCATGACGCTCGTCGCATTTCGTGGACGAGCTCCCGCGCAGCGATGCACGCGGTGCGGGCGGCCCTTCTGCTCGTACTGCAAGCCCGGACGAGACGGCCACGAGTATTGCAGTCAATGCGTGCACCTTTTCGTGTTGGGCGACGGCCTCGCGCCGGAAACCAAGAGCATGAAGCTCTACGAGGTGGAGCGGCATGACGCCTACGGCCGGCGGGGTCGCCGGATCGCATCCGCGATCCTCCCGGGCGCGTCACACCTTCTCACCGGCCGCGCGTGGATCGGCTGCGGATTGCTGATGCTCTGGCTGTTTGCTTGGATCGGCGGCTTTCCGCAGGGATTGGGGCCGCTCGAACGGTTGCTCGGGGTCGGCGTTCACCTCGCGGGACTCCGGCCGGGATCCATTCCGGACATCTACGGCACGGACGCGGTGTTCCTGCTCGCGCTTCCCCTGGGGATCGTCGTGTGGCTCGCAGGCAACGCGGGCTTCTCCCGGTTGCGGAGGGCCTGAGGTGGCCCTCGTGGGGACGATCAAGGACTTCGGCCTCGCCGACATCCTCCAGCTCATCGGTCTCCAGAGGAAGACCGGAATCCTCACGCTCGAGGGCGGATCCGACACGGTCACCGTGAAGTTCCTAGAGGGCGCGGTCGTCGGTGCCGACACGAGCCTGCGGAACCTCGAGGATCTCTTGGGCTCCGTCCTGGTTCGCACGGGTCGCATCACGGAGGCGCAGCTCGTAGAGACGCTCCGGATCCAGAAGAGCACGATGCAGCGGCTCGGCTACATCCTCGTCAAACAAAATTTTATCTCGGACGTGGACCTCGAGGAGGCCCTCCGGATCCAGGTGACGCAGATCGTCTTCCGGCTCTTCCGCTGGCGCGATGGGAAGTACCAGTTCGCGCCGATGGATCACATGGAGTACGACAACGAGCACTTCCGGCCGTTGTCCGCCGAGACGATTCTCATGGAAGGCGCCCGGATGATCGACGAGTGGCCGATCCTCGAGCGTCGCATCAAGTCACCGGCGATCGTCTTCCGGAAGACGCCGTCGGGGCGAGCGCTGGACGTTCCGGTGGCCTCCTTGCTCGACGCCGATATCGATTTCGCCTTCCAAGACTCGTCGGCCGTCGACAATCGAAACGACGCGGAGCTGCGGATCTCCCCGGAAGAGCGCGGTATCCTGCACATGGTGGACGGCAGGGCGTCCGTTCAGGACATCGCGGACACGAGCGCGCTGGCCGAATTCGACGTGTACCGCCTCCTGTACGAGCTCTTGAACCGCAATCTCATTGAAGCGGTCGAAGTCGAGGTCGCCGAAGGGGCCGCTCCGCGGGAGGCCGAACGCCGGCGCTGGGTCTCCGGCGCCCTCCAGGTCGTCGTGATCGCCCTGGCTGCGCTCGGGGCCTTCACGCTCCATCGGAATCCCTACACACCGTGGAGGCTTGCCGCCGACGGCCCCGACACGGAGCTGCTCAAGACGTACGCCAGCCGGAACCGGCTCGAGCGCGTGGAACAGTCGCTCCAGGCGTTCTACCTCGACCGCGGAACGATGCCGGAAAGCTTGGACGTCCTGACGTCCCAAGGGTTCCTCCCCCGCGGCGACCTGTTCGACCCGTGGGGCCGGGCGTACGACTACCGTGTCGACGCCTCGGCCTACGAGATCGTCAGCCGCGAACCCGAGGGTGGAGACGGAGGTGAGGTGGTGATACGGCACCCGTTCACCGCGTCGCAGCGGATGGTGCTCGAGGGGGGCGCGGCCGACCACGGACGGCTGAACCGTCCTTGACAGCCCCCGGAAGGGGTCCTAAAAAGCCGGGCGTTCGTCGTGAGGGGGCTCCAACCCCCGCGGGAGGGAGCGTCCATGAGCAAGATCATCGGTATAGATCTCGGAACGAGCAACTCCGTCGTCGCATTCATGGAGGGCGGGAAGCCCACCGTCATCACGAACGCCGAGGGAAGTCGCCTGACGCCGTCCGTCGTCGCGGTGACCGAAAAAGGAGAGCGCCTCGTCGGGCAGGTCGCAAAGCGGCAGGCGATCACCAACCCGTCGAATACCATCTACTCGATCAAGC
This sequence comes from uncultured Acidobacteriota bacterium, assembly GCA_964619965.1. Lineage (GTDB taxonomy): Bacteria > Acidobacteriota > Polarisedimenticolia > Polarisedimenticolales > DASRJG01 > DASRJG01. The sequence goes on from CAZUGP010000086.1 coordinate 28,395, forward strand.
GCTTCATGGGGCGGAAGCACGCCGAGGTCCAAGGCGACGCGAAGATGGTCCCTTACCACATCGAAGCCGCGGACAACGGCGACGTGCGCGTGCGGATTCAGGACAAGAAATACTCCCCCCCTGAGGTGTCCGCGATGGTCCTTCGGAAGCTCAAGGAGGCGGCCGAAGCGCATCTAGGAGAGACGATCACCCGGGCGGTCATCACCGTTCCCGCCTATTTCAACGATGCGCAGCGGCAAGCCACCAAAGATGCGGGCCAGATCGCTGGTTTAAGCGTCGAGCGCATCGTGAACGAGCCGACCGCGGCCGCGCTGGCCTATGGGCTCGACAAGAAGAAGGACGAGACGATCGCTGTGTTCGATTTCGGCGGCGGCACCTTCGACATCTCGATTCTGGAGGTCGGAGACGGCGTCGTGGAGGTCAAGTCAACCAACGGCGACACGCATTTGGGCGGCGACGACATCGACCACATCTTGATGGAGTGGCTGATCGCCGAGTTCAAGAAGGACCAGGGCATCGACCTCGGGAAGGACAAGATGGCCCTCCAGCGCCTCAAGGAGGCCGCGGAGAAGGCGAAGTGCGAGTTGTCCTCCGTGACCGAGACCGAGGTCAATCTTCCGTTCATCACCGCGGATGCGGGTGGGCCCAAGCACCTGCAGCTCAAGCTCAACCGCGCACGCTTCGAGCAGCTCGTCGAGCCGATCCTCAAGCGGACCCTCGGTCCGTGCGAGCGCGCGCTCCATGACGCGGGGGTCACGATCAACGACATCGACGAGGTCGTGCTCGTCGGCGGATCGACCCGCATTCCTCGGGTTCAAGAGATGGTACGGGCGTTCTTTGGAAAGGAATCCCACAAAGGAGTCAATCCCGACGAGGTCGTCGCGATCGGCGCGGCCGTGCAGGCAGGGGTGTTGGCGGGGGACGTGAAGGACCTACTCCTCCTCGATGTGACGCCGCTTTCGCTCGGTATCGAGACGCTGGGAGGCGTGTTCACGCGCCTGATCGGGCGCAACACGACGATCCCCACCCGCAAGAGCGAGGTCTTCTCGACCGCAGCAGACAGCCAGACGAGCGTCGAAGTCCATGTCCTCCAGGGCGAACGCGAGTTGGCGCGGGACAACAAGACGCTCGGGCGCTTCCATCTGGACGGTATCCCGGCGGCGCCGCGCGGCGTGCCTCAAATCGAGGTGGCTTTCGATATCGACGCCAACGGCATCGTGCACGTTTCCGCGAAGGACTTGGGGACCGGCAAGGAGCAAAAGATCGCCATCACGGCGTCGTCCGGACTGGCGAAAGACGACGTCGAGGCCATGGTTCGGGAGGCCGAGGCCCATGCGGCCGAGGACAAAGCGCAGCGTGAGGCCATCGACGCCCGGAATCGCGCCGACCAGCTCGTCTACCAGACGGAGAAGGAGCTGAAGGACAACGCGGAGAGGGTCCCGGCCGGCGAGCAGGCGCCGCTGCGCGAGGCGATCGACGCCGCCAAGAACGCGCTGTCCGGGACCGATGCCGCAGCGATCCGAGCGACGAGCGAATCCTTGGAGAAAGAGCGCTTGAAATTCGGCGAAGCGGTCTACCGGGCGGCAAGCGGGCCGGGCGCAACCAGCGGGGCGCCGGGCGATGCCCCGCGAGCCGGGACGAAGCCGGCGGAGGACGTCATCGACGCCGAGGTCGTCGACGCCGACGCTCACAAGAACTAAAGCCAAGGACCGTCGAGACTTGCTAGACTCTTCCGGCGGCTGAACCTCACGCCGGAGGATTTCGCATGACGCTGACGGATTGGGATCCGCTGAAAGATCTGGTCGGGATCCAGGAGCGGATGAACAAGCTTTTCGAGAGCGCGCTCGCACGAACCAACTTCGACGCGGAGGGCGGCGTCGGCGCATGGACGCCGGTTGCCGATGTCTACGAAGACGCGGAGAACGTCGCTTTCTGCCTGGAGCTGCCGGGACTGGCCCAGGCCGACATCGATGTCCGGCTCGAGGACGACGAGCTCGTCGTTCGGGGAGAGCGGCACATGGATCGGGGCGCGCCCGGGGAGCAATTCCACCGGGTGGAACGGTCGTATGGCAAGTTCGTGCGCCGATTTCGTTTGCGTTCGCACATCGACCCCTCGTCGGTCGCCGCCACTTATCAAGATGGCGTACTCGTCGTCACACTCGCGAAAAAGGACGGCGCAGGCAAGAACCCGATCCGAGTCGTTATCCGCTGAGCGCGCAAGCCATCTGGTATAGTCGTTCCGCGACCCGGGGAATTGATGGAAGACGAACGCGTACAGGCCCGTGGCGGCGGCTCGGAATCCCTCAAGAAATACCTCAAGGAGATCTCGCGGCTGTCCCGGATCACCGCTGAGGAAGAGCGGGTGCTCGGCCGCAAGATCCAGAAGGGGGACCAAAAGGCCCTGCGGCGCCTCGTCGAGGCCAATCTCCGGTTCGTCGTGTCCTATGCCAAGCGCTACCGCGGCTGCGGGATGTCGTTCCTCGACTTGATCAACGAGGGAAACATCGGGCTCATCGAGGCCGCCAAGCGGTACGACTCCAGCAAGAACGTCAAGTTCATCACCTACGCCGTGTGGTGGGTCCGGCAGGCGATCATCCACGCGCTGTCCGACCAGAGCGGCGCGTTCCGCCTGCCGCAGAAGCAGGCGAATCTCCTTTACCGCATCGGCAAGGCCCAGTCGATGTTGCGCAACGAGCTGGAACGTGCGCCCACCGCCCAGGAGGTCGCGACCCGGATCGAAGCCACGCTCGAGGAGGTGACGACGCTCTTGCAGGTCGCCAACGACAATGTCTCACTCTCGGCGGTCATCGACGAGGAGCACGAGTTCCACCTGTCCGACAAACTCGAGCAGGACACGATCCCCGCCGCCGATTTCGTCTTCCTCCGGCAGTCCCTGCGCCGTCACATTCGCCAGGCGCTCGGTGAGCTGGTCGAAAAGGAGGAGATGGTTCTCCGGTTGAGGTTCGGCCTGGATGGGTCCGACCCGAAAACGCTCAAGGAGATCGGCGAGATGATGAACCTCTCGCGAGAGCGAATCCGTCAGATCGAGGCGCAGGCCTTGGACAAGCTGAATCGTTCGCAGAAGTGCCAACAGCTCCGGGGCTATCTCAACTGATCGACTCCTTCCGGAGCGAGGCCAGCGTCATGAGCGAGCCCTGTACGACGTGTGGCGGAACCGGATTCGAAATTCGGGCGGGTGCCGATGGCGTGACCGTTTCCGCCCGATGCGCCTGCAGCGTTCGCGACCGTCATGACCGCATCCTCCGCGCGGCGCGTATTCCCCGCCGCTACGAGCATTGTTCGCTCGACAATTTCGAGGTCTGGCAGCCTGCATTGGCACCTGCCCTCGCTTGGGTCAGGGAGTGGTTCGAACGCTGGCCGCTTCAGGTCGATGTCGGGTTGCTGCTCGTGGGCCCTCCGGGAACGGGCAAGACCCACCTTGCCGTCGGACTCCTGCGCGAGCTGGCCTCTCGCAAGGGTGCGAAGATCGTGTTTGCCGAGCAACGCGAGCTTCTCAAGGACCTGCAGGCCACCTTCGACGGGGGCGCTTCGCGCACCGAATCGGACGTGCTCGGTCCCGTCGTCGAAGCGGAGGTTCTCTTGCTCGACGATCTCGGGGCCGGCCGGACGACGGCGTGGGCCCAAGACGTCATGCACGACGTGCTCGCGCACCGCTACAACCGCAAACTCCCCACGGTCATGACCACGAACCGCGCGACCGGAGACGATGACGACGACACGGCGACACGTTCGGACGCGCCGAGCTTGCGAGACCGCCTCGGAGACGCCCTGATGTCGCGGATCTACGAGATGTGCCGTGTCGTTCCCGTTACGTGCGAGGACTTCCGGAGGCGCGTCCTCCACGCGCGTCACCGGTTTTAGCCGGGAACGGTTGAGGGGCGCCATGCCGCTGCACGACTACGCCAATCTCCTCTACGAGGTGACCGATCACGTCCTCTGGATCACGGTCAATCGCCCGGACACGTTGAACGCTCTGAACCGCCAAACGGTCGGCGAGATCGCAGCGGCCGCCGCCAACGCCGCACGCGACCCCGAAGTCGGCGTCATCGTCGTCACGGGGGCGGGAGACAAGTCTTTCGTGGCCGGGGCCGACATCGCGGAGATGGCCACGCTCGATGCGCGCGGCGCGCAGGCGTTCTCGCACGCCTTGATCGACGCCTTCTCACTCCTTGCGGCGTCCCCAAAGCCGGTGATCGCCGCGGTCAACGGCTTCGCGCTGGGCGGCGGGTGCGAGCTCGCTTTGGCCTGCCACGTGAGGATCGCAGCGGAGACGGCACGATTCGGGCAGCCGGAGGTCGGGCTCGGCCTCATCCCAGGTGCCGGGGGCACCCAGAGGCTCCAGCGTCTCATCGGGCAAGGCCGGGCGCTCGATCTGATCCTCTCCGGCGACGTGATCGACGCGTCGGAAGCCCTTCGCATCGGGCTGATCGCGCGCATGGCACCCGCAGCCACGTTGCGCGCCTTGGTGACCGCCTACGCCGGGAAGCTCCTCGCCAAGAGCCCGGTGGCGCTTTCACGCGCCTTGGACGCGGTGCTTGCCGGTGGCGAGATGGCCCTCCCCGAGGCCCTAAGACTCGAGTCCAGCCTCTTCGGGCTCTGCTTCGCGACCGACGACATGCGCGAGGGGACGCGCGCCTTCCTCGAGAAGCGAAAGCCCCGGTTTCCCGGCCGATAGGCGCCATGTCTCGTCTCCGCCTGCTTCGAATCCTCCTTCCCATCGTCCTTCTTTTGTTCCTCGCCGCGATCGCGCTGACCCTGCGATCGCGCCCGCGGCACGATGCCGTCACGGCGGAGCCGTCGACCGAGCAGGGCGCGCGCATGGAGGGCTTCCGGTTCTCCGATCTCGTTCAGGGGCGTCGCCGGCTTCTCGTCCAGGCGAAGGTCGGCCGCATCGACGACCGCGGCGCCTTCGACGTCGAGCAGGTCGAGAGGTTCGAGGTGGATCGAGGGGAACAGGGGCCGCTCCTCCTGACCGCAACTCGCGGAGCGGGCTCCGGTGCCCAGGGGAAGAGGATCGTGCGCCTCGAAGGGGGGGTCACGTTGAGGGATGACGACGCCGACCTCGGCCTCGAGATCCCGACCGTCGAGCTCGACCAGATCGAAGGCGTCGTACGCTCCCTCGGCGTCGTCCGACTAAAGCACCAAGAGTGGAGCGGAACCGCTGAGGCCGTGGTCTACAGCCTGAAGGATGAGCCCACCCAGATTCAGAATCTCGAACTCGACGGCCCCGAGGGGGGGCGCCTCCGGGCTCATCGCGCCTCGATGCCTGCGGGCGGGAGGACGCTCATGCTCGCCGGGGAGGTCGAGGCTTCGCAGGGCGGGATGACGCTCGGAGCCGAAGACGTCGTCGTCCAGCGCCGGCCGGGAGGCGGGCTCCTGAACGTGACGGCCTCACCTGCGGTCACCGGAAGGGCCACGGGGTTAGGGAGCGGCCTGGCACGTTTCTCCGCGCGTGAGGCGCGCGCGTCGTGGGATGATCACGGCCATCTCGTTGGCTTCAGCCTGTCGGGAGCCGCCCGGATTCAACACCCGCGTGGAACGATCGCCGCCGACCGGATCGAAGCGAGGGCCCTCGACACTCCGGAGACGTTCGCCGTGGACGCGTCGGGCCAGGTCGTGGCGTCCGGCCCGACGCAAAAGGGCAACGGACGCCTTTCATGCGATGCGCTTCACGCGACGATCGATGCGAAGGGCACCGTGCGCGATGGCCTCGCGACCGGTGTCGTTCGATTCGATGGTCCAGAAGCCGCAGGTGAGGCCGCCGAGGCCCGCTTCACGTCGCTCGATGCACAGGGCACCGTGACGCTCGTGGGATCCGGCAACCGGCGCGCACGCCTTGCGAGCGGGAAGACTCGGATCAGTGCCGACACGATTGTCAGCGACCTGCGCGGCGCCAAACTGCTGGCCGACGGTCGGGTCGAGTCGACCCTGCTACCCGGCTCGGGGTCACAGCCCGCCGGGACCTCGCCGATGTTCACGTCGACCGAGGCCGTGCATTTCGTCTCGGCATCCTTGGAGAGCGCGAACACGGGCGCGCGCCTCGTGTTCCGCGGGGACGTCCGCGGGTGGCAGGGAGAGCGCACGCTCTCCGCCGACGAGGTCGAGCTGGTCCAGGAGGGCGAAGTGCTGAACGCTCGGGGCCACGTCGCCACGCGCACGCCTCGGGAAGCGACGCGCGCCGCGACTGAAGCCGACTACGTCCAAATTGGCGCCGACCAACTGGCCTACCGCGGTACCGCGCACACCGCCGAGTACGACGGGAGCGTCCGCGTGCGTCAGGCTGAAGGCTGGCTTCAGACGCCGCGATTGGTTGCGACCTTGGCCGCGGGAGGACCCGGGCTGCGCGAAGTTCAGGCATTGGACGGGGTCCGCTTCGAGTACCGCACTCCGGGCGAGCGTAGCGTTCCGACGACGGCCACGGGCGAGGGCGATCGTGCGGTCTACGACACGGTGGCGCGCGTTCTTCGCGTCTTCGGCGACAAGGCACCCGCAACGGTGCGCAGCACCGGCCCCAAAGGGGGGACGACGGTCGGGCGAGTGTTACGCTACGACGTCGACACCGGCGCGCTGGAAGTGGAGTCGGGTGAGCGTGACCGCGCGACGATTCGGACACCGAAAAACTGAAGGTGAGCATGGACCAGGATGCGGTGGTGGCAGGGCCTTCGGTTTCGGCGGGCCTCGTCGGCGAGGGATTGAGCAAGGCGTACGGCGGGCGGCGCGTGGTCGAGGACGTCTCGGTCGCCATCGCGCCCGGCGAGATCGTCGGTCTTTTGGGACCCAACGGGGCGGGGAAGACGACTTCGTTCTACCTCATTCTCGGGCTCGTCCCGGCCGACCAGGGTCGCGTGCTCTTGAACGGCCGCGACATCACCTCGTACCCAATGTATTTGCGCGCGCGCGCCGGCGTCGGGTACCTGCCTCAGGAGGCCTCGGTCTTTCGCCGGCTCAGCGTCGAGGACAACCTCCTCGCCGTGCTCGAGCTGAAGGGGGAGGACGCCGACACCGCGCACCAGCGGGCGCGCGAGTTGATCGAGGAGTTCGGCTTGGCCCACGTCGCGCGCACGCCGGGCTACGCGCTCTCCGGCGGCGAAAGGCGGCGCGTCGAGATCGCACGATCGCTTTCCCTGGATCCACGGTACATGCTGCTCGACGAGCCGTTCGCCGGCATCGATCCGATCGCCGTGGGGGAGCTGCAGCGCGCCGTGATCGGACTCAAGACCCGCGGTCTCGGGGTGCTCATCACCGATCGCAACGTTCGCGAGACTTTGCAGATCGTGGACCGGGCCTATATTATCAGCCAGGGCCGAATCTTCCGGCACGGAACGCCCTCGGAACTAGCCG
>CAZUGP010000087.1:0-16558 GCA_964619965.1 uncultured Acidobacteriota bacterium
CAGAAACGATAAGGGGGCAGCAACCGAAACGCGGTCGTTTTTCGGTTGCTGCCCCCTTATCGTTTCTGAAGTAAAAAGCAGAATGTCCCCAATCACCGATCACCCCTCAGACGCGGCGTAAGATCAACACCGCGTTGTGACCTCCGAACGCGAACGCGTTCACCATCGCGTGGCGGAGGAAGCGCGGTGTGGCGACCAGTGAAAATCCGGAGACATTGCACTGGGGGTCGAGCGTGTCGAGATTGATCGTGGGGGGAATCGTGCTCGAGGCGAGCGCGAACGACGCGGCCGCGGCTCCGATCGCTCCCGACGCGCCCATCGCGTGCCCCATCATCGATTTCACCGCAGCGAGTGCGGGAAACGCGCCGTCGTGCCCGTAAACCTCGCGAAGCGCGCGGCCCTCGACGACATCGTTGCGCCGCGTCGCGGTCCCGTGCGCCACGACCAGATCGACGGCGTCGGGCGCCAACCCCGCGTCATCGAGGGCGGCGCGCATCGCGGCGACCTCGCTCGCCTGGTCGGGAGCCGTCAGGTGCTCCGCAGCGCAGTTACTCCCGTATCCCACGAGCTCGGCCAGCGCCCGGCCACCGCGGCCCTTCAAGTGTTCTTCGGTCTCGAGCGCCAAGAAGACGACGGCGTCGGCGGGGACCAACCCGTCGCGATCGGCGTCGAAGGGGCGCGAGGCCCGCTCGGGCTCGTCGTTGCGGCGTGACAACACGCGAAGGCGCGACCACGAGAGGAGCATGAGCTCGGTCAGCGCGTGCTCGCCCCCTCCCGCCAGCACGACGTCCTGCCGTCCCGCGCGGATCTCACGGAGGGCATGGCCGATCGCGTTGCTTCCCGAGCTGCACGCCGTCGCCAAAGTGAGGCTGGGCCCCGTCAGGCCCAGGTGCCGCGCGACTTGGGCGGCGGGGGCGTTCAACATCAGGACCGGGATCGTCGTGGGTCGAGCGGCCGCGTCACCGATCTCGGACCACTTCACGAAATGCGGGCCCGCCTCGGCGAGCGAGCCAAAGCCCGTGCCGAAGATCACGCCACCGCGGCCGGTAGGAACGACTTCCACGAGGTCCGCGTCGGTCACCGCAAGGCGCCCGGCGATCACGGCGTGCGCGGCCAAAGTGCTCAGCCACGGCAGCTCGCGTTCGTCGAAGTGCTCGTCGAGCGCGAGCGGCGGGATCTCGCCCCCGATGCGCGATGGAAAGCGCGATGCGTCGAACGCGCGGAGGGGCCCGATCGCGGATCGGCCCGAGAACAACCCGTCGCGAAGCACGCCGCTTCCCAGCCCGTAGGGCGTCACCGCCCCGATCCCGCTGACGAAGACACGACGGCTCATCTGCCCTTTATATCCCGACCTCGCTCCCGCGAAGAATCCGCTCGTGAGCGACCGATCCGTTGTCCTTCTCCGCGCCGCATGCTGGTCTTCGGTTTTCTCCTCGGAGGCGTCGCGGCGGTCCTGGCCGCCGGCGCGTATTCCATCCTCGGGCAGCTCGGATTCCCAGGCCCGGGCGACGGCCCCACGTCGGAGCTTGCGTACTTCATCGGCGTCGTCGGGCCGATCGACGGCCTCGTCTACGCCGCGGCCGTGGCTCACGGGGGCTACGACGCCGCGGTCGTCACGCTCGGCAAGCCGTGGCTTGCGAGCCTGCTCGTCCTTGCGATGTGGGCGTTCGTCATCGCGTACGCGCGGAGAGTCGTAAAAATGCGCGTGGCGCAAGCGTAGGGGAAGAACGGGCCGTCAGGACCGGATGTCTCGAATCTCGAGGCTCGAGATCCGCGCGATGGCGTCGAAGTCGCGATTCCGGTGCAGGACGGTGAGACCGTTGCGGATTGCACACGCCGCGATCAGGCAGTCGATACTCGAACGGACGGTGAGGCCTGCGCGTCTCGCCGCGCGGAAGAGATTCGAGGCCTCGAGAACCACCTCGGCCCTGAGCGGGGACTCCACGATGGGGAACGAGAGCATCGCGTCGCGCGCGAGCGCGAACGCTCTCTCCTCGCGGAATCCCTGAAGCACCTCCTGGACGACGGGAAGACAGGTCACAATGTCGTCTGTGGCGACGGCGGACTCGAGTTGGAAACGGGTCCCCTTCCGGAAGACCTCGATCCAGACCGAAGTGTCAACGAGAACCACGCTTCGACTTCTTCGCCGTGCGCTCGCCAACCACCCAATCCCGCCTCATCTCCGACAGGTTCCCTTCCCACAGGCCGGAACCGGCGAGGTCGAGAATGCGACGCGCGCGGACCTTGAGGACGAACTCGGTCAAGGCGCGCTCCACGGCCCTCGAATAGGTTCGCTCCCCGCTCAGCCGAAGCGCTTCTTCGAGCAGCTTCCCATCAAGCACAAGATTCGTACGTTTCATGCACACATTGTGCGGCGGGGTCTCTCCGTGGTCAAGGAACGAGGTGGTGTGGCGATGCTCCGGTCTGGGTCAGCGCTCGAAGATCGACGCGAGCGGAATCAGGAGCCCAGGAAAAACGTCCTCACCATCAAGGGTCTCGTGTGATTCGAGCCGACGCGGGGCGACGCAGGTTCGAAAGGCGCTCGCGCGAGACAAACGACAGATCGGGGCCGCGGACGGTGTCGGGACCGCGCGCCAAGCCGTAGCCGGTTTCCCCGGACACCTCGCCAAGTCCATGAGCTTCGACGAAATCTCCGAGCAGCCGTAGGAGCCGTCTGAAGGTCCTGTCGTGGCAAGGGGAGGGCAGAGGCTCAGCAACGATTGCTCCGGCGACATCGCCGCGGGTTTGCGAGCCCTTGCGGTTGCCGGCCGACAACCTGGCGCCGGCTAGGCGTCGAGAAAACGAACGTCGCGCATCGGGTAGTGCTTTCGGTTCAAGGTCCAGAGGCGCAGTCCCGTCGTCGCGGCCGCGGCGGCGACCAAGGCGTCGGCGATCTCGACTCCGTGTGACCGCGCGTATCGCGAAAGATAGCTCCCTGCCCGCCGCCCGGTCGTCCCGTCGATCACGACGTCGCCCCTCGCATGAAAGAACGACTCGGTCGCCGCTTCTTCTCCGGCCCGCAATCCGACAAAGATCTCCGCTGCGACGACGCCGCACGTGAAGGTCGCCACGCCGCGCGCCTCGAGCTCGGACAGTGCCGCGACGATCGCCTTGCGTCCGCGGAGCACCTCGATGACGACGTCCGAGTCTAGGAGAACCCCGGTCAGCTCGGACGGAGCCGCTTCGACCGTGTATCGCGACGCAGCCGCCTCACGTACGCGCCGGTGCCTGGAAGATCGCTTCGGTTTTTCCACAAGCCCTCGATCGCTTTCAGGGAGTTCTGTCGTTCGTCCTCGCGATCGTCGCCAAACGAATTGGCCAGGGCCTCCCGCACCAGCGCGGAGAGCGAGCGCCCCTGCCGACGCGCCAGCGCGGTGAGCCGCGCGTGAATCCCATCGTCGAGGTAGAGCTGGGTTCGTGTCATGCGATGTATATACATCACAATGCTAACGCCGTCCAGCCGAACTCAACGCTCAAAGATCGACGCGAGCGGAATCACCAGCCCCGGAAGCACGTCCTCGCCGTCGAGCGTTTCGTGCGATTCGAGTCGGCGCGGGGCGAGGAGCGTCCGGTAGGTGGTGATCGATCTCCGTGCGGGGTCGATGACCCACACGAGACGCGCCCCCGCGGCGAGGTAATCCGCGACCTTGGCGTGCATCGCCCCGCGGCGGTTCGACGGCGAGAGAATCTCTACCGCGAGGTCGGGCGCCCCCGAGAAGAATCGGGTGTCGTCGAAGCTCGAGAGGCGCTCGCGTGAGACGAAGGACAGATCGGGACCGCGGACGGTGTCAGGATCACGTGCCAAGACGTACCCGGCTTCGCCGAAGACTTCACCGAGGTTTCCTTCGTCGATGAAAGACTCCAGCAGGCGTTGCAGTCGTCTGCAAGTTCTGTCGTGGCGATGGGTCGGGAATGGCTCGGCGACGATCACGCCGGCGACAAGCTCGTGCCGGTACCTGTCGTCCTGCAAGTTCAACAGGTCCGATTCGGTCGAGTAGCGCTTCGACATCGGCGTGGCCACGAATCGAAGATACCTCGGTTCACGCGACATCGCCGCGAGTTTGCGAGCCCTGGCGGTTGCCGGCCGACAACCCGGTGGCACGCGCTCGCGCTACGTCGCGTCCTTGTGCACGCCCTTCACGGCTCTTCCGCTCGGATCCGCGTTGGTCTTGAACGACGGGTCCCACTCGATCGCGGCGGGGGACGAGCAGGCGACGCTGGGGCCGGAAGGAATGCAGGCCGCGGCTGACCTGTGGGGGAACAGCTCTTCGAAGATCGTGCGGTAGAAGTAGCTCTCCTTCGTCGTCGGCGCGCCCACGGGAAAACGCTCCGCCGATTCCGACAGTTCACGATTTGTCACCCGGGCTTCGGCGTGGGCCTTGAGCGAGTCGATCCACGAGTAGCCGACGCCATCCGAGAACTGCTCCTTCTGCCGCCACAGGATCTCGTCGGGGAGCGCGCCGAGGAACGCCTCGCGCAGGAGCTTCTTCTCGATGCCGCCCGGGGCGACCATCTTGTGTCGCGCGTGGACGCGCATCGCGACGTCGAGGAAGCGCGTATCCAGGAAGGGGACACGGGCTTCGATGCCCCACGCGGCCATCGACTTGTTCGCCCGGAGGCAGTCGTACAGGTGGAGCAGGTGCAGCTTCCGCACCAGCTCCTCGTGGAAGGCGCGCGGTGACGGCGCCTTGTGGAAATAGAGGTAGCCGCCGAAGATTTCGTCCGAGCCTTCGCCCGAGAGCACCATCTTGACGCCGGTCGCGCGGATGCGGCGGGCCATCAGGTACATCGGCGTCGAGGCCCGGACGGTGGTGGTGTCGAACGACTCGATGTGCCAGATCACATCGTGCAGGGCGTCCAAACCCTCCTGCACCGTGAACTCGAAGCCGTGGTGGACCGTGCCGATCGCTTGGGCGGCGCGCTTGGCCGCCACGAGGTCGGGAGAGCCCGACAGTCCTATGGCGAAAGAGTGCAGACGAGGCCACCAAGCGGCCTCGCTGTCCCCCGACTCGACCCGCTTTCCCGCGAAACCGGAGGCCAGCGCGCCGATCACGGACGAGTCCAAGCCGCCCGACAGCAGCACGCCGTAGGGGACGTCGGTCATCAGATGCGAGTGCACCGCGTCCGAGAGCGCCGCGCGGATCTCGGCTGGGCCGACCTCGCGGTCCGGAACGGCGTCGACGTCGAACCAGTCGCGCGTGTAATAGCGCACAGGCACAGGATCGCGGCGCGTCTGATAGTGACCGGGCGGGAATTCCTCGACGCTCTCGCAAATCGTGACCAGGGCCTTCAGCTCGGAAGCGACCGCGAGCGAACCGTCTTTTCGCCGTCCGACGTAGAGCGGGATGATCCCGATCGGATCCCGCGCGATCAGCCAGTCGTCCTTCGTCGCGTCGTAGAGGGCGAACGCGAACATCCCGCGCAAACGGGAGAGCAGTCCGGGCCCTTCCCGCGCGTAGAGCGGCAGGATGACCTCGCAGTCGGAGTCGGTCTGGAACGCCCCGCTCGCGCCGATCTCGGAGCGCAGTTGAAGGTGGTTGTAAATCTCGCCGTTGACGGCGAGCACGAGATTGCCGTCGGTCGACCGAAGCGGCTGCGCGCCGTGGAGGACGTCCACGATGGCGAGCCGTTCGTGCGCCATCACCGCGCGATCGCCCGCCCACATCCCGCTCCAGTCGGGGCCGCGGTGGCGCAACAGCCTCGCCTGCTTGAGCGCCGTGTCGCGCGCCGCGGGCGCGGCGTCATTCTCCACGTCGAAGAGGCAGAAGATGCCGCACACGGGGCGGGATGATAGCGCGTGGCGTCACGACGAATCCGTATTCCTTCCTGACGATCTCGTAGCCGATCGCGGGGAGAAGGCCCACGAGCGCCACGCCGCACGCCGCTGGCGGCGCGGTTGCTTTGTGACGGGGACGGAGGTGACTGCATGAGCCGGGAGGACACGATCTACGACCTGGGCGAAGTCGAGCTCGACAAGCCGCACCCGGTGTTCGGGGCGGTTCCCGACCTTCCCCGGCCGGTACCGATCCGTCACGAAAAGCGCGTGGAATCCTCGGGGGTCGGGCCGGCGCTGGCCGGTAGCCTCTCGATGTTCGTCCCGGGCCTCGGCCAAATGGTCGCGGGTGAGATCGCGTGGGGACTCTTCTACCTCTCGGGGATGGCCTTCTGCGCGGCGAGCTTGTGGTCGGTGCTGGTCACGCTCGATCGCCTGGTGCCGACGCTCCGCCTTCTCGACGTCCCGCCCGAGCTATTGGTCGTCACTGCGGGATCGCTCGCGCTGTTGGCGATCACGCTCCACCTCGCCGCCGTTCTCCAAGCCCACGAGATCGCCGCCGGCGGGAGCGTCCCGGACGCATCCCATCCGATCGTCGCCGGGCTGGCGTCGCTCCTCCTTCCCGGCTGGGGACAATTGCTCGCCGGGCATCGCCGGCGCGCGGCGGTCTTCCTGGGTGGCGTCTGGTTTCTGAGCGCTGCATGGCTTCTGGTCACCCCGGCAGGTACGCGCCTCCTCACTCAGCTGGGCCTCGGACTACCTGCCGCGATGCGCGACGGGTGGGGACCGGTCGTGATGCTGAGCGCTCCGCTCGTGCTTTGGGCAATCGCCATTTACGACGCGGCGGCGGGAGCGGCGGCCGAGCGCAACCGCTGATCGGGAAAAAAATAAGGCACCCCGCCGCGTGAGGGTTGGGGGAGACGCGGCGGGGTGGCGCGCCAACGTGCGCGCTCGTCAGCTCCGTGGAGCGGTCAACGGGTTCCTGTCGTGGCGACGATGGCCGCGACGGGCGCCGCTTCGCCGCCACCCAGCGGGGGCCTAACAGCCGCCTGCCAGGTCACGTTCTCGCTCTTCAATCGGTAGGCGACGCTCCCGCCCGAAATCCGCATCGTGTACCCGATCAACTCGAGATTGCCTTCGGTATCGCGATTGAAGAGGAGCTCTGGCGAGTCGATCGAGCGGATCTCGGCACTCCGTCTCCGGCTGACGAAGAGCCCGACGCTCGAACCTCCCACGAGGATCTTGTGCAGGTCGTTCACAGGGGACAACGTGCGGCTGTCGCAAAGGGTCAACGGGCCGGCCGGATAGAGCAGCCCATCCGGAAGACGAAATGGTGTGTCCACTTGCGCCGTCACGCATTCTTGCGAAGAAGCGGCCCAAGCGGGCTGCGACGCCGACGCGGTCACGACGATCACGCCGACCACGAGAGCCAGCAGGATCGGAACCGGCCCTCCGACGAAGCTACTTCTGTTCATCGAGTACCTCCTCACCGGCTCGATCGCGACCCGTGCCCGGGAATCTACGACGCGCCGCGGCATGACCCATCGCAACATCGGGACCGCCGGACCGATTGAAGCCACCGTCGACCGCAAGTCGTTGCGCACGAAGGAATTGCCGCTGGCCTGGGATCGACTGCCAGCCCGGAGAGATGTCTCGATTCTGAGACGTTGCTGTGAACTGTCAACTGTTAACTGTTAACAGTTTACAGTTTACAGTCAAAACACGGTTGGTATTGCCTTGTGTCTCGCAATCGAGACATTCCCGAAGAATCCTCGGCCTGAATCGACGAAAGCGGGCGCAGAATGCGTCCATGACATCAAACGAGCGCGCCGGCGATCGCTATCTCATGAAACGGATCCTCGGCGCGGGCGGAGCCGGGCGCGTCTGGCTCGTCGAGGATCGCTACCGGCCTGGTCACGAGCTTGCGCTCAAGGAGTTAGCAGCCGAGGGCGCGCCGCAACACGACGAAGCCTTCCGTCGGGAATTCGCGACCCTCGCGTGTCTCCATCATCCCAACTTGGTCGAAGTGGACGAGTTCGACACGTCGCCGGACTCCGGGCTCCCGCGCTTCACGCTGGAGTTCATCAAAGGGCGGGATATCGTCGAGGCCGTACGCCACGAAGGGCCCGGCGTCTTCATGGAGCTGACCGTCGAGGCGCTCCGCGCGCTGGCGTTTCTCCACGAGTTCGAACTCATCCACCGTGATCTCAAGCCCGCCAACCTGCTGGTCCGCGACACGCCCAAGCTCGGATGCAGGCTCGTGATCGTAGACTTCGGGCTCGCGCTGCAGTCCAAGGATCAGCCCTCCGAAGCGTTTCGCGTTGCGGGCACTCTCCCCTACGTGGCACCCGAGCTGCTGGCCAATCGCGCCGCGAGCCGCCGTTCCGATCTGTACGCGCTCGGTGCGGTTCTCCACGAGATCGTCTACGGCCTCCCGCCATTCCACGTGCAGGCGAGCGACGCTTCTGACTTCGCGCGCGAGTTGATCGAACCGCCGCGTGTGTTGCCGGCACTGCCGGCCGGTTATCCCGATGGGCTTCGCGACTGGCTTTCGGAGCTCCTGTCCCCCGAGCCGGAGCGGCGTCCGGCGAGCGCCGCGGAGGCGCTCACGCGTCTCAACGAATCCTGCGGCAGCCACTACCCCGCGGAGACCCCCGCGAGCCGTACCGCGCGCCTGCTGTCGGGCCCGCCCGCGGAGCGCGAGGCGAGCCTCGCGCAGATCCGCCACGGGCTCGATGCCTCGGCGGGTCCGCGGGTGGTGTGGGTCTGCGGCGGCCCCGGGTCCGGGAAGACGCGGATCCTCCGCTGGCTCGAAGCCGAGGCGATTCTGCGCGGATGGAACGTCGTTTCCGTCTTCGGGCGCCTTCGCCACCGGCTGGCCGACCTGCGTGCCGCGGCGCAGAAGGGGCCCACGCTGGTCCTGCTCGACGAAGTGCACGCGGCGGGCGCCGAGACGCTCGACCTCCTCCAGCGCGTCGCGCGGGAGGGAGATGCTCCGGCCCTGCAGGTGGTGGCCGCTCTGCGCGTCGACGCGATCGAGCATCCCGCGCTGCGGAGTCTCCTACTCGCAACGGGCACCGTACCGACGCTACGGCGAGCAGACCTCGGCCCGATCGATGCCGAAGGTGTCCGGGCGATGGCGTGCCGCGCGACCGGGGGACTCGTCTCCGACGAGCGGGTCGCCTGGCTGCTTGCGGCGTGCGAGGGATCGCCCGCGGTGGCGGAGTCTCTCCTCGTCGAAGCGGTGTGGGAGCGCGGCGGGCGGGTTCCCGCGCCGGCCGTCGGAACACCGGTTCCCTGGGCGTGGCTCGAACGGATCTCCGCTCCCGCGAAGCTCTGGCTCGAGAGCGTGGCCGTTCTGCGGAGGGGCGTGAAGGACGCCCACGCCGCGGCGCTTTCGGGACTAAGCCCCGCGTCGTCGCGCGCCGCGTCCGACGAGGCCACCGCGGCCGGCCTTGCCTACCGGAAAGAGGGACGCTGGTTTCTCGACTCCAGCGCTTTGGTCGCACAGCTCCTCTCGCGCATGGATCCGGAGAGGCGGCGTGCCTTGCACCTCGCCGCTGCGGAGCTGCTCGAATCGGACGCGGGAGACGACGCCGATCCCTCGTTGATCGCGACGCTGTGGATCGGCGCCGGTGAGCTCGAACGCGCGATGGATTCGACTCTCCGCGCCGCGGAAGCGCGCGAGTCCGCGGGCGATCCCGTGGGCGCGGCCTCGCGCTACGCGGACGCGCTCCGTCTCCTCGGTCGAGGCAGGACGGGTCGTCATGCGCTCAGGCGCCGGCAGGCCGAGGTGCTGATGAGGTCCGGGATCTACGCCGCGGCCGCGCGCGCCGCCGGCGCCGCCGTCCGGTTTGCGCCCGACGAGGACGCGCGCGCCGAAGCGCTCGGGGTGCAAGCGTTCGCTCTCGTGCAGACGGGGCGATTCCACCGGGCCCTTGCGGTCGTCGAGGACGTCGCGCGCCTCGCCGTGGCGTCGGGAAACGCCGTCCGGCTCGCGCAGGCGCGCAAGACCGCGGGTGTGGGGCTCGGCAGGCTCGGCCGCGAGGTGGAGGCGATTCCGGTCCTGGAAGAGGCGAGGCGGCTGTTCCAAGCGCAAGGAGACGCACGAGGCGAGGCGGACACGCTGCACACACTGGCCGCGTGTCGCGCGCGCTTGCGGGACCCCGCGGCGGAGGGGGACTTCCTCGAGGCGATCGAGCTCTACCGGCGGGGCGCCGCGACGGACGGCGGCGAACCGAAGGACGGGCAAGACCTCAAGGCGCGTGTGGGGCTCGCGGTGATGCGGTCCCGGTCGGGCCGTTACGACGACGCGACCTCGATCCTCGAAGAGGTAAAGACCGCGGCGATCGCCCGCGGGCATCTCGGAATTCAAGAGATCGCGTTGTCGAAGATGGTCATGAATGCGATCGATTTGGGGAGGCTCGACCGGGCGATCGAGATCGCCGAGCAGGCTGCCGACCTCGCGCTTCACCTAGGTGACCACAACCTCATCCTCGTGAACCGATGCGGCCTGTCGGACGCGCGGATCCGGTGCGGCCGTGCGGGGGAGGCCGTCTCCGGGTTGAGGCAAGCGCTCGACATGCCGCTTGCGCAGGTCGAGCCCGAGATCGTGGACTACACGCGGATGTTGCTGGCCGATGCGTGGATGGAATCGGGAGGGGGGGACGACCGGGAAATCCGCGCGCTGCTGACGCAGAGTCTCGCGGGCTGCCGCCAGCGCGGCAAACGCCGCGCGTGGCTCATGGGGCTCGTCATCGAGTTGGAGCGGCGAGCGCGACCCGACTGCGTCGACCCGTTCGAGCAGATCCGCGCCGAGTTCGACGTCGCGGCCTCTGGGGATGGCGAGCCGGTCGAACCGGAGATCCGCATCCGCGCCGCTCTCGCGACTGCGGCCTACCACGCGACGCGGGGCGGAGCGGGAGCCGCGCGGATCGCCGCGACGGAGGCGGTGACCGCCGCTCGAGCGGGCGGGTATCTGGCGTTCGAGGCTCGGGCCTTGGCGCAGCTCGCGGACGCCTTGGAGCGTTCGGGGCAAGAGCGCGAGGCCGACACGGTCGCGGAACAGGGGCGCGGTCTCCTCGAGCGGGCGGCCGCTCGGATCGACGACGAGGCGGTCCGCGCCGACTTCCTCGAACGGCCGGTGTACGCGGGTCTACGCACCCTGCGCTCGGCGGGCGCGCGCCGGAGCCAGACGAGGCTGTTCACGCTCTACGACATGATCCGCGTGCTGAACTCGGAGCCCGATGCCGACGGCCTCTTGGAGACGATCCTCGATCTGGCGCTGCGCGCCGTCGAGGCCGAGCGGGGGATGATCTTCTTGCGGGAGGACCGCGAGGGGCCCGGCCAGGGGGAGTTCTCCGTCCACCTGACGCGGAATCTGGAGAGCGAGACGGTGCGGGATGCCGAGTCGTTCAGCCGCCGCATCGTCGCGGCCGCAGGCTCGGGGCGCTCGCTCCTCGCCCTCGATGCCGGCAGCGACGAGCGTTTCCGCGATCTCGCCAGCGTGAGCCTCTACCACATCCGCTCGCTGATGTGCGTGCCGCTGCGGTCGCGGGGGCGGGTGATCGGCACCGTCTACCTGGACAGCCGGAAGGACGGGCGGTTGTTCACCCAAGACGACCTGCGCTTCGTGGAGGCGTTCGCCGATCAGGCGGCGCTGGCGATCGAGAACACGCGCATGCGCGTGCGGCTCGAGCGTGAGAATCGTCATCTTGCGGAAGCGGCCGAGGCGCGCACGTCGTTCGCGAACCTCGTCGGGAGGTCGCCCGGAATCCAGGCGGTGTTCAGTCTCATCGAGAAGGTCGCCGCGACCGATCTTCCGGTCATGATTCGCGGGGAGAGCGGGACAGGCAAGGAGCTCGTCGCCCGGGCGATCCACGTGCACGGCCCGAGGCGCCGCCGGCCGTTCCTCGGAGAAAACTGCGCGGCGATCCCAGAGACCCTTCTGGAGACCGAGCTGTTCGGCCACGTGCGCGGCGCGTTCACGGGCGCCGAGCGCAGCCGCCCCGGTCTGTTCGAGCAGGCGGACGGGGGCACGCTCTTTCTCGACGAGGTCGGCGACATGTCGCCCGCGATGCAGGTGCGTCTGTTGCGTGTCGTCGAGGAAGGCGCGATCCGACGGGTCGGCGGCGAGAAGCCGGTCCCCGTCAATGTGCGGCTCATCACCGCGACGCACCGGGACCTCCAGGCGGAGATCAAGGCCGGCCGCTTCCGTCTCGACCTCCTCTACAGGCTCCAAGTGCTCACGATCGAGATCCCGCCGCTGCGCGATAGGCCGGGAGATGTCGCGCTGCTCACGTCGCACGTCCTCGATAGGATCGCCGCGGAGCGCGGCCGCACTCCGTGCGTCATCGACGGCGACGCCATGGGCCTCTTCGAGCGCTACGCGTGGCCGGGGAACGTGCGGGAGCTTCAAAACGCGCTACAGCGCCTCTCGCTGCTCGCAGGCGATCGCGCGATCAGCGTCGCGTTGATCGAATCCGACCCGGTGCTCCGCCGGACTCTGATCCCAGCCCACGAGGCGGGAAAGGTGACGTACTCACTCAAGTCGGGCGAGAAGGAACAGCTCCGGCAGGCCATCGCGGCCGCCAATGGGAATCGGCGGCGGGCTGCGGGGCTTCTCGGAGTCTCGCGAGCGACGCTTTACCGGAAGTTGCAGCAGCACGGCCTGTAAAGGTCGGTTCTTCCATCCATTCTAAATTCAGTAATCCCTATAGGATCACTTACGTTGTCGAAATACGTTGCGTAACCATATTCAACTAGGCGTCACAGATATGGCATTCGTTACGGAGGCATTGTTGATGATTTTCTGAGGCCATCAAGCCCTTGGGGGGGACACATGAGAACGACCAACAGCCGGCTTACGCAGTTGACGATCGCGGTAGGAGCGCTGGTCCTGGCCATGGCGGCGGCGACTCCCACAAGCGCCTTGAATGGACCAGCACTGACGATTCAATCTGTCGTTGTGCGCGGAAACGAGGTCGCGATCACCGTCTTCAACCCTACGACGATGACGAAGACGGAAACCGTCACCTCCCGGGTTCTCACGAGCGTTGGACCGACGGTCGTGACGGCACCAGTCACTGCGGCGGCGGGTCAGTCCGCGACGGTCACGATCGCGCTACCCGCTCCCTCGATCGACGAGCTCCCTACGGGCGTGGTTGTTGACGACGGTGTTCCGTTCTAGGCGCGCGTCGCGCTGAGCCTGAGGAGTCTCGATGGTCAGGCTCTCGAGCAAGGGCTACACCAGAGACGGCAACTGACGTTCCAGGGAGACCCCTCGTGTCGAAGTCACATCGGGCGTCGCTGCACTCCACGCGCATTGCGACCATGACCGTAGTTCTCGCGGTCGGCGCGGCTGGACTCCCGTCGCTCGGTAATGACATCGATCAGATCGACTGGCAGGACGCCAACGCGTGGGCCTGCGCGAAGACCATCGCGATTCACCCGCCCAAGGTCACTGGCGAGTTCAAGGGGAAGCAACCGGCCATCGCCTACGCTCGCCGGTTCGCGGATGGGCTCGCCAACGCTTTGCGAGCACGCCTCGGCGAGCAATCCGTAACGGTCGTGACCGACTCGACACCGGTCACGGCCGACCTCGTCATCGACGGTGAGTTCGTGACTCTAACGACTGGAAGCCGCGCCGCACGCTTTTGGGTCGGCTTTGGTGCCGGAAAGTCCTGGGCCGATCTGCGACTGCGCTGCGCGCGCCAGGGCGCGGGGACACCGGTCTTTGCTTTGCGCCAGGAGCGTGGGTCCGCCATGGGACTGAAGGAGGATGAGCTCGCAGAGAACGTCGACGAGCTCACGCGCGACGTAATCTCCGCTGTCGGGCACTTGGCCGCCGAGTGCGATCAATCTATTTGGGACCGAATCGGGATCGTGGCCATTGACCGGACACCCGCCCACATCGGCGTGCACGCAGATGGAGCGCTTGTTCCCGTCGGGATCAGGACCACACCAGCTGGAGCCGAGGTCTACATCGACGGGGAATTCGTCGGCACCAGCCCGCTCGAGGAATTCCACTTGAACGCCGGGAAACACACCCTCGAGATTCGCAAGCAGGACTTTCAGAGCTGGTCGAAGACGCTTTCCGTACTGCCGGGGTCGCCCACTCGCGTGGCCGTTGACCTTGAGCAGGAACGTGCCGCCGCGCTCGCGACGCCGTAGAGGCACTCGTGGCACAGAAGAAAAGGGCGATTCCGATAATCACTCTCATTCATAGGGAGAGGCGCCGATGCGAAGATCTCTCGCGCTCGTAGTTCCGATTTTCATGGCGCTCTTGTCGTGCAGCCGAGGCGGCGGAAACAACGTCCTCGAGACTCCACCGGCAAGTGTTTCAGGTGTGTGGAGTACCGTAGCGAACAACGCCGGGTCCGCGATTCTCACAGGGTGCACCGGCGACTTGACTTCTTTCAACGGCCTGACGGTCGCGGGAATCGCGTCTGCCGCCTACTGTGTCCATTCTGGGCCGATCGTTACTTCGGAGAGCGGAACCTCATACACGCATCTTGCGCGGACCTACGCTTGTGACACCGGCGACTTCGGTTCCGATGCTGGGGGGGGCACCATCACAGGACAGTCCCTCAGCGGTCAGATGGACACAATTTCGAGCTACTACGGCACCGCGGGGTCGGAATTCGTTACGGGCACAGCCTTGGCGGCCAACACGGTCGCACTTTCGAACTACCGCATCGCCATTTCCGGGAACGTAAACGGATCGTGCAACATCTCGCCAAGTCTTAGTATTACGGTCACGATCCTTCAGCCACTCGAGGGGACGACACTGCAGGCGCAACACGCACGCGAAGCGTTCTCGTTGACGCGCATGCTCAACGACCATTATCTGAAGCATCGATAACGGACGCCTAGCCACTCGCGAATGGACGGACACGAGATCTCGCACGAGAAGCAGAGCATCGGCTTGGGTAGCCTGAACAGGCGTCGGGCAATATCGGTCAAGCAAGTTCGTGCTATCGGTGCCCGCTCGGCTGGTCTACCGACGACGGCCCATGAGCGCGAGCGCAACGCCACCTAGAATCAAGAACGACGAGAGTACCAACCGAACCGTCACCGGCTCCGAAAGAAAGACCACGCCTCCCGCGGCCGCGAGGATGGGGACGGCCAGCTGAACGCTCGCAGCTTGAGCCGAGGTGAGGCCTGTCAGCGCGGCGTACCAAGCGACGTACCCGACGCCGGACGCCAACGCGCCGGACAGCACCGCTAGCAGCACACCCTGCGCGCTCGCCTCTGCGTGCGACGCTGCGACAACGCCGACGACGATTGCGAGCGGGACGCCACGAACGAAGTTCCCGGCGGTTTCCGCGAGCGGGTCCGAGGCGCGGCGACCTCGCAGCGAGTACACGCCCCACGAGACTCCTGCGACCGTCATGAGCGCGCAACCGATCGCTGATGGCGCTGCAACACCGGGCATCACGAGATAGACAAGGCCGCAGAAGGCGAGGACGAGGCCCAACCACTGCACGACGTGCAGCCGCTCGCCCGACGACACCGCCCCCGCGAGCATCGTCGCCTGGACCGCCCCGAACAGGATCAGCGCCCCCGTCCCCGCAGAGAGACTGAGATACGCGAACGAGAAGGGGACGGCGTAAAGGAAGAGCAACGCCGCCGATCCCCACGTGCCGCGTATGGCGAAGGAACCACGCCCGGTCGATCGACTGATCATCAGGAGCGTCGCGGCACCGGATGCCAATCGGATCGTCGAGAAGCTGGCGGCGTCGATGGCCGAATGCCCCAGTGCTTGTCGACAGAGCAGAGAGTTGGCTGCGAAGGCCGTGAGGGCCGACGCCGTGAATGCAAGGGTCCGAGCTCTCACAAGTTCCATCGTAGGGGTTGGAGTATAAGGGGCGCGGTCGATCGACCCTGGAGCCCGCAAAGCGTGACCGCCACGACAGTGCCCGGCAAGCGCCTCGCCTCGATCGACATCGTCCGCGGCGCGGTGATGGTCTTGATGGCCATCGATCATGTGCGCGTGTTTTCGGGGCTTCCGGCCGGTGGCCCAACGCCTGGGATCTTCTTCACCCGGTGGGTGACGCACTTCTGCGCCCCGGCCTTCGTGTTCCTCGCGGGAACCAGCGCCTTCTTCTACGGCAGGAGCCACCGCGATCTATCGCGGTTCTTGCTGACGCGCGGAGCGTGGCTCGTGCTGCTCGAGTTGACCGTAATGCGCGTCGCGTGGACTTTCAATTTCGATTTCGGGAACTACCTGCTGGCCGGAGTGATATGGGTGATCGGCTGGTGCATGATCCTGATGGCGGGATTGGTGCGGCTTCCCGTCACGCTGGTCGGAGTCATCGGGCTCCTGATCGTCGCGGGGCACAACGCCGTCGGCCCAGCGGTCGTTCGGTGGGTGTCGGAATCCCCGGACAGCGCGATCGCCGGGCTAATGAAGATTCTCTACGTCGGATTCTCCGCCGGTCCCATCGTATTGGGCGCCGGGCTCACGCAGCTCACCGTGCTCTATTCGATCATTCCTTGGATCGGCGTGATGGCAGCGGGTTACGCATTCGGAACGGTCATGGCCGAAGACCAAGCGCGCCGGCGTCGACTCTGCCTCGCGATCGGCCTCTCCGCCACGTCGCTTTTTCTGGTGCTCCGCGGATTCAATTTCTACGGCGATCCGAGGCCGTGGAACGGGGCGTCGCCCCTCGGGCTCCTGAACACCACGAAATACCCGGCATCGTTCAGCTTCCTGCTCATGACGCTAGGCCCCACGATCGCTCTGATCCCTCTTCTCGAAACGGCGCGTGGCAGGGTCGCGCG